>CAYPSE010000089.1:0-6648 GCA_964413305.1 uncultured Rubrivirga sp. | reverse complement strand
ATTTGCCCAACTGGCTGGAACTGTCCCATCGGGTGGCTATCGTCACCGGCTGCGGCTCGGCATCGGGTATCGGTATTGCCACTGCTAGAGCGTTGGGTCAACTTGGGGCGTCGGTGGTGATCACTGCTACCGGTGACCACATCCACGATCGGGTCGCGGAACTTCGAGCAGAGGGACTGGACGCCCATGGAATCCCCGCAGATCTGATGTTGATGGCTGGGGCACAGGTGGTGGTCGACTTTGCGGTCACGTCAGCCGGCCCCCCGACGATCCTGGTGAACAACGCCGGCATGACCAGTCAGGGAAGCGTTGTCGAATCAGGCACCTCAACTGACATAAGTGAAGGGGCGTGGCACCGAGGGCTGCAGCGCAACCTTGACACCGCATTCTTCATGACTCGAGCAGTGTTGACCCATATGCGCAAAGAGGAGTTCGGTCGAATCGTGTTCGTGTCGAGTGTCACTGGGCCGCTGATGGCGATGCGAGGGGAGGCCGCGTACGCCGCGGCGAAAGCGGGCATGGTCGGACTGATGCGCTCGATCGCCGTCGATGAGGCGCCGCACGGGATCACTTCGAATGCGGTCGCCCCGGGATGGATCGCAACAGGAGCGCAAACCGTGACAGAGCAAGCGGAGGGAAAGCGTGTTCCAGTTCGTCGAAGCGCGGAGCCCGCTGAAGTGGCTGCAACCATCGCAATGCTCTGCGCACCCGGTAGCGGGTACCTGACCGGCCAGGTGATTGCCGTGGACGGAGGTAACTCGATCAGTGAGGAACGAGCGCCCTTCTAGCTCGCGATGATGTGCTCAAGAGTGGCACCTCGCGCATAACCGCACATATTGCACAGCACCACGAAACCCAACTTGTCGCTGCGCACGATCTCGAAGTCGTCCTCGTGGCAAACAGGACACATGAGGTTGGGATCTGCGAACACGGTTACCTCCCCAGCTGAGGCCCCTCTGACTGCGGGACACGATGAGAGTTGACTGGGGAAGCAGTTGCACGATCAGTGGAGCGCGTGTCTGAATCGGAAAATCGGAGATACGTGAGCATGAATCCTCGATGAACTGATGAGCTCCGCATCCAAAGTGTGTCGCTAGTCGCATTCGGGTGGGAAGCCTCTTCCGGGCACTACCTTCCGCTCGTGACCTTGTGATTCGGCATCGCGGCGATCTTGGTTGCGATGGCAGTCGGCGGCGTGATCATTTGGCTGGTCAGCCGCAAGAGTCCCGCCCGAGGCGATCGAACAGACGGCCGAATACATCCAAAGCGATCTCCAAAGTCGTGGGCAAAGCGACGAACCGACCTGTCCCACGGACACGATGGAGCAGTCGGTCTTCGGGTTATGCGGCCCCGGGTTGAACAATCACGAGGTCATTGGGGATTGACCTTCTCGTTGTGCCCGGTCGCGAATTCATTTCCGAGACCTTCTTGACCTATCTCGATGATGCGCCAGACCGGCGCGTTGGGCGGTGTCACGAAACTATCCAGCAGGATCGCCGGATCCGAGCCGGGGTTGACGTTGCTCATGGGCACCATCGCGGGCATGTTGACGCATTCGCCCGGCCCGGTTTCCTTGGGCGCAGAGCCATCGAGGTAGAGAACTGCTTTCCCACTCACCACACAGGTCCAGCCGCCGAAGGGGTGGATGTGAATCGGCGCGCGCGTTCCGGGTTCGCGGACGTCGCGGTAGACACGCACCTGTTGTCCATCGCGCATCGTGTCCAGAATGAGCTTCGATGTGTGTACCAAAGTCGGCTCACCTGGTGGCACTTCCCCGTTGATGGTCGATACCAGGGGATAGGCGTTGACCTCGTCGATGAATTCCTGAGTGCTGTCGCTGCTGCATGAGGCCAGCAACATAGTGAAGCAAGCACTAGCGGCGATGAGCGCCGATTGACGCCGATTCATCGGATGGTCACCGTCACACTGTTCGGCAGTCCTGGTGGAACGACCGTGACGCTATGACGGATGGATCCGGTGAAGCCGGACCCGCGCAAGGTGGTTGAGATGTCCGTAAACCAGCGCTTTTGACGTTCGAATCGACGTGTGTCGGCGTGCTGTGAGGAAACGACCAAAGTAATGACTGCTTGACGCTGTGGTCTTTGGAACGTGGATGCGAGACGAGCGATGTCGCGTCGATTCCGCGAGGTTAAGGATGCCTGCGAATCAAGGTCGAACGCCCGTTGCACGCCTGCTTGGGCAGGGATGGTCTTCACCCGCACGCCCAGGGTTATGTCGAAGCCCTGACCCCGGTTGTTCACGCCCACAAGACGCAAGCCGGCAGCGCCGGAGGGTAGACCCGAAGGGATGGCAAGAAGTGCGTCGATTTCACCCCGAGCATCCGCTCGCTGACTCCGCAAGGGTGTGGTCGAGCCCGACGGGGTGACGACTGCGACCGAGAGGTTGGACTGACGTTCGATGCCTTCGAGTCGGATCTGAATTTGCCCGCTCGGGCGGTGGACCGTGGCTTTCGTCCGCGATTGACGGGGTGACTCCAGGACGAGTGAGCCTTGTTTCGTCAGGCGCTGTGGCCGTCCCAACTGGTCCGTGGCGATGAGTCCTCCGCGCACACCGGCCACCTGAATCGTGGAACCGATCGGGTTCCGGCGCGGCACATCGCGCACCTGGATGTTCGCGGGATTTCCGCCGATCAGAGCCGATGCCTGACCCGGTGCGGGCAACGGTGTGATCGTCGGTGTGGACGTGGGACTAGCGGTCGGGGGGGCACTGGGCGAAGACGAAGGCGTCGGGGTGGGGGTGGGGGTGGGACTGGGCAGCGGCCCAGGCTGTGAGCGCGGTAACGGTGACAGGCTGAATGTGGGGAATGACCATGGGCCCACGACGTCTGCAGATGCTCCGCCTCCGATGGGCACATCCGTGACCGCCGCCACCCGGAATCGGTAACCAACACCCGGCGTCAGGTTGTTGATGGTTGCGGACGTTGTGGAACCCGTTGTGACGAGCGCCGTTGTCCAACGGGCATTCAGTCCAGGAGTGATGCGTTCGATGCGGTACCCGTCGATGGTCCCACCACCGAGGTTCGCGGGCTGCGTCCACGACAAGTTCACCGCCTCCACGGCTCGAGTTGGTTGGACGGACAGTGGTGCGGTGGCGGTGCTATCTGCACTCACGGCTGCGGAAGCACTCGACCATGCTCCGGGTACGTCGACGTTCAACCCGCGCACCCGGAACGTCAGTGGATGCCCGCTGAAGATTCCCTTCACGGTGTACGAGGTGGATGTAGAGCCGGTATCGATGACTGCAACGTCACCGGTGACAGTATCGGTGGCTTCCACCTGATAGCCGGTAATCGCTTGACCGTTCCCGGGTGATCCGGCAACCGATGCGGCTGACCAACTCAGCGCGATCTCGCGATAGGCCGGCGTTGCCGTGGGTGTCCCCGGAGCAGAGGGAATTCCGATGGGGACGACGGAACTGGAATTGGCACTTACGGTTCCGGTACCCACGGAGTTCACTGCAGCAACGCGCACAATGTAGGAGTCTGCGGATGTGAGGTTGCCAATCGCGACCGAGGTGGTCGGTGCAGTGACGGACTGGTTGCTCCAGCTAGAGCCGCCGTTGTTCGAGTACTCGACGGTGTAACTGGTGATGGAGGAACCGTTATCTGCGGGGGCGCTCCACGTTGCTGCGACGCCGTTCGGGGCTGCGCTGACGGTCAGTCCTGTCACCTGTGCGGGTACCGCTGCTGGCGTGAGGACCCGGTTGGAGTTCTTCGACCATGGACTTGCCCCGAAACTGTTGACAAGAGCCACGCGGAACACGTAGTCGGTCGACGCAGCCAGTCCCGTCACAGTCGCAGGTGACGTGGCCGGAGTGATGGTCTGCGGCGTCGACCATGTGCTTCCGTTGTCGGTGCTGAACGCGATCTGCGCGCTTGTGATCGCCGCACCGAACGCACCATTCTCAGTCCATGCAACGCTCGCTTCGGTAGCCGAACTCACCTTCGTGGCGTTGATGTTGAACGGCTGCCCAGGAACGAGAACCGGGAAGGACAACTCCGCATTGCCCCCCGCTGAGGAGAACGTGGCGTTGGATTCCGGTCCGCCACCATCGGTGCACGTCGCATTGGCGGGAGACAGGGAAGAGCCGCCGCCACCGGCACCGGCGGAGTGGAAGAGGGCGTCGCCGACTGAGCCGCCACCACCACCGCCACCACCACCGAAGTAGCCGCCGCCACCGCCGGATCCTTGGCGATCCTGGTCGATTTGGGTGTCGCCGAGTCCGCCGTTGCCACCCACACCGGCAGCACCGGGGCTACCCGCGGACGATCCCGAGGTGCCCGCGCCACCGCCGATCCCACCGGCCGATTGCGTGCCACCGCGCCCCGCCCCGCCGTCTGTTGAGTCAGACGGCTCTTGACCATCGGTGCAACCGCCCCAGCCGCCGTTGACCGCCGCCTCCCAGAAGTCGACCACGCTCGCGCCGCCACCGCCAGCGGCGATCACGAACGGTGCTAACGGTCCCGAGCACAACGCAGTACGCGCTGCCGTGAGCGACGTCCCACCCGGACAGATCCGAAGATCGCTTGCGCCACCACCGCCTGCTTGCGGGTAGCTGTAGCCCCAGTACTGCGCGGAGGTGTAGTTCGACAGCGGCACGGCAAACCCGCCACCGTTCCATCCAGACTGAAGTGCGAAAGTGCCCGATGTGTAGGAGTCGGTTGTCACGTTGAATACCGGCGGCCCACCGAATGCCGTCGGTGGACAACCGACGCCACCGCAGTCCGTGACCTGACCACCACCGCCCACGTTGATCTGCATGACATCACCTGCGGTGAAGGGAATGAGCGAGCCAGTGAAACTGGCGCCTGCACCGCCTTCGGTTCCCAGACCGTAGTCACCACCTTGCGCACCGTTCAGGGTGTAGTCGACTGCGTCGGCGTTCGCGGGGATGGCGATCGCTTGCGGTGCGCCCGTCGAACCCAAGCGCAGCCCTTGAATCACTGCGTAGCCGTGGGCATGCGTCAATGATGCTGCGCCGTATTGCAGGGTGCCTGCGACCGCCCGCGTGGGATCGACCCACGACGATCCTCCGCCACCGCCGGCGGTGCCCGGGAAATAGACGGACTGGATTCCGTATTGCATGTTCTTCCACGCGAAGCCACCGCAGCCACCACCACCGCCACCGAAGTAGCCACCACCGCCGCCACCACCACCGAAGGTGGTGGAATTGAAGCCGCCCTCGACGACTTCGCCGGATCCGCCCTTACCTCCAACGCCGCTCGTCCCCGGTTGACCAGCACCGGCAACTCCGCCTTGCCCGGCGGTGCCGCCGCTGCAGAACTTCCCACCCTCGTATCCCGACGGTGCGAGGTTCGTGGGCGAACCACCGGCTCCTCCAGCGGCTTGTGTCGCGCCGAGACCGGGCGTTGCGTTGATGGTGCCGGGCGGGAAGGAGTTCACTCCATCGGTGGGAACAGAGGTGAGGGGATTCGCATTACCGGCTGCACCTGAACCGTTGGCGAAGATGCCACCCGCGCCGCCGGCAGCGGATGTGGTGTTCGCACCGTTGTCCATTCCCGCGCCCCCACCACCACCGGCGACCGCGATGCGTTGGGAGGCCGGGCAGATCGTGTTCTGGGCACTGAAACATGCTCGAATGTCTGTTGCGCCGCCACCGCCGCCTGCGAAGTTGCCGACGAACGATGAACTCACGTCGCCTTGATAGGTGTAGGTGGAGAAACCTGCATCGCCGCCGCCGTTCCACCCGCCCTTGGCGATATGGAACGTGACTTGGTTCTTGCTCGGGTCACCTTCCAATGTCTGTGGGCCGTTTTCTCCCGCGCCGCCGATGTTGAACTGCAGGGATTCACCTGGAGTGACCGAGAGTTGGACGATGACTTGGCCACCGGACCCACCTTGCGCGTTCACCTGATACATGCCGTTATTGAGACCACCGCCACCGGAACCGCCAACCAACTGGACCACGAGTGTGTCGATGTTCGCTGGGACGGTGTACTGCTGCGGTGCCCCGGTGTAGGTGAGGATCGTCGGGGAACTGACCGACGCGGTGGCAACGGGAATAGGCACGGCGCCCGACCAATGCGTGCCGAGTAACGCCAAGGTCAAAACTAGTGCCGTCACGGAGGAGACAAGGGTCCGCGGACGTAGGGAAGCGACCGGCAGCATGCTCGTCGGTCACCTTCCCTTGTTGCGCAGTAACGGATATTGGAACACGTGTGGACCGTCTGTTCAATACCCGATTCCCGTAGGACTCGAGGGCGCCGCCCCACCTCGGCCGAGACCGGGGGCAGTAGCCTCCGTTGGTCCACGATGATCCACCGAGCGGAAATGAGCCTTCAGGAAATGGCGAAGACGAGTGAACTGACCATCGCACGCCACCTCGCCAAGCGGCTGAGGGAACTCGAAGTCGATGAGGGGTTCGGGATCGTTGGAGATTACGTCCTCAAGTTCGTGGGCTCCCTGCATCAGGAGGGCTTCGACGTCCTGAACACCACCGACGAGCAGGGTGCGGGGTTCGCGGCGGATGCCTACGCCCGGGTCCGCGGGTTCGGCATGGTCGTATGCACCTACGGGGTTGGCGGCTTGAAGCTGGCGAACGCCACCGCCAATGCGTGGTCCGAGCGCGTCCCGCTTCTCGTCGTCAGTGGTGCGCCCGGGATCGCCG
>CAYPSE010000088.1:0-6665 GCA_964413305.1 uncultured Rubrivirga sp. | reverse complement strand
TCCACCCCAAGGGTGGTGTGGTGCGCCGGGTGATGGAGGACTACTCGCGCAAGCGCCATGAAGAAGGTGGCTACGAGTTCGTCAACTCACCGCACATCACCAAGGGTCAGTTGTTCGAGAAGTCCGGGCATCTGGATTGGTACGCCGAAGGTATGTATCCGGCGATGCACCTGGATGCGGAGATCGATGCCGAGGGCAACGTGCGAAGGCAGGGCGCCGATTACTACCTCAAGCCGATGAACTGTCCGATGCACAACCTCATCTTCAGTGCGCGCGGACGTTCCTACCGCGAGTTGCCGCTGCGACTTTTCGAGTTCGGCACCGTCTACCGGTACGAAAAGTCCGGTGTGGTGCAAGGACTCACCCGAGCTCGTGGCTTCACCCAGGACGACGCCCACATCTACTGCACCAAGGAACAGATGCCCGGCGAACTCGACCGGCTGCTGACCTTCGTACTCGATCTACTTCGCGATTACGGCCTCACCGACTTCTACCTCGAGTTGTCCACCCGCAACCCGGACAAGTCCGTGGGAACCGACGCCGAATGGGCCGAGGCGACCGAGGCCTTGCGGGTGGCTGCCGAGAAGCAGAACCTGGACCTGGTGCTCGATGAGGGGGGTGCGGCGTTCTACGGCCCGAAGATCTCCGTCCAGGCCAAGGACGCGATCGGTCGAACCTGGCAGATGAGCACGATCCAGGTCGACTTCCAACTGCCGCAACGCTTCGACCTCGAATACCAGTCCCCCGACGGCACCCGCGAACGTCCCATCATGATCCACCGGGCGCTGTTCGGATCGATTGAACGATTCTTCGCGGTCTTGTTGGAGCACTACGCGGGTGCATTCCCACCTTGGCTGGCCCCGGTGCAGGTGGTCGGCATCCCCATCACTGACGATCACGTGGGTTACCTGGAGCAGGTCGCCGCGGCGCTGACCGACAAGGGTGTGCGCGTGGAGGTGGACACCTCCGATGATCGGATGCAGAAGAAGATCCGTAACGCGCAGCGAGCCAAGGTGCCGTACATGCTCATCGCGGGGGATGAGGACGTGGCGGCGAACGCTGTCTCGTTCCGCTATCGCGACGGCACCCAGAAGAACGGTGTGCCGATCGGCGAAGCCGTGGCCGAGATCGTCGCGGCGATCGACGATCGGATCCAGGTCTGAGATGTCCGAGGACTGGGAGCGCATCTACACCCCGCACCGCATGGTGTACCTGCGGGGCGGCAAGAAGCCGAAGAGCGATGAGGCGGGGGCGGACTGTCCCTTCTGCGTAGCACCGGCAATTGCGGAGGAAGAGGGGTTGGTCTTCGCCCGTGGCAACGAGGTCTACGGGGTGCTCAACTTGTATCCGTACAACTCCGGACACGTGATGATCTGCCCCTACCGGCACGTGGCCGAATACCCGGAATTGACCTCGAGTGAAGTCGCCGAATTGGGGCTGTTCACGCAGCGAACCATGCGGATCTTGCGTCAGGTTGCCACCGCTCAGGGATTCAATGTGGGGATGAATCAAGGCGCGCTATCGGGAGCGGGCATCGCGGCACACCTGCACCAGCACATCGTTCCTCGCTGGGGCGGCGATACGAACTTCATGCCGATCATCGGACAGACCAAGGTGATCCCTCAGGTGCTGGAAGACACGCGGAGGCTTCTCGCGCAGGCGTGGGACGAGGGTGTTGGCATAGCCCCCGACGAAGACCGCTGATCGTGCTCAACAATCCGGCAGCGCGCAAGGTCGCCGCAGTCATCATCGATCCACCCGCGAAGTTGCTGGTGAAGATGAAGGTCAGTCCCGACGCCGTGACCTTGACCGGAACCATCGGCGGCTCCTTGAGCATGTTGATCTTGATTCCCCAAGGCCAGTTCGTCTGGGCGTTCGTGCTCGGTGTCTTCTTCGGCATGAGCGATCTTCTCGATGGGACCATGGCCCGAATGACCGGGACGAGCGGTCCGTGGGGGAACTTCCTGGACGCCACCCTCGATCGCATCACCGATGGAGCCGTATTCGGCGCACTGATCTTGTGGGGAGCCTCGCAAGGGGACTACTGGATCATCGGCGGTGGCCTGCTGGCGCTGGTGTCCGGGCAGGTCGTCTCGTATGCCAAGGCTCGGGCCGAGGCCGTGGGCGCGACCGCCAACGTCGGTATCGCTGAGCGCGCCGAGCGTTTGATCCTGGCCGGCATCGCGATCTTGCTGACCGGATTCGGTGTGCCGTACATCCTGCCGATCGCTTTGTGGGTGATCGGCGTTTCCGGAGTCATCACCGTCGTCCAGCGCATGGTGGTGGTCCGCCGCCAACTGCGTGGAAGTGCCAACGGTGAGTGACGTCGCGAAGTGGTTTCGTCCCTCCTCCGTGCGTTCCAGCGCCACGGACACGCTGAATGCTTGGCTTTACGAGATCGGCTGGAAGGCAACGAAGGCGCTACCGGAACCCGCCGCCAATGCGGTCTTCCAGCAGATGGCTGATGCGCTCTGGCGTCGGCATGCCGGGGGAGTGACGCAACTCGAGCGCAACCTCGAGCGCGTGCACCCGCAGGCGAGTCACGAGCAGATCCGCGAACTCAGTCGTGCAGGGATGCGCAGCTATATGCGCTACTGGTGCGAGGCCTTCCGCTTGCCTTCATGGTCCAAGGAGCGCATCAAGGACACCTTCATCCTGGAACGTCAGTACCTTCTCGACGACGCCCTGGACAAGGGCGGAGCGCTGATGATCCCCGGACACATGGCGAATTGGGATCACGCCGGCGCCTGGGCTGCGCTCACCTACGGCTCGGTGTCGTCGGTCGCCGAGCGGTTGAAGCCGGAGAAGTTGTTCGAGAAGTTCATGGCCTACCGGCGTAAATTGGGTATGGACCTCCTCGGTACCGGGGAACCCGACGTGCTCAGGCAACTCACACGTCGGCTCAGGGACGGCAAACTCGTAGCGCTGATGGGAGATCGGGATATCGGTCGGACCGGTGTACACGTCGACTTCTTCGGCGAACCTGCATCCTTCCCCGCTGGCCCTGCGATCCTGGCGATGATGACCGGCGTGCCCTTGCACCCGGTCACCATGTGGTTCGACGGTGACCTCGCACGTGGCTACGTTCACGATCGCATCGAGATGCCTACCGGTGGCGAACGCGAAGACAACATCCGCGTGATCACCCAGCAACTCGCGCGTGGCTGGGAATCGGGAATCCGCGAGCACAGCGTCGACTGGCACATGCTGCAGCGGGTCTGGGTAGCGGATCTGACGCCCCGAAGCCAGGCGCCTGCATGAGCATGCGCATCGGACTGGTCTGCCCGTACGCCTGGGATGTCCCGGGCGGTGTGCGCTCGCACGTGTCGGACCTCGCGCGCACCTTGCGTTCGCGTGGTCACCACGTCGATGTCCTGGCCCCGGCAGAGGAAGACGAAGATCTACCCGAGTGGGTGACCGACGGCGGCAGGCCCGTCGCGGTGCCCTACAACGGGTCCGTCGCCCGATTGAGCTTCGGGGTGAAGGCGACTCGGCGAGCTCGCGCGTGGATCAGGCAAGGCGACTTCGACATCGTCCACATCCACGAGCCACTGGCGCCCAGTCTTTCGTTACTGACCTGCTGGGCGGCGCGAGGTCCGCTGGTAGCAACCTGGCATTCGTCCCAGGATCGCTCGCGGGTGCTCACGGCGGGGTACTACGTCGCGCAAACGGCAATGGAGAAACTCCGGGGAAGCATCGCGGTCAGCGAACAGGCCCGTCGCACGCTGGTCGGGCATGTGGGGGGAGATGCGGTACTGATACCCAACGGAGTCCGCGTCCAGGATTTTGCACCCGACGTTCACGATCGTGAGCGTCGTCGTGAACTCCTCTTCCTCGGTCGTATCGAGGAGCCGCGAAAGGGACTCGATGTGCTCGTCGATGCGCTCCCTGCGATCTTGGACCAAGTTCCCGACCTGAAGGTGATCGTGGCCGGGCCCGGTGACATCGACGACGTCCGCAAGGACATCCCCGAACGTGTCGATCGCGCCCTGACGTTCGTGGGCACTGTGAGCGATGAGCGCAAAGCCGAACTCCTGCGCGAGGTTCAGGTGTACGTAGCCCCGCACACCGGAGGTGAGTCATTCGGCATCGTGCTCGTCGAGGCGATGGCGGCCGGTGCTTGCGTGGTTGCATCCGACATACCTGCATTCCGCCAGGTACTGGAGGACGGAAAAGCAGGGCGGCTGTTCGCGTGCAAGGACCCAGCTGGTCTCACCGAAGCGGTGCTCTCGGTTCTGGCCGACGATGCCGCTCGCCGCGCACTGGTGGCGCGTGGGCATACGCGTGCGCACGAGTACGACTGGAACACCGTGGTGGACGATGTGCTCGAGGTCTACGAGAGCGTTCGCGTGCCGGGGGAGAAGGTAACTGAGGATCTGCGCGGCCAGGCTTTTGGCCGATTCGCCCATCGCGCGGCATTCGGAATCGGCAGGCGCAGCCAAGGAGGCGTCGAATGAGTTGGTGGTGGCTGATCCTCGTCGTCGTTCTCCTTGGTCTGTTCGGCCTCTATCTGTCGATGACGGCGGGGCGCCTGGACGCACTTCATAAGCGCATCGATACCGCTGAACTGGCACTCGACGCGCACCTGCTTCGTCGATCATCGGTGGCACTGGAGCTGGCAACCAGCGGACTGCTGGACCCGGCAGGAGCCATCGTGGTTGCCGAAGCCGCGCACGCAGCCCGCACTGCGGCCGATGGCGATGACCACGACCCAGAACACATGGCGCGAAGGGCGCGAGCGGAGTCCGAACTCAGCCAGGCTCTCGAGGCGACCCTCGACGAGGAGGAGATCGAGGAGGTTCGCCAAGCGCAGGGAGGGGCGGAACTGATCGAGGAACTGGCGGCATCGGCCAGGAGGGTCCAGTTATCGCGGCGGTTCCTCAACGATGCGGTTCGGGCGTGTTCACAACTGCGAAGCCAGCGGATGGTGCGAGCGTTCCGGCTAGCCGGCCACACGCCGTGGCCGCAGGCCGTGGACCTCGACGATTCGGTTCCCCCCGCACTCTGACGCGCCCCCTCCCCGATGCGGCGTCACTCGTCGGGGAGGGGGAGAGGTGGTCCGGGTGCGCCCTTCCGGCCGGGTCCTACGATGGTGCTCCCACGTTCGAGTTCGGCGATTTGTGAGGTCTAGGTGAACGAGCAGGTTGGTACCGACCGCGTCAAGCGGGGTATGGCGGAGATGCTCAAGGGCGGCGTGATCATGGATGTGGTCGACGCCGAGCAGGCCAAGATCGCCGAGGATGCCGGCGCCGTTGCGGTGATGGCCCTGGAGCGGGTGCCGGCCGACATCCGTGCGCAAGGCGGCGTGGCTCGCATGTCCGATCCGGAGATGATCACCGGGATCATGGAGGCCGTTTCCATCCCCGTGATGGCCAAGGCCCGCATCGGCCACTTCGGTGAGGCACAGGTCCTGCAATCTCTCGGCGTGGACTACATCGACGAGTCGGAGGTTCTGACGCCGGCTGATTACGCCAATCACATCGCCAAGAAGGACTTCACGGTTCCGTTCGTGTGCGGCGCCACCAACCTCGGAGAGGCCCTCCGGCGCATCACCGAGGGTGCGGCGATGATTCGCTCCAAGGGCGAGGCCGGCACGGGCGATGTGTCGAACGCCGTAACCCACATGCGCAAGATCCTCGGTGAGATCCGTCGTCTTCGGTCGATGGCCGAAGACGAGTTGTTCGTTGCGGCGAAGGAACTGCAGGCGCCCTACGAGTTGGTCGTCGAGGTCGCTCGCGAAGGCAGGCTTCCGGTCGTTTTGTTCACCGCGGGAGGCATTGCAACTCCGGCTGATGCGGCGATGATGATGCAACTCGGTGCCGACGGCGTGTTCGTGGGCTCGGGCATCTTTAAGAGCGGTGATCCCAAGGCGCGCGCGGAGGCGATCGTTTCCGCGACCCGCCACTTCGATAAGCCCGAGATCGTCGCGGAGGCCTCGCGGGGCTTGGGTGAGGCGATGGTCGGGATCAACGTGGCCGATATCCCTGTGCATCACCGCTTGGAAGACCGAGGCTGGTGAGCGGCGCCCCGTTCATCGGGGTGCTCGCGCTGCAAGGAGACGTGCGTGAGCACGTCCAAGCACTGACCCGCGTGGGCGTTCGATCCGGTGCGATTCGCGCCTTGGCCGAGTTGTCGACTTGCGATGGCCTGGTGATTCCCGGCGGCGAATCGACCACCATGTCCCGGCTGGCCCGGATCGATGGCTGGTTCGAACCGTTGCGTGAACTCAGGGCCTCGGGTCTGCCGATGTACGGATCCTGCGCTGGGATGATCATGCTCGCCGATCAGGTGCTCGATGCTCGGCCCGATCAAGAAACCGTAGGCGGGTTGGACGTCGTGGTTCGGCGAAACGCGTTCGGCAGACAGGTCGACTCCTTCGAGATGGACATCGATATGTCCGTACTGGGGTCCGAGCCGTTCCACGCGGTATTCATCCGCGCCCCGTGGGTGGAGAAGGTGGGCCCAGACGCCGAAGTTCTCGCGGAGATTTCCAGTGGCGAACGCGCCGGTACCATCGTTGCCGTTCGGCAAGGGTCGGTGCTGGCCACCAGCTTCCACCCCGAACTAGCCGACGACGACCGGGTGCACCGGTATTTCGTGGACATGGTTGACGGAAAGGCGTAGAGGTCGAGATGAGCAGGGGACGCGCATGAGCGGGCATTCCA
>CAYPSE010000087.1:0-6843 GCA_964413305.1 uncultured Rubrivirga sp. | reverse complement strand
CTCACGCCCGCCACCGCGGTAAACATGGCCCTGCACCCCACCTGGGTGTGGCACGCGCTCACCACCGAACCGCTGGAGTTCGCGTCACTGAAGAACTCCGAGGGCACGGTCGGTGAACTGCTCAGTCGGGTGTTCGATGCCTCGCTGACTATCGACGACGTCACCTGGCTGCGCGAGAGATGGAAAGGGCACCTGGTCGTCAAGGGGGTGCAAAGTGTCAGCACCGCCACCGATCTCGCGAGCGCTGGTGTGGAGGCACTCGTGTTGAGCAACCACGGCGGCAGGCAACTCGACCGTGCGCCGGTTCCGCTGGAGTTGTTGCCGGATGTTCGAGCGACAGTCCCCAGCAACGTCGAGGTCTACATCGACGGCGGAATCACCGACGGTGCCGATGCCCTTGCCGCTATCGCGCTGGGTGCACGCGGGGTGTTCGTCGGCCGCGCGCACCTGTACGGACTCATGGCCGGTGGGCGAGCAGGTGTGCAGAAGGTAGTCGATCTTTTCCGCGAGCAACTGACCACGCAGATGGCGCTCCTCGGGGTCAGGTCCCTCGATGAACTCACGCCGGAGCATGTCCGGCTGCGCACTACCCCGAGTCGATAGGCAGCGTGCCCGTCTCCTTCAAGACCGCCACCGAACTTCGATCTACTGCCAGCCCACTTGCACTGAAAGTAGGAAACAAGTTATTTTGCGTGCTTGATGAGACGATAATCGCTCAGTCAGCCCTCAAGCACGGCTTGGGTCGTGAAGAGATCCTCCACGCCTACCGAAATCCCATCCGCGTCTGGGATCTTGGTGAGGGTTTCACGATGATGATCAGAGCGAATAATGCAGCGACCGTCCTCGAAATCGGTTACGTCGAAGGTGACACGGCTACGGTGATCGTGCACGCAATGCGTGCCCGCGAGAAGCTCTTGAGGTGATGAAGATGCCACGTAGTGTTGATGAGATTCTGCAGCATGCTGATGAGTTGGCGGCGCGATTTGAGGAATACGAGCCGAGTGACGCCGACGAGTTGGACCCAGCCGCTGTAGCGATGCTGCGAGAAGCCGTTCAAGCACGCTCAAATGCCGAGCGACACATCATTGAGGCAGTCCGCACGGCGCGCCACGCAGGAATCACGTGGACAACCATCGGACTGTTCATCGGAACATCCGGTGAGGCTGCGCGTCAACGCTATGCGGACAAGGTCGCGTAAACGACATCGCTCGAAGACCGCCGGATCACATCCGGCTGCGCGCTACTCCGATTCGATAGGAAGCGTCACGGTCTCACTCCTGGCCACTACGTGGGCGTCCTCGTCGTAGACCGTCACGATCTCGTCTTCGATGATCAAGTTACCGTCGGCGTCGCGGACGTCGATGGTCTCATCGACCAGCGAACCTTCGGGAGCCGAGGCCACCACCACATCGTCGGTCACGGTTCCCAGGATGTTGTCGTTCTCATCGACCACGACCTCCACCTGGATGTCTTCGCCGATCTCGATGTCGTCGTCTGGCATGGGTCCTCCTGGAAACTTTACGTGACTTGGGTTCTAAACCTACCCGCTAGAAGATGACGCCCTTATGCAGGATGAAACATCCGTAAGGCTGGTCCTCGAGGGTGTGGACTACGGCGTAGGCCCGCTTGGCGCGTTCGTAGAAGTCAAGGCGCGGGATGATCCCGTATTCCAGGTCGCGGCCTTCGGATTCCGTGGCTAGCGCGAGTAGTTCATCTTGCAAGGACGTCGTCTTGGCCGGATCGTCTTCGACTTCCATACGTTCGAGTGGGTGGTCGATGAAGGAGTCGAGCGGGTACACGCCCAAAATGGCTTTGGCTGCGCGCAGCACACCCACTTCACCGAGTCGGATGACCCGTTTGCCACTTGCTGCCGCTGGATAGTTGCGGTCGACGAGTAGTAACTGATCGCCGTGTCCCATGTCATCGAGGATCTTCAGCAAGTCACCACTGAGCAGCGGATCGATTCCCTTCAGCATGGCTCGACGCTACTGGGTTGTGATGCGTCCCGCTCCCACAACCCACACGTCGTCGACCACCTGCTGTGCCCAGATCCGGACGATATTGACGCGGGTCCATTCGCCGCCCGCAACACCCCGGACCTCGCCGAGGGCCAGGCCATTGCCTTCGCTGCAACGCTCGCCTCGGGTCTGACCCGGACGGTCAGCAGCGACAACTGCTCGGTCAAGGACGGTTCCATCACGGCGCTAGCCGGTGAGGGAACCTGCACCGTGACCGTGATGTCCAGCGGTGGCAATAACGTCAAGCCGCTCATTCGGACCTTCGGATTCGACCTGAAGCCCTCGGTTCCACCGTTCGGAATCCGAGGTGGGCTCCACGTTCGCGTGGGGCCCACCGTCTTGTCTCGTGCGGTGACTTCCGGCCCTACGAGATGACCACCCATTCGTGATCTAGTGGTGTGGTGGGTGCTCGCAGGAGATATGGGTGAGTGATGCAGCAACTGGCTGAGGCGCCCCACGCGATCGAGTCGAGCGAGGTGGCGCGCTCATTGCAGACCGACACGAATGCCGGTCTGTCGCATGACGTTGCCATGCAGCGCCTCGAGCAATTCGGTCCCAACGAGTTGGATTCCACCGGTGGTGCGCGCGTGTGGATCGTGTTGCTCTCGCAGTTTCGCAACCCATTGATCTACGTCCTTCTCGCCTCTGCCGCCATCACCCTCGTCATCGGTCATTCGGTTGATGCGGCGGTGATCTTGGGTGTAGTCCTGGTGAACGCCGTGATCGGCTTCGTCCAGGAGTGGCGGGCAGGGGTTGCTTTGGCTGCACTCGCGAAGATGACCACTACTTCCGCCACGGTGCTGCGAGCGCGCGACGTGCACAAGATTCCATCCGTTCACGTGGTTCCGGGGGACATGGTCATCTTCGAAGCCGGCGATCGAGTGCCCGCGGATATCCGGCTCGTGGAAGTCCAAGAACTCCAGGTGGATGAGGCGAGCCTCACCGGTGAGTCGGTCCCGGTGCATAAGAACGCGCAGTGCTTACCGAGCGACACCTCGCTGGCCGATCAGACGAACATGTGCTTCTCCGGAACCCTGGTAACGGCGGGGCGCGGTTCCGGAATCACAGTGGCCACGGGCGCGAACACACAGATGGGACGCATCCACGAACTCATGGTGGAGGCCGAGGGCGTGGAAACCCCCTTGACTCGAAAGTTGACTCGTTTCAGTCGGTGGCTGACGGTGGTCATCCTCGGATTGGCGGCCATCACCTTCCTTCTCGGATTGGTTCGCGGTGAGGATCCGGCCGACATGGTCACTGCTGCGGTCGCTTTGGCTGTGGGTGCGATTCCCGAGGGTCTGCCGGCGGCGGTGACGATTACATTGGCTATCGGCGTGAGCCGCATGGCTCGACGCAACGCCATCGTGCGCCGGTTGCCGGCAGTCGAGGCGCTCGGCAGCACGACCGTCATCTGCACCGACAAGACGGGCACTCTCACCGAGAATCGAATGTCGGTGCAGGATGTCTTCGCCGGTGACCGCTCGTGGACCCTGTCAGAACTCGACGGTCACTATCCGCCGGAGGTCCGCGCGTGTCTTCTTGCCGGTGTGCTGTGCAATGACGCGAGCGTGGGCACCGGAATCGATGACCGCTCGGACAACGTGGGCGATCCGACCGAACTGGCACTGGTGGCCGCAGCCGGTCCAACCATCCGCGACGAGGCGAAATCCTGGCAACGCATTGGCGAGATTCCGTTCTCTTCGGATCTGCGCTTCATGGCCACTCAACACGGCAACGCGAGGACGGGTGAGTTGCGCGTGGTGGTGAAGGGTGCCGTGGAGGAGGTACTCGCCATGTGCACCGATGACCCCGAGCGCGACTCCTTGGTGCTCACCAGCACCGACGAGTACGGGAGCCGAGCCTTGCGGGTCATGGCCTTCGCGTGGAGCGACGTACCAGCAGGATTCATCGTGGAACTGAACTCGCTGCGCGATCTGAAACTGGAATTCCTCGGGCTGCAAGCGATGATCGACCCGCCGCGTCGTGAGGCAATCTCGGCTGTTCGCGCCTGCCACACGGCCGGCATCGAAGTTCGGATGATCACCGGTGATCACCAACGCACCGCCGAGGCGATTGCCGAACAGATTCACCTCCATCCCGGAGACGGAACCCACCTTCGCGTGGTCACCGGCAAGGAGCTCGCCGCGATGTCGTCCGCGCAAGCTCATACGACCATGCTCGAAACGGACGTCTTCGCTCGGGTCACAGCAGAGCAGAAGTTGGACATCGTCCGGGCTCTTCAGGCCGAGGGCGAAGTGGTGGCGATGACCGGTGATGGTGTGAACGACGCCCCTGCCCTCAAGCAGGCCGACATCGGTGTAGCGATGGGTCAAGACGGTACGGAGGTGGCGAAGGAAACCGCGGAAATCGTCTTGACGGACGACGACTTCGCCACCATCGAAGCCGCGATCGAGGAAGGCCGTGGGGTTTTCGACAACCTCACCAAATTCATCACCTGGACCCTTCCCACCAACTTGGGCGAAGGCCTGGTGATCCTCGCGGCCATCATGCTCGGCACGACGTTGCCGATCCTTCCGGTGCAGATCCTGTGGATCAACATGACCACCGCAGTCGCGCTCGGTCTGATGCTCGCCTTCGAACCGAAGGAACCGGGCATCATGACCCGCCCACCGAGGCCTCCGGACACCCAGATCGTCACAGGTGAACTCGTCCTGCGCATCGTGATCGTGGGCGCCACGATGCTCATCGGATCGTTCGGCTTGTTCACCGCGGCAATCGATGCTGGCGAGAGCCCCGAGGTCGCACGCACTCTCGCAGTGAACGCATTCGTGGCGATGGAGATCGGTTACCTATTCAACTGCCGATCGCTCCACCAGTCCGTATGGAAGATCGGCTGGTTCACCAACAAGTGGGTCTGGGTGGGGATCGGTGTGACGGTCGCGTTGCAGATCGCCTTCACCTATCTGCCGTTCATGAACGAGGTGTTCGGCAGCGCTCCACTTCCCTTGATGGCCTGGTGGCCGGTGGTCGCACTAGGAGTGTTGATCTCACTGGTGATCGGTGCGGTGAAGTGGTTGGAGAATCGGCGCGACAATGCCGGCAGTTCAGCGTCGGCTAGCCATTGATGATCAGCCGCTGCGCGCGCAGGGACATCACCAAAGCCACGATCCATCCGATGATCGTCCATCCGAGCAGCAGGTTGATCCAAAAGACCAGCCAGTGGGGAACGTCGCGCACGGCAGCGATGGCCCAGGGCAGCATGTAGCCGGCAGTGAGGATCGCAACGATCACCGCCACGACCTTGGTAGCCGTCCACGAGCGGTCAGCAGGTTGCACGTTCATCTGAGACATGTCGAGAATCTAGCCCACCATTACCGAACGAATAGCTGCCGTGTGGGCCGGTGTGGACCCGCAGCACGATCCCACGACGTCAACTCCCATGCCCTTCAGGTCGCGAGCCAACTCAGCCATTCCCTCGGGGGTGCCGTTGTAGACGAAGTCGGCCCCGACCAACTCGGGTAGTCCCGCGTTCGACTGCATCATCAACAACGCGCCCTCGGGACGCGCAGGCACCATTTGCTCGGCGATGGTGCGCATCTCCTCGAAACCTCGGCCGCAGTTGGCACCCACGACATCGGCGCCCATCTCCGTCAGTTCTACGACGGCCTGAGCCGGAGAGACGCCCATCATGGTGTGCAGGTTTGTGTCGAAACTCAAGGTCGCGACCACCGGGAGTTCGGGAGCGACCTCCTTTGCGGCGGCGATCGCGGCTCGCACCTCGGCAAGATCGCTCATCGTCTCGATCAAGAAGCCGTCCACGCCACCTTCGACAAGTCCGCGCATCTGCTCGGCGAAGATTTCCCGCGCGGTCTCGGGCGTGAGGGTGCCCATGGGCTCGAGCAAGTCACCCGAAGGCCCGACATCACCCATCACGTAGACCCCTTCGTGGGAGTCGGCCACCCGGCGGGCAATCTGCGCCGCCGCTCGGTTGAGTTCGATAACTCGATCCTCGAGTGCGTGCATCTGCAGACGCGGGCGGCTGCCACCGAAGGTATTCGTGGTGATCATCTGCGCTCCAGCGTCGGCGTAGTCATTGAGGATGCGCTCGATGACGTCCGCCTTCTCCACGTTCCACAATTCAGGTGCACCACCGTCGTTCAATCCGGCGTCTTGGAGCATCGTGCCCATTGCGCCATCACCCACACGGACACTGCCGTTACGGATGGAATCAACGAGCACAGACATTTACGACCTCTTTGCTTTGGGGAACGATTCGCTGCTGGAAAGCCTCATCCTTGCACAATCGCTCAATTACGGCGGTAGATGCTTTCGGTGCTCCATTCATCGTGCGGATCGTTCAACCGGGACAGGCGCACTGTCCCCGCCTTCAACACCAGCCACACGGAGATCGCCACGAGAAGGCTTCCGGCAATGACCACGGTGGGGCGCGGTCCGACCGCATCGACCATCGCACCTTGGATGAGACCGCCGATCGGTGCGGCCACCGTGAACGCCATCAGACGGATCGCAAGGACACGACCGCGGAAGGGATCAGCGACGATGATCTGGTTCGCCGTGTTGCTCGTAGCGATGACCGCCATGAAACACCCGCCCAACACCACCAAAAGCACCACGGCAACCAGGTAGTGCGGTGCCAGAGCGAATGCGATCAAGGCCAACCCGAAGGTGACCAGTCCCGAACCGGCGATCGTGCTGATCCGACCGGCGAATCGCCGCCCGCCCACGACGGGAGCCACCACAATCGCACCAACGCCTAGCGCGGCATTCATGATTCCCAATTGGGTAGGTCCAACCTCGAATACTGATTCAGCGAAGACGACGGTGAGCGCGAAGATCGGGTTGC
>CAYPSE010000086.1:0-6886 GCA_964413305.1 uncultured Rubrivirga sp. | reverse complement strand
CCTTCACTGGATTGCGCAGCGTCCCGATGCGCTCGATCGTGCATTCGACGACGTCCCCGGGCTTCAGGAAGGTCGGCGGATCCATGGCTGCACCGACGCCCTGCGGTGATCCGGTTGCGATGACGTCCCCGGGCTCCAATGTCACACCCGACGTGATGTCCGCGATGAGGGCCGGGATCTTGAAGAGCATGTGACGGGAATTGCCGTTCTGGCGTTGATCACCATTGACCGTCAGGCTCAACTGCAGTTCGTGTGGATCGGTTATCTCGTCGGTCGTCACGATCATCGGCCCGAAGGGTGCATAGCTGTCCTGCCCCTTGGAGAAGAACCACTGACCGGAGCGGCGTTGATCGCGCGCACTGATGTCGTTGATGATGCTGTAGCCGAATACGTAGTCGAGCGCATGAGCTTCGTCGACTCCCAGTGCCTCCGTGCCGATAACGACAGCGAGTTCGCACTCCCAGTCGAGTTGCTCGGTGAGCGAACCGTTGTGGCGTATCGGGGCTTCCGGGCCGACCACGGCGGTTCCAGGCTTGCTGAACAGGACCGGGCGCGTGGGCAGATCCTTGTCGGTGTCCAGGGTTCGGCTCGATTCCTCGACATGTTCCACGTAGTTCAACCCGACGCCGATGACCTTGCCGGGGCGAAGCGGTGCGTGCAGTGTCACTTCGTCCAGGCGTCCAACACTCGGCGCGGATGCGAGCGTGTCCTCGGCGGCGCGGACGCGAGCATGCAGGTCGGCTCCGGCTGCGATGTAGTCGATCAACCGATCAGGCACGTCGACCATGCCGTCGAGAGCTGACTTGAGGTCCTTGACCTCGCCATCGACGACGATCCCGATACGTGGTGCGGGTTGGTTCGCCGTGCTGTACGTGACGAAACGCATTACTTCTCCTGATCTGTTGTTGATGTCGGCTCTTCGCCGGCGAAAGCGGTGAAATCGTCGATCACGACCTTGCGCTGGGGTTCACGATTCACATGGAGACTGAAAACGTCGAATCGGTTGTAGTGGCCGATGATGTCGTGCATTTGCTTGGGTTGGATGCAGCGATTCAGGTCGATATCGCCGTACACGATCCCTTCGTCGTCGATGAGTGCATCACCGACCAGCCGACCGTCGGGACCGACGATGCAACTGACGGCGGAGTGAGGACGCTCCAACAGCGTCCGCGAAGCATCATCGTGTGCGACCGCCGCGACGATGTCCGGGGTGATCGCGGAACAGGCCACGACCGTGAAGACCTTGCCCTCGAAGGAATGCGCCATTGCGCGGACCTTGATTGCCTCGACCATGTCGTAGTCGGCCGGCGCAGTCGGAAGTGCGATGTAGTTGGCGGTGTGCACGTTCTCGCCTTGGGCGAGCAACGCGAAACGAGCCAGAGTGTTGGTGTTCTCGCCACATGCCAGGCCGCCTAGTCGGCCGATCGATGTCTCGTACACGCGAAGTGAACTGCCGTCGCCGCCGCCCCACGTGAGCTTCTCCGCCCAGGTGGGCACGAGCTTGCGGTGCACGCCGAGGAGTTCGCCCGAGTCCGAGAGGAAGACCAGCGAGTTGTACAAGGTGCCCATCGAGTATCGATCGCGCTCGTTGACTCCGATCACCACGAAGGCGCCGGCGGCTCGCGCCGCCTCGGCGAGGGCGGTCACTTCCGGGCCCGGGATGTCGATGGCGGCCTTGAAGAGTCGCTCGAACCACGGGCTCCCGGCGATCGGTGTCATGGTCCAGTTCCAGTACGGATACCCGGGAACGAAGACCTCGGGGAAGACGACCAGGCGTGCGCCGTTGCGTGCCGCCTCGGCGATCAGGTCGCAGGCCTTGGCCACGGTCGCCTCGGTGTCGAGGAATACCGGAGCGGCCTGCACGGCCGCGGCGCGGTACTTCGGGTAATCCATCATCGATTCACAAGTTCACAATCTGGCCCTCAAGCCATCGGTTTCTCCGGAACCGTAGCAGTTGATCAAAGATCATGATACTTTTTCGAAGGAGATTTGGCAGATACTCGGCTCTAAAACCCCACGTGGGGTTCGGGGCGAGGAATCGGAGGGCATACCCGTGACCGACATCATCAACGATCCAGCCATGGACGACACCGCGATCGGCCGCGCGCGCGTGGCCGACTCGGCCGAACTCGAGGAGTACTACGCGCGCTTGGCGAAGGTCGGCACCGGCGCCCTGTGGACCGTCGCCAACGAGATCGAACCCTGGTTCCCCCAGCCCAAGTCCATCCCGATGCTGTGGCGCTACCGGGACATGAGGCCGCTGGTAGTCGAGTCCGCCTCCCTGGTCCGCGGCGAGGACGCAGGCAGGCGAGTGGTCTACCTCGTCAACGACGAGCGTAAGGACGTGTCAGCAGCCGTGGGGTTGCTCTACTCCGGCATCCAGATCATGAATCCGGGCGAATCCATGACCGCGCATCGTCACGCAGCATCCGCACTGCGCTTCGTGATCGAGGGCACCGGGGCGTGGACGATCGTCGACGGCGACCGACTCACGGTCGGGCCGAATGACTTCGCGATCACCCCCAACGGCACCTGGCACGAGCACGGCAATTCCTCCGATGAGAACTTCGTCATCTGGCAGGACGGACTCGACATCCCCTTGGTAAATGCACTCGATGCGAACTTCTACGAGGTTCACCCGGACCTCTACCAAAAGGCAGGTAAGGTCGACAACACCTCGGTGCTCACGCACGGCAGCGGGATCCTCAAGCCCGACCGTCGGATCTGGACGCGTCCCTACTCCCCCGTCTTCGGTTACCCGTGGGGCAAGACGCGCGAGGCGCTCGTCAATCTGGGGCAGGTGAGCGACGGAACGCCGCACGACGGCGTGATCATGGAGTACGTCAACCCGGTGACCGGCGGCTCGGTGATGCCGACCATGGGCGCCCACATGCAGATGCTGCATGGCGGCCAAGCAACCACCGCCCATCGTCACACGGGCTCGGTCGTCTACCACGTCGCCGAAGGTCGCGGCTACTCCATCATCGGCGGACGCCGGTTCGACTGGGAGGAGCACGACATCTTCTGCGTGCCCAGTTGGACCTGGCACGAGCACGTCAACACCGATGCCGACGCTCCGGCGTTCCTCTTCTCGTTCAACGACTTCCCGATGATCAATTCGCTGGGTTTGTGGGCGGAGGAGTCGCTCGATGCCAATGGCGGGCATCAGGACGTCGTGTAGGTCACACCTGCACCTTGAACCAATCGGTTGCCTCACCCTTCACCAACACCCATCATTAATTCCATTCCCGTTAGGTCGCGTACCAACGGCAACGTAGGGAGGCTTCACGGCGATGGCCGAGAGATCGTTCGCTGAGGAGGTAAAGCAGCTCCGGCTAGGAGCCGGCGAGGAGTTCCACGGGGAGGGCATCCTCGCCGTCACGAAGGCCCTGCTGCAGTCCGGCGTCTCTTACGTGGGCGGTTACCAAGGGGCACCGATCTCCCATCTCATGGACGTGCTCGGCGACGCCCAGGACATCTTGTCCGAGTTGGACGTCTATTTCGAGAACAGCGCATCCGAGGCCACTGCTGGAGCCATGCTTGCCGCTTCCGTTCACTACCCGTTGCGCGGCGCGGTCACCTTCAAGTCGACCGTCGGGTTCAACGTCGCCTCGGACGCGCTGGCGAACCTGGCTTCCGGCGGCGTCAAGGGCGGCGCACTCGTCATCATCGGTGAGGACTACGGCGAGGGCGCGAGCATCATGCAAGAACGCACGCATGCGTTTGCGATGAAGTCCCAGATGTGGCTGCTAGACCCGCGCCCCAACCTCACGGCCATCGTCGACATGGTCGAGAAGGGCTTCGAACTGTCCGAAGCTTCGAACACACCTGTCATCCTCGAGTTGCGATTGCGGTCGTGCCACTTGCACGGTGCCTTCACCACGAAGGACAACAAGCGACCGACCATGACCGTATCCGAAGCGGTCCAAGAGCCCCAGCGCGATTTGAGTCGAATCGTGCTCCCACCGGCCTCCTTCATGCACGAGCAGGAGAAGGTGTCGAAGCGGTGGCCGGCTGCGGTTGAGTTCATCACGAGCAACAAGCTCAACGAGTTCGTCAACAACGGCGCAAAGGACGTCGGCATCATCTTGCAGGGCGGTCTGTTCAACAACGTGAATCGAGCCCTCGAGTTGTGCGGGGTCTCCGATGCCTTCGGCAATTCGCAGATTCCGCTGTACATCATGAATGTCACGTATCCCGTGATCGACCAGGAGGTGGTCGAGTTCTGCTCCGACAAGAAGGCCGTGCTCCTCATCGAAGAGGGGCAGCCGGACTTCATCGAGCAGAACATCCAGGCAATCCTGCGTCGCAACGACGCAACGGCCACACTGCACGGCAAGGATCTGCTGCCGGTGGCTGGCGAGTACACCCCCGCTGCGGTCACCAAGGGCGTCCACGCCTTCCTGCGCAAGTACCTCCCCGATCTGGCGAACGAAGATCCCGTCGTCACACTTCCGCACGACGATCCTCGCAGTCCTTTCGCTCCGCGGATCGCCCCCGATCTCGTTCAAGGTCGGCCTCCGGGCTTTTGCACCGGATGTCCCGAGCGACCGATCTTCGCCGCCTTGACCCTCGCACAACGGGATGTCGGTGAGCACTACGTCAGTGCAGACATCGGGTGCCACCTGTTCTCCATCAATGCCCCCTTCAACATCGGAGCGACCACGATGGGGTACGGATTGGGCTCGGCCGCCGCATCGGCGCTCAACGGCGCACAAGCAGACAAGCGTGCGATCGCCTTCATGGGCGACGGTGGCTTCTGGCACAACGGATTGACCAGCGGCGTGGGCAACGCGGTCTTCAACGAGAACGACCAACTTCTCGTCATCGTCGACAACGCCTATAGCGCCGCCACCGGTGGTCAAGACGTCTTGTCCTCGTCTGCCGACAACCCCACGCGCTCCACCAAGCATCCCATCGAGCGCGCAGTTCGCGGTGTCGGCGTGAAGTGGGCCCGCACCATGACCAACACCTTCAAGGTCGACGAGATGAGGGACCTGTTCAAGGAAGCCCTCACCACCAAGGAGAAGGGGCCGAAGGTCATCGTCGCGCAGAGCGAATGCACCTTGAACAAGATGCGCCGGGAGAAGCCGGCGAAGGCCGCAGCCATCAAGGCCGGCAAGCGCGTCGTCAACGAGCGCTACGGCGTGGATCCGGAAACGTGCACCGGGGATCACTCCTGCATACGGATCTCCGGGTGTCCGTCGCTCACGATCACCGAGAACCCCGATCCCATGCGCAAGGACCCGATCGCCACCACTTTGAGCAGCTGCGTGGGATGCGGACTGTGCGGGGAGAACGCACACGCTGCTGCGTTGTGCCCTTCCTTCTATCGCGCTCAGGTAGTGATCAATCCATCGTGGTGGGATCGCTTCACCACTGCCCTTCGCACCCGCTACATCTCCTTCCTGCAACGCGGCGTCGAGCGTCGTCTCGTCGGCATCGAACCGATCTGAGAGTCATTCATGACCTTGTTGAGTGAGCAGCCGACTCAGGTACGCATCCGACCCATCACCATGGCGATCTTGGCCATGGGTGGAGAGGGCGGAGGCGTGCTGTCGGACTGGCTGGTGGCTCTTGCCGAAGGCAACGGCTGGTACGCGCAAAGCACGTCGGTACCCGGGGTCGCCCAGCGCACCGGAGCCACCGTCTATTACGTCGAACTCTTCCCCAAGCAACTCGACGGCGTGGACCTTCCCGAACCGATCTTGAGCACGATGCCTACCCCCGGCGAGGTCGACATCGTCGTCGCCTCCGAACTCATGGAGGCCGGACGCGCGGTGCAGCGCGGCTTCTCCACCCCGGATCGCACCACGTTGATCGCGTCCACCTCGCGCACGTATGCCATGCCGGAACGCACTGCCATGGGCGACGGACGCGTCGATTCGACGGCCCTCGTCGAAGCCTGCCTGGGGTCGTCGCGTCGATTCATTCGCGGGGACTTCTCGCGAGTGGTCGAGCAGACGCGAAGCGTGATCAGCGCCGTGCTCTTCGGTGCGATCAGCGGCGCCGCGGTGTTGCCATTCACCCGTGAGCAATTCGAAGATGCGATCCGCGCCGGCGGCAAGGGCGTGGAAGCGAGCCTCAAGGCCTTCGACGGTGGCTACACGATTGCCACTGCGCCCCCGGCTGTGGAGATCTCCATCGGCATGCGTCCGGCGGATGCTCCGGACACTTCTGGTCCCGATCGCGCTGAGGTCGAGGCCGCAATAACCGATCCCATGTCGCTTGTCGGACCGCGCCTGCAGGAGCAAGCCCGCCGTATCGCCACCCAATTCCCCGAGCAGGCTCGCTACATGCTCGTGCAGGGAATCAAGAGGACTGCGGAGTACCAGGACGTTCGGTACGCAGATGAGTACCTCGATCGAGTTGCGATGATCGCCGCCCTCGAAGCCAACGGCGACGGGTCGAACAGGCTGACCGTGGAGGCCGCCCGCTATACAGCGCTGTGGATGACCTACGAGGACACCATCCGGGTTGCGTTCCACAAGACCCGTGAACGGCGAATTCGTCGGGTCGGAGACGAGGCGAGCCTGGCCGATGGCCAGGTCCTCAAGGTGCACGAATTCCTCCACCCGCAGATCGAGGAGATCACCGACACCCTGCCCACCGCTTTAGGTCGATGGATGCTCCGCAGCCGCTGGGTGAACGCCCTGGTCTACAAGTTCACCCATAAGGGCATCAAGTTGCAGACCACATCACTGTTCGGCTTCACCATGCTGTATGTGCTGGCCAGGCTACGCCCGCTGCGGCGTCGCTCCCTGCGATTCGGGCTCGAGCAGCAACGCATCGATGGGTGGCTGGCAATGGTGCGCGAGTATGCGCCGCGCAACTACGAACTCGCCTACCAGATCGTCGAATGTCAACAGGTGGTCAAGGGCTACGG
>CAYPSE010000085.1:0-6900 GCA_964413305.1 uncultured Rubrivirga sp. | reverse complement strand
CCACCGAACAGGCCGATCTTTCCGCCCTTGACGTAGGGGGTGAGCAGGTCGATGACCTTGATGCCCGTGGTGAACACCTCGGTCTTGGACTCGAGTTGATCGAATGCTGGCGCCTGTCGATGGATGCTCCAGCGCTCCTTGATGTCCAGCGACGACGCATCGACGTCCAGCGGCACCCCGAGGGTGTTCCAGACGTGACCCTTGGTGACGTCGCCGACGGGAACGGTGATGGCGTTGCCCGTGTCCGTGACAGGCGCGCCTCGCACGAGGCCGTCGGTGGGTTGCATCGAGATGGCGCGCACCATGTTGTCGCCGATGTGCTGGGCCACTTCGAGGGTCAGGGTGTGCGTCCCGCCCCCCTCGTCGCCTTGATCGAAGGAGACGTCGACCGTCAGAGCGTTGAACAGCTCGGGCATCGCCTCGACGGGGAACTCCACGTCGACGACCGGGCCTGTCACGCGGGCTACACGCCCGACGCCGGTGGTGGTCTCAGTCGTTGCGGTCATTGTCGTTCCTCTTCCTTCTGGGTGTGCTTTTCGCTTGTCTTATGCCGAGAGTGCATCGGCACCGCCGACGATCTCGCTGATTTCCTGGGTGATCTCGGCCTGACGGGCCTGGTTGGCCTGGCGGGTCAAGGATCGGATGAGCTCTTCGGCGTTGTCCGTGGCGGACTTCATCGCCCGACGGCGGGCGGCGTGCTCGGACGCAGCCGATGTGAGCAGGGACAGGTAGACCATTTGCTCGATGTAGCGCGGTAGGAGCGCGTCGAGCACCGCTTCGGGGCTCGGCTCGAACTCGTACAACGGGAAGGGCATACCCCCCTCAGTGGTCTCGACGACTTCGTCCACCACTTCGAGCGGCAAGATGCGTCGGACCCGAGTCTCCTGGGTTCCCATATTCACGAAGTGCGTATACACGACGTGGATCTCGTCTACGCCCCCTGAGCCCCCCTCGTCTCCGTGGAAGGCGGCCAGGAGGTCTTCTCCGATGCGCTTGGCGTCGGCGTAGGTGGGCTGATCGGTGAAGCCGGTGTACTCCCCACCCATCGCGCGACCACGGAAGCGGTAGTAGGACACTCCCTTACGGCCCACGACGAAGGGGACGACCTTCATGCCCTTCTCGCTGAGGTTGCGCGAGAGCGCCTCGCCCTCCTTGATCGCATTCGTCGAGTACGCACCCGCGAGGCCGCGGTCGGCGGTGATGATCAAGATGGCCGCGCTCTCCTGCTTCTCCGCGCGAGCGGTGAGCGGATGCTTGGACACGTCCGAGGCGTGCGACGCAGCAGCCGACACCGCATCGACGAGTTGAGTGAGGTACGGCATCGAGGCGTCGAGACGCTGCTGCGCCTTGACGATCCGCGAGGACGCGATCAACTCCATCGCCTTGGTGATCTTCTTGGTCGCCTGGACGGAACGGATCCGTCGTCGGAAAACCCTTAGCTGCGCACCCATGGATTAGCCCCGCACTGACCGCTTGATCTGGGTGGGATCGATCTCCTCGTCCTGGAGCGCCTCCACCGGCTCGTCGTTGATCAGCAACTGGCCCGACGACGTGGTGAATTGCTTCTTGAACTCGGCGATGGCACCTTCCAGCACACTGACGGTGTCATCCGACAGATCGGTCGTGGATCGAATCGCCTCGAATACCTCGGGCTTGCTGCGATCCAGGTACTCCAGGAATTCCGCGTCGAAACGACGGATGTCCTCGACCGGGACGTCGTCGAGTCGGCCGGTGGTTCCAGACCACACGGATACGACCTCTCGTTCCATCGGCTGCGGCTCGTACTGCGCCTGCTTGAGCAGTTCGACCAGACGCGAACCACGTTCGAGTTGCGCCTTGGAGGCGGCGTCCAGGTCCGAACCGAAGGCGGCGAAGGCCTCGAGTTCGCGGAACTGGGCCAGGTTCAACCGCAGCTGACCAGCCACCTTCTTCATCGCCTTCGGTTGCGCTGATCCACCGACGCGGGATACCGAGATACCGACGTTGATGGCCGGCCGCACACCGGAGTTGAACAGGTCGGACTCCAAGAAGCACTGCCCATCGGTGATGGAGATGACGTTGGTCGGGATGAACGCCGAGACGTCGTTGGCCTTCGTCTCGATGATCGGCAAACCGGTCATGGACCCGCCGCCCATCTCATCGGACAACTTGGCGCAGCGTTCGAGCAGGCGGCTGTGCAAGTAGAAGACGTCGCCGGGGTAGGCCTCACGACCCGGAGGACGACGCAGAAGCAAGGACACCGCACGGTAAGCCTCAGCCTGCTTGGACAGATCGTCGAACACGATCAGCACGTGCTTGCCGCCGTACATCCAGTGCTGGCCGATCGCCGAGCCGGTGTAGGGCGCCAGGTACTTGAACCCGGCGGGGTCCGAAGCCGGCGCGGCCACGATGGTGGTGTACTCCATCGCGCCGTACTCCTCGAGAGCACCCTTCACCGAGGCGATGGTGGAGCCCTTCTGTCCGATGGCCACGTAGATGCAGCGCACCTGCTTCGAGGGGTCGCCGGACTTCCAGTTCTCGCGCTGATTGAGGATCGTGTCCAAACACACGGCGGTCTTGCCCGTCTGACGGTCACCGATGATCAACTGGCGCTGACCGCGACCGATGGCGGTCATGGCGTCGATCGCCTTGATGCCGGTGAGCATCGGCTCCTTCACAGGCTGACGCTGCACGACGGTGGGTGCTTGGACCTCGAGCGCGCGACGGGTCTCGGCTTGGATCGGGCCTAGTCCGTCGATCGGGTTGCCGAGGGGATCTACGACGCGCCCCAAGAAGGCGTCGCCGACGGGCACCGAGAGCACCTCCCCGGGACGACGAACGGCTTGGCCCTCCTCGACGTGCGCACCGTCGCCGAGTAGGACGACGCCGATCTCGCGTACGTCGAGGTTCAGCGCGACGCCGAGTAGGCCTCCTTCGAACTCCAGGAGTTCGTTGGTCATGGCCGAGTGCAGGCCTTCGACGCGGGCGATGCCGTCACCGATCTCGGTGACACGGCCGACCTCTTCACGGGCGGTGGACGGCGAGTACGCCGCGACGTTCCGCTCGATCGCATCCCGGATCTCCTCCGGCCGGATCGTCAGCTCCGTCATGGTGTCCTGCTTCCTTCATCGGGCCCGCTTCGCGGGCGTTTGCTTGGTCTGTCGTTCTTCGTTCGTGGTTTCTTACCCGAGGACTGCCCGTCGGGCCTGTTCGAGGCGGGAGGCGACGGTGCCATCGATCACCTCATCGCCGATGGTGACATGCACGCCGCCCATGATCGCTGGATCGATGGACACGTTCAGCCGAACCGTTCGCCCCTTGAGCCTGGTCAGCGCGGAGGAAAGCCGGCGAGACTGATCCTCGGTCAAGGGAGCCGCGACACGGATCTCCGCGACGACGCGGTCGCGTTGTCTTGCCGCGAGTTCGCACAAAGCATCGATCGCCGCATCCAACCGCTGCCCATGGAGACGGCCGACCGTGGACGCGAGGACGAGTTGCGTGGCGGCCGTGGCCCTGCCTGCCAGTAGGTCACGAACTATGGCCGCCTTGGTAGCGGTGTTCTGAGCGGGATCATTCAGCGCCATCTGCAAGGCCGCGGATGCATCGACCGCTCGGCCGAAGCGGAAGATCTCATCCTCTGCCGCATCCAAGGTGCCATCGGCTTCCGCGACCGTGAATGCCGCCTGAGCTGCGAGCGTCTCGAGTGCGATCACCAGATCGATGTCCTCAGACCAGCGTCGATCCACCGCATCGGTGACGACGTCGAGAGCGACGTCGGAGACCTTGCCGCCGAATACATCGCGAGTGAGCGCATTGCGAACACTGGACAGTTGGCCGGAGTCGGCGAGGGTGGATCGCAACTGCGCGTTCTCGTCCAGAACCGCCGCCACCGCATACAACTGCCCGGCCAGCGCATCGAAACCTGGCGCCTGGCGCCTGGCGTCGAGCGCGGACGAGCACGCAGCGAGGGACTCGCGACTGGAACCGAGCATCAGCGAGAAGCCTGCCTTTCGAGGTCATCGAGGAACGCATCGACGGTGGCGCGGACCCGGGCGTCGTCTGACAGCGACTCACCGACCACCTTCCCCGCCAACTCCACGGATAACTCCCCCACCTGTCGGGTAAGCGTGCTCATCGCCTGAGCGCGATCGGCCAACATTTGAGACTCGGCCGCCGCGGTCACCTGCGCGGCAGCTTGCCTGGCCTCGTTGCGGGCCTCTTCGACGATGGCAGCTCGGTCGGCCTGGGCCTGAGTGCGGATGGCCGACGCCTCCTCACGCGCCTGCGCCAGTTGCTCCTTGTACTCGTCGAGAACCCGCTGCGCCTCTGCTTGAGCGTCTTCCGCGCGCTTCAAGCCACCTTCGATGGCGTCGGCTCGTTCGTCGAGCGTTGCCTTGATCTTGGGCAGCGCGAATTTTCCGAGGGCACCGAACACGATGAGGAACGCGATCAGCCCGATGATGAGTTCGTCGAGCGGCACAGCGAGCACGCTCGGCATCGGCTCCCCGCCCTCGGTGGTTGCAGCGACAACCCTGGTGAGTGCGTCGATCACCTAGAGACCTTTCTGCTCAAGGCCGGACAACGTCCAGCCGAATGAACCTGCGCGAGTTCGAAGTCTCGCTAGGCGCCGAACACGAATGGCACGACGAAGCCGATCAGGGCGAGAGCCTCGGCAAGAGCGAAGCCGAGAAGCATGTTCTGGCGAATGACGCCGTATGCCTCCGGTTGGCGAGCGATCGCCTGCACGCCTTGGCCGAAGATGATGCCGATACCAATGCCGGGGCCGATCGCGGCTAGGCCGTAACCGATCGAACCGATGGAACCGGTGAGTTCCGCGTAGAGCGACATGTCGTTTCCTTTGCTGTCCTGGCCGGCGGCCGATTCCGCCGGTCTGGGGTCTGGGTTGGTATTCAGTTGTGGTGCTGCGGGGCTCTGAGGCCGGTGCGATCAGTGCTCCGCGTGCAGCGCGCTCCCTATGTAGACGGCAGCGAGCAGCGTGAAGATGTAAGCCTGGAGCGCTTGGATGAACGCCTCGAACCCGGTGAGGGCCACCGTCACCGCGAACGAGGCAACGGAACCCAGGATTCCGATAACGCTCGCGCTGATCAGGTAGAAGGCAGCGATGCTGAACGTCGCAAGGAGCAAGTGCCCCGCGAACATGTTCGCGAACAACCGGACGGCGTGGGTGAAGGGCCTTACGACGATGTTCGAGATCAGTTCGATGGGTGCCAACAGCAGGTACATCGGCTTGGGGACCCCCGGCGGGAACATCATGTTCTTGAAGAACCCGATCGGTCCCTGCTTGATCATGCCTAGCGGCACCCAGGTGAAGTAGACGATGAGTGCGAAGGCCACCGGAATCGCGAAAATCGACGTGGCCGGCAGCTGGGCTCCTGGGAGGATGCCGAAGAAGTTCAAAATCCACACGAAGAAGAAGAAACTGAAGAGGAACGGTACGAACTTCTCGCCGCCCTTGCCGATCGTCTCTCGAACGATTCCGTCGCGGATGAAGACGTACCCGACCTCACCGATGTTCTGAGCACCGCGAGGCACCAACTGGGGCTTGCGGAAGGCGTAGGAGAAAAAACCCACGACCAAGACGACTCCCAAGAGGAGCAGGACGGTCACCTTGGAGAAACCGAACTCCAAGCTCGCAAGCTGCACGGTGAAGATGTCCTCGAAGAGGAATATTTCCGCGCCGGGTGCAGGGAATCCGCACCCCGACATCAAATGACAGTCGACGCCTCCGGCAGCGGAGATGTAACCAGCGGATGGGCTGATCAACCTCTGTCCTCCTCGCCTTCCTCAACCGAATCCTGCAACGAAGTCGCCTGCCGACCCTCACGAGCTAGGCCCGAGAAGATCAGGTAGTACGACAAGCCGAGCCCGACGAAGGCGCCGATCGCGATCAAAGCCGACCGGTTCCCCCACCACAAGGAGATCACCCAACCGAGGCCGGCGTAGAACGCGATACCGGCGATCATGCGGCTGGAGATCGTCCAAGCGGCGTTGTCTATGGCCGGGGAAGACTGCGTTGCACGCGGCGGCACAGACGACGAGATCGAACGTTGTCGCGAACGGTACCAGGGCGATGAGGCGGTCATGACCGGGCCTCGGGGTCCACGTACAGCACCTTGGTCCGAGCAAAAACCCACACCTCGGACACCGTCCATGCAATGGTGCACGCGACGATCGTCGCAGCAAAAATCCGCGTGTTGAAGAGCGTGGTGTTCGCAAAGGCGATGATCAACACGAAGAGCACGCCGATCTTCACCAGGTAGACCGTGAGTGCGACCGTCATGGCCATCTGCGGGTTGCTCCGCAGGACGGAGCCGAGAACGAATTGCCCCACACTGAAGAAGGCCAGCACGATGAGCGTTGCGAAGATCCCCCCGACGCCACCGGAAACCCCGTCGGCAGCGAAGCCGATGACGATCCCCGCAGCACCCACAACGGCAGTGATGAGGCCGGCTCGTCGCAGAACAAGCGCGTCTATTCCGGCAGCAGGCTTGGGTTCGTGTGTCATGTCGAGTGGGCCTTTGGGCCTGGCGGCGCCGCAAGCACCTCCGACGCTACCGCACCTTTCGTCACCTGGAAATCGGAGGGCGGGAGGCAGCGATCGGCATGGCCCTAGCGGGCCGAAGAATCCTTGTTCGTGTGGCCGAATTCACGGATCTGGCGAACCTCCGCGTGCTCGGTTCTCCCCTGCCGAACTGGTCTTCGAACCAGCCACACGAGCACCGCCAGGGCGAGTCCGAATGCCGCAATCGCGTACTGCCAGGGAACGAATGCCACCGCAACGGCAGCCCCCGCCACAAGGCCCGTCCACGCGTACATGAGCGCGACGGCTCGACGGTGTGAATGACCCATCTCCAAGAGTCGATGGTGCAGATGCTGCTTGTCCGGAGCGAAGGGATTGCG
>CAYPSE010000084.1:0-6952 GCA_964413305.1 uncultured Rubrivirga sp. | reverse complement strand
CGACATTTATCGAACAGGTGTTTGATTTCGTGTCGCGTGGGGCGTATCTTTCGAACACCCGTACAGGGTGGAACAGGGGTCTGACACTGACCCTGGGCTCCACTCCCCAGGCGAGAGGAACACCGATCACGATGGCCGGAAACGTCCACGAACTTCCCGATGCCGCCCCTGACGCTTCCGGCCTCACCCCCCGCCAGCAGGCGATCTTGCGGGTGATCCAGCAGACCACCGCCGAACGCGGATACCCGCCGAGCGTGCGCGAGATCGGCCAGGGCGTGGGCCTGACATCCCCGAGTTCGGTCGCGCACCAACTGCGCACCCTCGAAGAACTCGGCTACCTGCGTAAGGACCCGAACCGCCCGCGTGCCCTGGTCGTATCCCGTCCGGATGAGTCCTCGGTCAGCGAGTTCTCACCGCAGCCTTCATCTGCCTCGCCGTCCGCGGTCGATGTCCCGCTCGTGGGACGCATCGCCGCCGGTGGCCCGATCCTGGCCGAGCAGCACGTCGAAGACGTCATGCCTTTGCCCCGCGACCTCGTTGGGGAGGGCGAGCTTTTCATGCTGACGGTCGTCGGAGATTCGATGGTCGATGCGGCCATCTGCGACGGAGACTTCGTGGTTGTTCGCCGTCAACCGACCTGCGAGAACGGCGACATCGTCGCCGCCCTGCTCGACGGCGAGGCGACCGTGAAGACCTTCAAACGTCGCGACGGACACGTGTGGCTGATGCCACACAACCCGGCCTACGAACCGATCCCCGGCGACCACGCCGAGATCATGGGCAAGGTCGTCAGCGTCCTGCGCAAGGTGCGCTAGACCCGCTAGTCCGCTTGCGACGCATCGCTGTTCAGCCGCTGCAGGGACGTTCGCACCAGCGCCGCATCGGTGGTGAACCACAACGGTGGCAAGGACGCCCGTAGCGCCCGGCCGTAACCGGCAGTTGCCATGCGCGAATCCAAGACGGCAACCACGCCCTTGTCGTCAACCGATCGGATGAGGCGTCCTGCACCTTGCGCCAACAACAACGACGCCCGGGCCAGTGCCACCTCCCGAAAGCCCGAACCGCCAGCCTTGTCGACCGCCTCCTGTCGCGCGGCGGTGACCGGGTCGTCCGGTCGTGGGAACGGAATGCGGTCGATCGCCACCAGCGTCAAGGCATTGCCCGGAACATCGATGCCCTGCCACAGCGATACCGTTCCGACCAACACGCTGGTTGGCTCTGCGGCGAATCTTTCGATGAGCGGCGCAACCGACTCCCCCCGGCGTTGCACCAGCAGCGCTCCGATCACCCCAGCCTCGATCGACGGCGCCAATCGCACCCGTAGATAGTCCACGGCTCGATCGACGCCGCGCCAACTCGACAGCAACGCCAAGGTGCGACCACCCGCGGCCTCGATCAGTTCGGCCAATTCATCGAGTGCCTCCATCGACACACCATCGCGATCAGGGGCTGGCAGGTGCCGTGCCACGTACAAAATTCCCTGGCGTGCGTAATCGAAGCCAGCACCCACGTCCAGGCAGTCGGTGTCCGGTGCCAAGCCCAACGAACGCACCACCGGCTCGAAGGAGCCACCAGCAGTGAGGGTTGCACTCGTCAATGCCACCGGCTGCTGAGTGAACAGCGATTCGGCGAGGGCGTCGCCCACATCTAGCGGTGCAACACGAAGGGTGGGGCTGCGTCCCGCCTCACCCGACCACCACACGACGTCCTGATTCGACAATGCGAGCAACCGTCCACACGCGGTGAAGACTTCCTCGACCCCTGCGCGAACCCGCTGGATCGCGGCAGCGTCTTCGCCGGCGGCGCTAGCCGCAGTGCTCAGACCCGACACCATGGCACGCGCTGCGTCCCGCACGCGGGTCAAGGCAAGCACCATCGCACTACTCCACACTGTGACCCGCGCACTACCGCCGGACCCGATGAGGTCGGACAGCGCGATAGCCAGCTCATCGACGGCATCGGCTAACGAGCCTTGATCATCAGCCTGCCGAGTGCATTCGATGACCAGCCGTTCAAGCGCGCTGATCGATAGCTCGTCGGTGACGGCACCGGTCACGCGATCCACGAGTTCGTGTGCTTCGTCGATCACTAGCGCGCTGCGTTCAGGAAGCACCGGGATGCCACCGATCGCATCGATGGCCAGCATCGCGTGGTTGGTCACCACGATGTCGGCCTCACCGGCACGAAGTCGCGCTTGGGCAGCGAAACACTCCTCGCCGAAAGCGCAGCGCGACTCCCCCACGCACTCAGCTGAGGTAACCGACACCGATCGCCAGACTCGGGCATCGATTTCCTCGGTCAGGTCATCGCGGTCACCAGTCTGGGTGTGTTGCGCCCACTCATGAACCACGAGCGCTTGCTGTTCGAGAGAGCCGCGCCGCTGTGGTCCGCTGCTGTCGAAGTCCAACGTCGCCTGCGCTTGATCGGCTTCACCCAAGCGTTGCTTGCACAGGTAGTTCTGCCGACCCTTGAGTACCGCCCAGGAAAGCAGTGCGTATTCCTGACCTGCCTGCGCCAACCGCGGCAGTTCGCGCTCCAAGAGCTGCCGCTGCAAAGCCAAGGTGGCCGTGGCGATCACTACCGGCCCCTTATCGCGCGCTGTTCGCGCCGCAGGCACTAGATACGCCAGCGATTTCCCGGTGCCGGTGCCGGCCTGGATCAGCACGTGCGTACCTCGATCGAAGGCGTCTGCGATTGCCTGGGACATCAGGGTCTGGCCTTCGCGGGGCTCACCGCCGATGGACTTGACGACCCGGGCGAGGGCCTCGGCGACGTCCGATGCCGGAGTTCGGCCGTCGTTCGGGGAATCGCCGGAAATCATCACTGGGTCGATTCAGCGTGCTGCGATGAGCAACTCGTCGGCCAAGGCCTGCGGCACCCGTGCCTTCACGTGCGAACCACGTTCATCGTGATCGATCGAGACCACCTCACCGGACTTGTAGGCGCGGGAGATCAGATCCCCGCGACCAAAGGGGAGCACCACATCCACGTCCACCAGGCCGGTGGGCAGGTCCGCTTCGATCGCACCCATCAGTTCACTGATTCCCTGCCCGGTATGAGCGGAGACGACAACCGCATGCGGTTCGCTGCGCAGGACCTCCGCAATGACCTCAGGGTCGGCTACGTCGGCCTTGTTTATGGCGATGATCTCCGGCACCTGCAAAGCCCCGATCTCCGCGAGGACCTCACGTACGGCGAGGATCTGTTCGCGCGGCGCCTCATCGGATCCATCCACTACGTGCACGATGACATCAGCGTCGCGAACCTCTTCGAGTGTGGAACGGAACGCCTCCACAAGCTGGTGTGGAAGGTGTCGTACGAAACCTACGGTGTCCGAAAGCGTGATGTCGCGCCCTTGCGGCGTGCGCGCCTTTCGCACCGTCGGATCGAGAGTGGCGAACAACGAGTTGTCCACCAGGACACCGGAACCGGTCAGCGCATTGAGCAGACTGGATTTCCCCGCGTTGGTGTATCCGGCGAGAGCGACCGTTGGAATGCCGGATCGACGCCGGGCCTGGCGTTGCGTGACTCGGGTGCCTTCCATCCTCTTGAGTTGGGCCCGGATCTTGGCCATCTGCGAGTGGATGCGACGACGGTCGGTTTCGATCTTGGTCTCGCCGGGTCCGCGCGTGCCCACACCACCAGTCGCACCACCGGCTCTGCCTCCGGCCTGTCGGGAAAGCGATTCGCCCCAACCCCGGAGCCGAGGCAGGAGATACTGCATTTGGGCGAGGCTCACTTGCGCTTTACCTTCACGACTTCGTGCGTGCTGGGCGAAGATGTCCAGGATCAACCAGGTGCGATCGACCACCTTGACTTTGACGACGTCCTCCAAGGTGCGCAGTTGGCCTGGACTGAGCTCACCATCGCAGATCACGGTGTCCGCGCCGTTGCTGAGCACGAGTTGACGCAGTTCCTGCGCCTTACCTGAGCCGACGTAGGTTGCCGGATCGGGTGCTTCGCGCCGCTGAATCACCCCGCCAACCACCGCAGAACCAGCGGTCTCGGCCAAGAGCGCCAATTCCTTCAAACTGCGCTCGGCTTGCGCAAGCGAGCCTTCGGTCCACACCCCCACCAGCAGCACTCGCTCCAGGCGCACTTGTCGGTATTCGACTTCGGTGACGTCCTGGAGTTCGGTGGACAGTCCGGCGACGCGACGCAGCGCCTGTCGATCACGAAGCTCCTCATCACCGGGATCGAAGCCCTCGCGCCGTGCTTGTTGATCCTTCACGACATGACTCTCACAACCGCACTCTCACAACCGCACTCTCACAACAGTGCCCTCACAACAGCGCCCTCACAGTCCACGGGGCCACTGCAACGTGCCACGAGCCACCAACTCGGCCGGTCCGCGAAGGGTCAGTTGACCATCGGTGGCGATGTCCACCCATACGCTTCCCCCGGGAACGTCCACCTGAAAGCAATCCACGCTGGGGTCGGCAAGTGCGGCAACCCAAGCGACGGCACAGGCACCTGTCCCGCAGGACATCGTCTCCCCCACTCCCCGCTCGTACACCCGCATGCGAAGGTGCCCCGGGGCAATCCTCTGGACGAGTTCGACGTTGACACCTTGTGGGAACACTTGCGCGGGCCAGACGCCCGGTGCGGTTGCCAGGGAGCCGACGTCATCGAGTGAGTCGACGAAGGCCACCGCGTGCGGGTTGGGGACGTGGACCGGGTGCGCATCCCAAGACCGACCGGAATGCTGCACCGTGATCGGTACCGGTGGGGAGTCATCTCCCACCACTGCGCCCATCCCGATCGCGATCTCCTCTGCTTCGGCGCCGCGCAGTTCGGCCGACACCAATCCGCCGCGCGTGGCGATGACGGTGCTGCGTGCCCCGAGCAGTCCCGTCGCGTGCAGGTAGCGAACGAACACCCGAGCCCCATTCCCGCACATCTCAGCCGTCGAGCCGTCGGCGTTGCGGTAGTCCATGAAGAATTCGGCGACGTCGGCGAAGTCCGCGAAGTCCGGCTCGCTTGCGCATCGGACCACTCGCAGAACACCATCGGCGCCGATGCCGGCTCGCCTATCGCACAACCAGCGGACGCGATCGGGAGTCAGTACTAGGCGTCCGTCGAGGTCGGGCAGGATCAGGAAATCGTTGCGCGTGCCATGTCCTTTCACAAACGGCACATCGATGACCCTGCTCACCGCATCAGCCTAATGCGCGATGGCGCGCCCCTCGAGCGACCTCGTACGCCCGATCCACGATTGCCAGGACATTCGGCCATGCCTGGTCAGGAGTGACAGACGTGTTGTGCCTGATGATCGAATCGAGCAGATCCGAGTCTGACTGCAAGGTCAAAAGACCGGAAACCAATCCGGCATCGTCGTGGGCCAACAGCCCTTCCACTTGGTCGACCACGAAGTCCGATGTCCCAGCCTGGGATCTGGACACGATGGCCAAGCCAGCAGTTCGCGCCTCGAGGGCCGCGATACCGAAGGATTCGCGCACTGATGCCTGGACGAAGACATCCGATGTGGCGAAGTGGGCACGGATCCGGTGATGCGGAAGCCTTCCGGTCATGGTGATCACGTCTGACAGGCCGTGACGGTAGATGTAGCGCTCCACCCGACCGGTCTCCGGGCCGTCGCCAATGAGTGTGGCCCGGATGCGACCCCCGGAAGCTGCGATCGCTCGGTGTAGCACGCTGACGAGAGGCAATGCGCGCTTTCGTGGGGCCATTCGCAGGACGCTGACCACGCGCAAAGCGTCGTCGGTTGCGCGGACTCGACCCACCGTCCACTCGCGTGGGTCAATTCCATTCGGTAGCACGATCACCGGTTGCCCCAGGGCTTCGCGCACGCGTTCTGCAGCATCGGAACCGACCGCGCTCAACACCACGCCCGAACCCATGCCCCAAGCGGTGCGGTCCAAGAGTCGATTCCCCGCGCGTGTGACCGGATCCCACATGCTGTGCACGGTCACCACGGTGGGGATTCGAGCTTGCCGAGCCGCACGGATGCCACCCCAAGCGAACGGTGATGCCGCGCCGGCGTGAACATGCGCGACGTCAATCCGTTGACCACGCAAGTGGCTCAGGACGTGGCCTCGGGTGTTCGGGTGGACAGGTATGTCGAAGGGCAATTTCGCAGCAACCCGAATAACCGGAACGTCGCCAACCCGGTCAGGTCCGCTTCGGGCTTCACCGTGGCCCGGTGTGGCGGTGATGACCACCACATCGTGGCCAGCTGCGATCTGCCGTTCGGCCAAACCGAGCACCTGGGTTTCGATTCCTCCCGTGCGCGGAGCGAAACAGTCGGTGACGTGGGCGATCCGCACCAGGCGACCGTACGGCACGCGGGTAACGGGGTGCGCCACAATGCATCGGTGCGCACACTCGTGTTCTGCCACGCCCATCCCGACGACGAAGCCCTACTCACCGCCGGAACCATGGCTAAGGCCACCGCAGCGGGCCATCGGGTGGTGCTGGTGATGGCAACCGATGGCTCTGCCGGGATGGCGGGTTCGTCGTTCGGGGATCTGGCGGCAACACGCAGGCAGGAATTGGCCGATTCGGCGCAAATCCTCGGCGTGCACCGGGTGGTGAATCTGGGATACGCGGATTCGGGTCTTCATGGGGAGGCTGAGAACGGCTTCGCGAGCATTCCCGTTGGCGAAGTCGCCGAACAGATCGCTCAGGTGATCGAAGAGGAGAACGCCGACATCCTGGTCGGCTATGACCCCAGCGGCGGCTACGGACACCCCGATCACCTTCACGTGCACAGGGTGGCGCGGGAAGCCGCGCGGGTTGGCGGTAGCCGGCTATTCGAAGCCACGTTACCGCGCGAGCCAATCGCCCAAGCGGTTCATGCCGCCGCACTACTACGCCTCACCCCGCAGGGGTTCGATCCCCGCGAGTTCGATCAAGCGTGGACTCCACGCGCACAGATCACCCACCGGGTGAATGTCCGAGATCACCTCGCCGCCAAGCGCGCTGCGCAGGC
>CAYPSE010000083.1:3767-7014 GCA_964413305.1 uncultured Rubrivirga sp. | reverse complement strand
GCGATGCCATCGTGTACGTCGCCGAGCAGCCACCCGATGGCCGGTTCCTTCTCACCGAAGGTCAGCTCGCAGGTGGTCGACGCCTTGATACCCATCTTCTTCTCGACATTCGTGGCGTACACACCATTGCGCTCACCCATCTCCCCGGTCTTCGGATCGACGTGGAACTTCGGCACGATGAACAGACTCAAACCCTTGGTGCCTGGACCCGCTCCTTCGGGGCGTGCCAGGACCATGTGCACGATGTTGTCGGCCATGTCGTGTTCGGCCGAGGTGATGAAGCGCTTGGTTCCTTCGATGCGCCAGGTTCCGTCGCCGTTGTCGAACGCCCGCGTGCGGCCGGCGCCAACGTCCGATCCGGCGTCGGGCTCGGTGAGCACCATGGTGGCGCCCCAGCCCTGATCGATCATGGTGCGGGCGAATTCCTTCTGCTCCTCGGTCCCAAGGCCATCGATCACGGCCGCGAAGTTCGGTCCGGACATGAACAGGAAAGCTGCAGGGTTGCTGCCGAGCATCAATTCACTCGCAGCCCAGCGCAGCGACGGAGGTGCTCCACTGCCGCCGAGGTGCTCGGGCAGGTCCAGGCGCCACCACTCGGAGTCCATCAGCGCACGGAAGGATTTCTTGAAGCCCTCGGGCATGGTCACCGTCTTCGCTGCGGGGTCGTAGACGGGAGGGTTGCGGTCGGAGTCGGCGAAGGATTCCGCGAGCGGTCCTACGGCGAGCCGGTCCACCTCGTGCAGGATCTCGCGCGCGGTGTCGGCGTCCATCTCCGCGAACGGGCCGGTTCCCATTCGCTCACCTGCGCCGAATACCTCGAACAGGTTGAATTCCAGATCGCGGACGTTGCTCTTGTAGTGCGACATCGCACACCTACCCCTCGTACTTGAGTTACCGAGCTGCTAAGTTACTGACCAGTAACTTAATGATGCACCCGAGTTGCGGTGATTGCAAGAGCAAGCGGGCAACCGGATTCACGCCGCCCCCACCGGATCGGCCTTGAAGTACCTGCGGTTGTTCGAGAACCGCCACAATGGGCGCCATGTCGAGCAGCGGATGGGCCGATTCCGTCACACCCGTCTCGCCCCCCAGTTCCGCGAACCCGCGGGTCCGCACCGTGGCGTACGCGGCCTTGGTCACCGGAGTCTGGTCTGGATTGCTGTGCCTCGTCGTTTATGGACTGGCGGTTCTCCTGCGGGTCCCGATGGATGTCCAGACCGCCGCTGGCTTCCAGTCTGTCCCCTGGTTCGCCGTTCTGCTGCTTCCGCTGGTGGCCGCCGAGATCGGTGGTCTTGCTTCCCTACTGATGCGTGGACGGACTGCCGCCGGTCGCATCGTCTTCTGGGGTGGCACCGCGCTCGCGGTCGCGTCCTTCCTTCCACTCGTCATGCAGCCAGACACCGTGTTGATCTCCACAAGGATCTGGCTCGGCATCATGCACGTGATCACCTGGGTTCTCGTGGTTCCGCAGATCGCTCGTATCATCGGCGACTCCGAGCCCGGCAAGCACGAGGAACGTGAAGTGGTCTACGGATGACAGACACGCTCGATCGTCCGGCGAAGGATCGATCTTTGCCGGTGGCGCTCATCGTCGCGATGCGGCCGAGGCAATGGGCGAAGAACGTCCTGGTTTTCGCAGCTCCGCTCGCCGCGGGTCGTTTGTTCGAACCCGACATCCTCATCCCAAGTCTCGGTGCATTCGTCGCCTTCTGCTTGATCTCGAGTGCGACGTACCTCATCAATGACGTTCGCGATGTGGAGATCGATCGCAATCACCCGAGGAAACAGCGGCGGCCTATTGCCGCCGGTCACCTGCCTGCGGGTGTCGCGGTTGTGGCTGCAGTCGTCCTCGCGATCGCCGCAATCGCGCTGTCATTCGCGATTTCGCTGGCGCTCGGTGGGGTAGTCATCGCATATGCGGTGTTCACCCTCGCCTACTCACTCGCGCTGAAGCACGAGCCGGTCATTGAACTCGCACTCCTCGCAATGGGCTTCCTGCTGCGCGCGATTGCCGGTGGTGCTGCATCCGGACTGCCGATTTCACAGTGGTTCCTGATCGTTGCCGGATTCGGTTCGCTGTTTATGGCAGCTGGAAAGCGATATAGCGAACTCGATCGGTTCGCCCGTGACGGAGATTTCGACGACGCCCCCAAACGCAAGAGCCTCGACGGCTACACGCTCGGCTACCTGCGCTTCGTGTGGGGAGTCGCAGCAGCTGTCACGATCACCGCGTATGCGCTGTGGGCCTTCGATGTAGCTGCAACGCCTTCGAGTTTCCCTTGGGCGGAATGGAGCGTGCTGCCGTTCGTGCTCGCGATCTTGAGGTACGCGGTGAGCGTCGACCGCGGAAACGCCGAGACGCCGGAGGACACGGCGCTCAGTGACAAGGTCTTACTTCTGCTGGCTTTGGCCTGGCTCGTGCTCTTCGGTCTGGGAGCACTGGGCGTATGACGGCCACTTCCCCGCTCGTCGGATCCGAACACGATCAGTTGCTGTCCGGCTGGGGTCGAACTGCACCGTCACGTGCGCACGTGATCGCACCTGCCTCGCGGGAGGATGTACAGACCGTCATCAGCGCCGCCGGTCCGCGTGGAGTCCTAGCCCGCGGACTCGGTCGCAGCTACGGGGACGCAGCACAAAGTGGAGGCGCAAGCGTCTTCGACATGACCGCAATGCACGCGTTCGAACTCGATGTCGAAGCCGGCACCGTCACGGCTCTCGCCGGCGCCAGTGTGGACGAGATCCTTCGGGCGATAGTTCCCGCGGGCTTCTTCGTCCCGGTGACCGCGGGGACTCGCTTCGTGACCGTGGGTGGCGCGATCGCAGCGGACATCCACGGCAAGAACCACCACGTGGACGGCAGTTTCGGATCGCATGTGACGCGGATGAGCGTGGTCGATGGCAACGGTGAACTGCGTGAACTAAGTCCTGAAGACCCGACATCGGCCGACATGTTCTGGGCGACCGTGGGCGGTATGGGGCTCACCGGTGTGATCGTGGATGCGACGTTCAGGTTGATACCTATCGAGACCTCCCGGATGAGCGTGGACACGATTCGATGCGCAGACCTCGACGACGTCATGAATCGGATGATCGAGGGAGACGACCAATACCGGTACTCGGTGGCGTGGATCGATTCGGTTGCGCCATCGGGGCGCGGTGTTCTCACGCGCGGTGATCACGCAGCACGATCGCAATTAAGCGCGAAGGAAGCAGTCCAACCGCTTGAGTACGCAACACCCTCGCT
>CAYPSE010000083.1:0-3667 GCA_964413305.1 uncultured Rubrivirga sp. | reverse complement strand
CGGCTCCGTTGTCCTTCCCGCAGCCCGGTTGGACGCTGGCTGCCGACGTTCCAGCAGGCAACGATCGATTGGGATCGGTGCTCGACGAACTCGATGAACTCGTCGCGTCCGAAGGCGGGCGGTTGTATTTGGCGAAGGATTCCCGGCAGTCACCGTCGATGTTCGCTCGGACCTACCCGCGGCTAGCGGAATGGCGGTCGGTGAAGGATCGCATGGATCCCCGTGGTGTGTTCACCTCCGATTTGGGAAGAAGGTTGTCGCTGTGATCGACGCATTAGGTGAGCCGCAGGCCGTCCTCGTTCTCGGTGGATCCAGTGAGATCGCCCGCGCAACTGTCGAGGCGTTGCCACGTGCGCGCCTGCGCCGCGTGGTGCTCGCCGGACGGCCATCGTCGGCGTTGGACGATGCCGCCGCCAGCCTCGGAGCGTCTGGAATCCCGGCTGTGGAAGTCGCTTCGTTCGACGCTACGACAACGGATGCCCACGGAGCTTTCATCGACGAGGTCTTCGACGACGGCGACATCGACATCGTGATCTTGGCGTTCGGTGTCCTGGGCGATCAGTTGCAGGTGGAAGCCGACCCCGCGCAGGCCGTCCACATCGCCACCGTCAACTACACAGGAGCGGTGAGTGTCGGTCTGCACGTTGCCCGCCGTCTCCGGGCTCAAGGGCACGGCCACCTCGTGGTCATCTCGAGTGTTGCCGGTGATCGCGCTCGGCGATCGAATTACGTCTACGGATCCACGAAAGCGGGTCTGGACGCATTCGCGCAGGGCTTGGGCGACGCCCTCGTGGGCTCTGGTGCATCCGTGCTGGTGGTCCGCCCGGGAATGGTCCGCACTCGCATGAGTGCCGGTTTGCCCGAAGCACCCATGACTACCGATCCGGAGGTGGTCGGCAAGACGATCGTCACCGCGCTGCGCAAGGGCAAGCACACGGTCTACGCCCCAGGGCCCCTGCGTTTCCTCATGACCGCAGTCAAGACCGTGCCGCGGCCGGTTTTCCGAAGATTGCCCCAATAGTTCGAGTTTCTTCATCGTGATCCGTCGGCGGGTTCGAGACAACCGGGCTGCGACTTGGCTACCGTCAGGCCCATGAGTAGACCAATTACTTTGACTATCGCCGTGATTCTGCAGTGGATCGCGGCCATCATCAGCATCATCGCCGCTGTCGGCTTGATCCTCGGCGCCATCGCCACACTCGATAGTGGTGCTCGGGACGAGATCAACAATGCGCTGACCAGCGAGGGCATCACGGAGATCTCTGCAGGGGCGATCACCGGTGGCGTCTTCATCGCAGGTCTGGTCGTCGCGGGAATCGCCGTGATCCGTGTCATCGTCGCGTTCTCGCTCGCCCGCGGCCATAACTGGGCGCGCATCCTGATCTCCGTCTTCGCGGTTCTGAGTCTCTTGGGCGGTATAGGAGCGTTGTTCAGTGGTCAGTGGCTCACGGCGATCGTGACGATCGTGGTCGAACTGGTGATCTTGTGGCTGCTGTGGAACTCCTCTTCCTCGGCCTACATCAAGGTCAAGACAGCCGAGCGCGCGCTCGCTGGCTGATCCATTCATCAACCGGAAGGGGCACCCTGTGGGGTGCCCCTTCCGCATTCCGTAAGCGCGCATGCGAGCAGACTTTGCCCGTGGCACGTGACCTGCTGATCGGCTTCGGGGTCGGAGCATTCTCCGGGGCCTTCGGCGTGGGAGGCGGGATCATCCTGGTTCCCATCCTGGTTCTGCTGCTTCATATGCAGCAGAAGCGCGCGCAGGCGACGAGCTTGGTGATGGTGGTATTCGCCGCCGCTGCCGGCTTCGTCACCTACGCGCTAGCTGGCTTTGTTGCGTGGGTGCCAGCGGCCTTCATTCTCGCCGGAGGCTTGATCGGATCGTTGCTCGGCAGCAGTGTGGTTCGTCGCACTTCGGACATTCGACTCCAAGTCGGATTCGGGACTCTGCTCCTCGTCGTCGCCGCTCGATTGCTTTGGCCGACCGATTCCCTCACATCAACGGAGTTGCCGACGATCACGGCACTCATCGCACTCGCCTACGTTGTCAGCGGCATTGCGATGGGTGTTCTCTCTGCACTCTTCGGCATTGGTGGCGGCATCATCCTGATCCCGATCGTGGTGACGCTCTTCGGCTTCTCGCAGCAACTCGCTGCAGGCACGTCACTTGCTGTCATGGCACCGATTGCGTTGCTAGGTGCCTGGAGGCAGTCACGTTCGGGTGCCACTGATTGGTCGACAGGACTGAGGTACGGACTCGCCTCGATTCCGGGAGGAATAGCCGGCGCGGCGGTCGCGGTGTCGGTCAGTGGTTCAGCTGTCAGAACCGCCTTCGCGATAGTGATGGTCGTCGTGGCCGTACGCATGCTGAGAGAAGCATTGCTGTTGCGACGTGCGCGGTGAACAACGTCCTCCTCCCGTGAGTTTCCGTGATCTGCCAAATGCTCTAGACGAATGGTCTAAGTTTGACGGGTCAACGACGCGGGGGATCTAAGTATCGAAGGGAAACAGCATGCGGAAACGATCGGCCGCAGTGGCCGTACTAGCTGGAGCGGCACTCGTCACTTCCTCGTTGGGGTTTGCCTCGCCTGCCTCAGCGAAGGATGGCACCACCACGCTGTCCGCGGGCGATGGCACGGTCGGTGTGAATCAAGTCCTCACTGCCACGTACGCGTCCAACACGGCTACGACGTCGTGCGACGACGAGCAAGGTGCCGTCAGTTTCGACTTCCAGATCAGCAATGGTGTCGACTTGGGCACCATCGCCGGAACCTGCACTCCGGTGAGCAGCGGCTCCTTCACTCCTGTGGCGACGTGGACGGCCACCATGAACTGGACGCCCACAACCAACGGATCACTCACTGTCACCACCTACGCCTCAAGGCAACTTCTGGGCGGCACCAACACGGTGGGACAGGCGTCGAAGCGCGTGCGGATCGCGGCAGCACCACAACCCGCCGTTCCGTCCAAGCCGCAAAATCTCAAGGTGACAGGCGTTTCAACGAACGCGATATCGCTGAACTGGAATGCGCCGAGCAGCAGCGGTGGCTCACCCATCTCCGGCTACATAGTGAAGTGGACCGGGCCCACGAGCGGGCAGATCACCGTGCAGGCCACGAATGCGAACGTCGGCACGCTCTCGGCCGGATCGGCCTACACCTTCAGTGTCTCCGCCGCTAACGCTCAAGGGTGGAGCGACTGGGTCAGCGTGACGCAGAACACGGCTAACGCGCCGACCCCTCCGCCGGTGCAGCAGCAGACACTCGCCGGTCCTTCATGGACCGGAGGTGGTCCGAAGGTCAAGAGCAACAAGTGGAAGACGTTCAACAACACGGCAAACCTCGATACGAATGCTGGCCGTGAGGCTCAGTTGAGTGCGATCAACCGGTCGTCGTCGATCAAGTCTGTGCAGTTCCGCTACAACGGCGATAACGCCCAGGTGAAGGCCACGCTGAAGCCGGGTAAAAAGAGCGGGTCTTTCACGCTGCGAGAGTTCTCACCCGCGCTGCCGGGATTCACCGCGATGAGCGTGACCCGAACGATCAAGGTGACCAAGTAGCAGTACCTCTCGATCAACCACACGACGAAGGCCCCCCCGAGTCATCGGGGGGGCCTTCGACACGAGAGCGGGTGACGGGAATCGAACCCGCGCTGTCAGCTTGGGAAG
>CAYPSE010000082.1:0-7061 GCA_964413305.1 uncultured Rubrivirga sp. | reverse complement strand
GGTGTGCAGCACGGTTCCACGTTGACCCGTAATGAGATCTTCGGACCCGTTGCGCCGATCGTCACGTTCGAAGATCAATCCGATGCCATCCGGATGGCCAACGACACCGAGTACGGACTGATCTCCTACGTCTTCGCCAAGGATGCGGGCGAGGGCATCAAGGTCGCCCGGCAGATGGAATCGGGCATGGTCGCAATCAATCGTGGTCTGGCTTCCGATCCGGCGGCGTCATTCGGTGGTATGAAGGAATCCGGTCTGGGTCGCGAGGGTGGGTTCGATGGGATTCATGAGTTCCTCGAGACCCAGTACTTCGCCGTCGACCTCTAACCGCGAACTGCCAACAATTCACGGCCGAACTGCCAGAAATCAGACGTCGAACTGCCAACAATTCACGGCCGAACTGGCATGGAGTCGTCCGCGAACAGGCACGGCTCACGGATTGATCGCGGGGAATTTCTCGTACGGCTGGCCGAGCGCCTCGGGTCCGAGGGCGCCATAGCCGCCGTCCACCGCTAAGTCCGAACCGGTGATGAACGACGCCCCCGAAGAGCACAGGTAGCAGATAGCGTCGGCGATCTCCTCGGGTTCGGCCATCCGCCTGATCGCATGGAACTCCCCAGCGAAATCGTCGGCGTGCGCCCGGGTGCCGTATCGATGTTCGATATTGCGACTCCACGTCCATCCGGGGGAGACGCTGTTGATACGAATCCCCATGGGAGCGAGTGCTTGGGAAAGATTCCGGTTCAGTCCGAGCAGCGCAGTCTTGGTCACCGGATAGACGATCCGGTTCGGCTGAGAAGACTTCCCGGACACGGACGTCACGAGAACCACTGCGCCTCCACCGCGCTCCTGCATCAAGGGCACGGCTTTCTCGACGAGCATCGCGGCGGAGGCGACATTCACATCCAGCGATGATCGCCAGTTCTCGCGAGTCGTCTCCAGATAGCCGCACGCGAATGTCGTGTGTGCGCTTACGACGAAATCAACGCCCCCGAAGGCATCCACCGCGGTCTCAAGCAAGTCGTCGAGATCGTCGTCGGACGTGACGTCAGCTCTGTGAAAGCGGGCGCTGTTACCTAGTTCGTCGAGTAGCAACCCGGCGAATTCGTCCTGCAGGTCCGCGAGAACGACGACACCACCGTTGGCCACAAACTGGCGAGCGAGCGCCTCCACGATCAAGGAGGCACCGCCGGTAGCGACCAGGACCTTGCCGGCGAACTCCGGGTAGAGCGCCATCGTTAGATACCGACGCGCTGATGCTTGGACTCTGCCTCGTAGGACGCACGTGCAGTGAGCACCTCCGCGCGGTTGCTTACCTCGGGAACGCCGACCTCCCACCAGGTGCCACCACCCACCCATTCGTACTGGGCGACGTCGATGACCAACACGTAGGTCCTGTCCGATGCTTTCGCCCGCGCATATGCGGCCGGAATGTCTTCGAGCGACTCGACCTTCTCGGCGTTGGCTCCCATGGCGGCTGCGTGTGCTACGAAGTCGACTTTCGCGAGCGTGGTGTGCTTGGTGGTGCGCAGCAAGTTGTTGAATTCCTCGCCACCTTGATTCACCTGAAGTCGATTGATCACGGCGAAGCCTTCGTTATCGCACACGACGTAAATCACCTTGTTGCCGGTAAGAACGCTTGCGTAGATGTCGGAATTCATCATCAAGTAGGAGCCATCGCCAACCCATGACACGACATCGCGGTCGGGTAGCGCCATCTTCGCTCCGACCGCACCGGCGATCTCGTATCCCATGCAAGAGAAACCGAATTCGCAGTCAAAGGTATTCGGCTCCTTGGTGCGCCAGCCAGCGAACAATTCACCCGGCAGACCGCCGGCGGCGGACAGGATGTAGTCGGAGGGGTCGCCAACCTGGTGGAACCGTTGGATCACCTGGTTGTAGGAGGGAGGGTCACTCACTGCTTGAGCTAATTCGTCGAGGTGTGCGTTCCACTTCGCCTTCTCCGACTGCGCCCGGGCAAGCCAATCGGCCGGTGCGTGGTAGTCGCTCAGTGCGGCGTCGATCTGCTGCAGCGAGATATCGGCATCGGCGATGACGGATGTGGCGTTTTGCTTGACCGCATCCCAGCGCGCGGCGTTGATCGACACGATGCGCAGGTTGGGGTCCTTGAACAGCGCCCACGATCCGGTGGTGAAGTCCTGGAGTTTGGTGCCCACGGCGATGACGACGTCGGCGTCCTCGGCGATCGCATTGGAACTGGAATCGCCGGCGATCCCGAGTGAACCGGCGTAATTGGGGTTGTCGTCCACGAACGCACCCTTACCTGCGAATGTCTCCACGACGGGGATGCCTCGCCTTGCTGCCAGGGCACCGAGGGTGTCGATGGCGCCGGAGTACAGGACACCTCCACCGGAGATGATCAGTGGCTTCTTCGCAGAGGCGATCACTGCAGCGGCCGCTTCGATCTCACGGGGATCGGCCTGCGGGCGACGGATGTAGTGGATCTTCTCCTCGAAGAACTTGGCGGGGTAGTCGTATGCCTCGGCTTGTACATCCTGAGGGAGGGCGATGAAGGAGGGGCCGCACGTGGCCGGATCGAGCATCACGGCCAGAGCCTGGGGAAGCGACTTGACCAGTTGGGATGGCTTGACGATGCGGTCCCAGAAGCGCGTGACTGGCTTGAATGTGTCTGCAGCGGTGACCGTGGGGTCGCCGAATTGCTCCACCTGTTGAAGCACGGGATCCACGATTCGGTGGGCGAAGGTATCGCCGCTGAGCAGCAGGACGGGCAAGCGGTTGGTGATCGCAACGCCAGCTGCGGTGACCATGTTGGTGCTGCCTGGTCCGATGGACGAGGTGGCGACCATGATCTGCCTTCGGCGCACCGCCTTGGCGTAAGCGATCGCGGACAACGCCATGGACTGTTCGTTGTGGCCGCGCCAGGTGGGGAATGTGTCCTTGACCTCCGCAAGAGCCTCAGCGAGGGCGGTGACATTGCCGTGGCCGAAGATGCCGAAAGCACCGGGGAACAGCGGAGCGACCGCGCCGTCGATCTCGGTCTTTTGCGCAGTCAGCCAGCGGACGAGGGCCTGGGCCATGGTGAGGCGAACGGTCTCCACGGGTCCTCCAATGTGAGGTCGAAACTGGGCTCAGGGTGTGCCATGCTTCGCGTTGGCACGTTCCAACTTAGGGGTTCCGAGGGGTGTTTGACCAGGGGACCCGATATTCGATCGGAGTCTTGAGATGGGCGACATGCTGAGCCGGGTGGCGGGGGCCCCGATCACCTGGGGTGCGGACGCATCACCTGGCTGGGGATACATGATGGATCCGAAGCGGGTGCTGGCTGAGATGCGCGAGGTGGGCTTGAGTGCCACCGAACTCGGCCCCGATGGCTTCCTGCCCAGCGATCCTGACGAGCTCAAGGACTTCGTGGCTGGCTACGACATGTCCATGGTCGGCGCTTTCGTACCGGCGATCTTGTATCAAGACCAGGACATAGATTCCCAGCTTGAGTACGTAGGTCGAGCGAGCGATCAGTTGGCGGCAGCAGGGGCGTCGACAGTGGTGCTCGGGCCACGTTCGCATTTCGATGGTTACGACACTGAGATCGACATGAGTGATGAGGAGTGGGCGGTCTTCCTACGCAATGTGCGCAGGTTCCAGGACACGACCGAGGCTCGAGGGCTCACCACTGCGTTGCACCCGCACTGGGGAATGGCGATTTCGCGCAAGAATCAAGTAGACCGGTTGCTCGATTCCTGCGATGTGGGCATGTGTGTGGATACTGGCCACTTGTTCTTGTCTGGTGTGGACCCGCTGGACGTGGTCAAGTCCGCGGGTGATCGCGTTTTGCACGTGCACATCAAGGACCTCACGAATTCGATGGCCGAGAAGGTTCGCTCCGGTGAGGTTCCCTTCCGTCAGGCCACGATCGAGGGCATGTTCGTTCCAGCAGGATCTGGCGACGTCGATATCGCTGGTGTGATCACGTACCTCGAGGGTCGCGGCTACCAAGGCTGGTACGTCCTGGAACAGGACTGCTCGCTCACTCGTGACCCCGAGCCGGGCATGGGCCCGATAGAGGACGCGAAGGCCAGTGTGGATTTCCTAAGGAAGGTTGCCGCCGAGTTGTGACGCAGATCCAGATCCTTGGCGATCACCGGGCAAAGCTCGGTGAATCACCTGTGTGGTCTGGTCGGGACTCCGCCTTGTACTGGGTGGATATCGATGGCATGTCAATTCAACGTCTGGACTGGAGCAGCGGTCGCGTTGATCAGTGGTCCCTTCCCGGACGCCCATCGTGCGTTGCGTTGACCGATCGCCCTGGAGTTCTCATTGTCGGCATGGGCGCTGGTCTGATCGAGTACGACTCAGCGTCGGGGGAATGGGTCGAAATGGTGGCACTGGAATCGACCGAAGGCGTTCGCATGAACGACGGTCGCCCTGATCCCGAAGGCCGAATGTGGATCGGATCGATGGATGAACGTGATTGCGATGTGTCGGGTTTTCCTGCAGGCCATCTCTTTCGAGTGGACAACGACGGCAGCGTGGCGTCGGTCATCGACAACGTCGCGACGTCCAATGGACTGGCCTTCGCCGGCGATGGGCAGACCATGTACTGGACCGATACGCAGAAGCAAGTGATCTGGTCCTACGACCATGACCCGCAAACCGGTGCTGTGTCGAATCGTCGTGAATTCTTCGACTTCGAACCGTTGCCCGGGAAGCCCGATGGCGCGTGCGTGGATTCCGATGGCTGTTACTGGGTCGCATGTGTCTATGGCTGGTCGATCGTGCGCATCACCCCCGACGGCAAGTTGGATCGCACCATCGCACTTCCCGTTGAAAAGCCCTCGATGCCTGCATTCGCCGGGCCTGACCTGGACGTACTGGTGGTTACCTCGATCAGCACCGGTGGTCGTAGGCCTGCGGCGCCCGGTCAGCCCGCTGCAGGCGCAGTACTCGCGATGGAGGTTGGAATCAGCGGTCTGCCTGAGCCCTTGTGCTCGATTGACTTCTAGCGACTTCATGACTCGGGTTAACGGCCAGACCATTTTCAGTATGTGCTGGTGATCATCTCGATAGCCATTCCCCGTGCGGTGGCGAGATCCTGGCGTACCTGGTTGCGCAGTGCCACTATGTCGGCACTCACGGTCACCATGCCGAAGCCCTGATCGATGCGCTTTGCACACAGCGCCGCACTCGCGTGGACACCGGGGACCACGCCGTTGCGCCGACAGCCAGCCACGATTTCCACCATGGCTTCATCGAGCCTAGGGTCGTTGTTGTCCGGTGGGAGTCCCAAGCTGATCGACAGATCATTGGGTCCGACGTAGATGGCTTCTACCCCCGAAACGCTCAGAATGTCATCGATATTGCGCATGGCTTCGACTGTCTCGATCATCGGGATTAGTGAGATTTGCTCTTTGGAGTGCTCGAAATAGTCCGGGCCCTCGACCAGAACGGCGCGCGTGGGTCCGTAACTGCGTACGCCCTCGGGCGCGTAGCGGGTGTAGGACATCGCGGCTTCACAGATGGCTCGATCGTTCACCATCGGAACGATCACAGCGCGCGCACCGGCGTCAAGAGCCTTGCCGATGTGGCCCGATTCGCATGACGGCACCCGGACGATCGGTGTGCTGGTTCCGATGGACAGCACCTGCAACATCGGCAACATGCTCGAGTAGTCGATCAATCCGTGCTGGGTGTCGATAACCACGTAATCGAAGCCCGCCGATCCCATGACTTCGGCATTGATGGTCGATGGGTTGGAAATCCAACCACCGAGGGCGACGTTGTTGGAACGTATTGCGTCCAACCAGGGGTTCGCGCGCATGTCGATCCTCGCTTGTAGGCGTCTAGGCTGAGAGCAACCGTACGCGCTCGCCACCAGCAAAAGATTCGGGGTCGAATGTCATCCGATGTGGTCATCACGTGGCCGGCCTACGACGTAGATGGGCTCTCAACCGGTGCCCTGTTGAAAGCGGCCGGTCTGAACATCCGGCTTCACCCGCGCACCGGCAATCGCACTCCGAGTGAATTGGCTGAGATTCTGCAAGGCGCCGTGGGTGTCATCGCCAGCACAGATCCCTTCGATGCGAGTGTCTTCGCCGCCTGCCCTGACTTGAAGGTGATCGCTCGAACGGGCGTGGGCATCGACGCTATCGACTTGCCTGCGGCAACGAAGGCCGGGGTAGTCGTGGCCACCACCCCGGGTGCCAACGAGGAAGCAGTGGCCGACCACGCTTTGGCGATGATCCTGGCGCTGCAACGGCGCTTGGCGGATAACGATGCAGCCATCCGCGAAGGTCGATGGGATCGTGCTGGGTCACTCACGCCGAGTGACCTCTACGGCGCAACCGTGGGGTTGATCGGCTCGGGGGTCATCGGGTGTGCGGTGATCCGCCGGCTTCAAGGCTTCGGTTCTACCGTCATCGTCTTCGATCCGTTCCTCACCAACGCGCCGGAAGGGACGCAACTCGTCGACCTGCCTACGTTGCTTGAGCGCAGTGATGTCATCACCGTGCACGCGCCGCTGACTGATGGGACGCGCGGACTCCTTGGAGCCGATGAGTTCGCGGCCATGAAGCGCGGCTCCTACGTAGTGAACGTCTCGCGTGGAGGGATCATCGATGAAAGGGCATTGGCCGCATCGATCCGTGATGGTCATCTAGGGGGTGCTGGACTGGACACCTTCGAGCGTGAGCCGATTGGTGACTCATTGCTGCGTGATCTACCGACCGTCATCTTGTCGCCGCACATCGCAGGGCTGAGCCACCGATCGATCACGGCGATGACGCAAGCGGCCACTCAGGCGGTGCTGGATGTGCTCGCTGGACGGCTGCCTGCGCACTCGGTCAACCCGGAAGCCTTGCGGGCCTAACGCCTCGAGTGGCAGTTCGCGGTCTGGAACTTGGCAGTTCGGCCAGAAAAACTTGGCAGTTCGGCCAGAAAAACTTGGCAGTTCGCGCTCTGGAACTTGGCAGTTCGCGGGGGAGTGGAAGGGAGGGGAGGGGGGAGTCAGACGCGGCGGAAGATCAGTGCCCGCTTGACTTCCTGGATCGCCTTGGTGACCTCGATGCCGCGCGGGCAGGCGTCGG
>CAYPSE010000081.1:0-7079 GCA_964413305.1 uncultured Rubrivirga sp. | reverse complement strand
TCGCGAGGTAGTACGTCTTTCCGTGTGCAGCGTTGAGTTCGCGGCAGCGCTCGTAGGACTCACGAAGCTGCGGGTCGGTGATGCCCGCGGCGCTCAAGTCCCGAGAACTCATGCGCGCGAATCTAGCGCCGCGCGCGGGAGCGGTAGGTGGGATCGGGTCCGGTGATGCGCTCGGCCGCGAGCCGACCGGAGATCAGCACCATCGGAACGCCCACGCCCGGCTGGGTGCCCGAACCGGTGAACACCACGTTCTCGCCCCACAGGTTCCCCGGTCGGAACGGTCCGGTCTGGATGAACGAGTGCGCCGAAGCGAAAGGCGCGCCGCGCTCCATGCCGCGGTCGGCCCAGTCTTGCGGGGTGGTGATGTCCTCAACCTCGATGGCGTCGCCGAAGCCCACGTACCCGCGCTCCTCCAGGGTGCGGACCACCTCGTCGCGGTAGCGATCCTTGGTGAGATTCCAGTCGATGGGGGCGTCGAGGTTGGGGGTGGGGAATAGGACGTAATAGATCTGCTTGCCAGGTGGTGCCAGATCGGGGTCCGAATGCGAAGGGTTTGTCACCAGCAGGCTCGGATCGCTCATCAACTGTTTGCGGTCGATGAGGTCCTCGAACACGCCCTTCCACGACTTACCGAAGTGGATGTTGTGGTGGGCGATCTTGGAGTAGGACGCAGATGAACCAGCAAGCAGCAGGAAGCACGAGGGGGAGTAGTCCAACCGGCGGATACTCCACGGCTCCTTGCCCAGCAGGTCGCGGTAGGCGACCGGAAGATCGGGGTTGAGTACGAAGGCATCGGCGGTGATGCGCTCGCCGTCGCTGGTGATCACCGCGGTGGCGCGCTCGCCGACCGTCTCGACGGACTCCACCGTCACGCCGTAACGGAACTTCACCCCGTGCTTCTCTGCGGCTGCAGCCATGGCCTGAGGAACAGCGTGCATCCCTCCCTTGGGGAAGAAGACGCCGGCCACTGAGTCCATGTACGCAATCACCGCATAGATCGCAAGCGCGTCGTACGGCGACAGGCCGGCGTACATCGCCTGGAAGGAGTACACGCGCTCGGTGCGCGGATCCTTCAGGTATTCGCGGACCTTCGGTGCGAGTTTGCGGAAACCGCCGATGGCCACCAACTTCGCGAGGTCGGGGGTGAGTAGATCGAGGGGTGAGTCGATGTTGCGATCGATGAAATCCTTCATCTCGTACTTGTACAGATCCGAGACGAAATCCACGTACTCGCGATACCCGGCGGCTTCCTCCGGGCCGATGACCGAGGCGATCTCCTCGGCCATTTCATCGACGTCGGAGTGCACGTCCAGTACCGAGCCATCGGGGTAGAACGCCCGGTACAGGGGGGAGATGGGGGAGAGTTCGAGCCAGTCTTCCATTTTCTCGCCGAGGGAATCGAATGCATCGGCGATCAAGTCCGGCATCGTCAACACGGTGGGTCCGGTGTCGATGCGGTACGTGCCATCGGTGCCCTCGAGTTGGATCTGACCCGCGCGGCCACCGGGGATGTCCTCGCGCTCGAGAACGGTCACCGACCGGCCGGCACCCGCAAGACGCATTGCGGCCGAGAGTCCGGCGAGCCCTGCACCCACGATCACGACCTCGTCGGTCGGCCCGGTTACGGTCCGGGGGGTAAGCCACGGCATGAAGCGGGTGGCCTGGGACTGCAGGGACATCGTTCTCCTCGGGTGATTCGGGTACGTCGAGTTTTCGGGGCGAACCCCTAGTCTGCCCGGTCCTACAGACTTCGGCGCGTTGCGGCGAAGGCCAACCCGGTGAGCACCTCGCGAGCCTCCTGGCTGATCTGCTCGCTATCCAGCGATCCCAGCGACCGCTGCAAAAGTTCCTCGATCATCGCCTCGGTGCTCGCAAGTGCCCCGGTGTCCTCGATGATCCTTCGCAACGTCTCCACACCGGATGCATCCAGACCCGGATCACCGAGCAGCGCACGCAGTTGTCCGCGCTGGAAGTCATCGGCACGCTCGGTCGCCAGCGCGATGAGCACCGTCCGCTTGCCTTCCCGCAGGTCATCGCCCGCAGGTTTGCCGGTCTGTTCGGGGTCGCCGAACACCCCGAGGACATCGTCGCGCAGCTGGAAGGCTTCTCCGAGCGGCAGTCCGTAGCCCGAATACGCAGCGAAGACCGAATCCGGTGCATCGGCGAGTGCCGCGCCAATATGCAGCGGGCGTTCGATCGTGTACTTCGCCGACTTGTAACGCACGACCTGCAGCGCGCGATCGACCGAACCGCCACCGCAGGCCTGTTCGAGAAGGTCCAGATACTGACCGGCCATCAGCTCCGAACGCATCTCGTCGTAGATCGCCTTCGCACGGTGCAAGGTCTCGCGCGGCAGGTCCGCGGTGAGCAGCACCTCATCGGCCCAGGACAGGCATAGGTCACCGAGCAGGATCGCTGCACCGACCCCGAAGGATTCCGGGGAACCCAGCCACTGTTCACCGCGGTGCAAGCCGGCGAATCGTCGATGGGCGGCGGGCAATCCGCGTCGGGTATCCGAACCGTCCATGACGTCGTCGTGGATCAGTGCGCAGGCCTGCAGGAATTCAAGGCCGGTGACCGCATGAAGGACGGCATCGTCCAATTCGCTCACCTGCACCGGCTCGGTTGCGCCGCGCCACCCCCAGTAGGCGAACGCCGGTCGAAGGCGTTTGCCGCCGGCCAACAGATCGCGTAGCGCCGCGACGAGGGGTTCCATGTCCGTGCTCACCGCTGCCAGCAGGTCACCTTGCCGGGCGAGGACGTGGTCGATCGTGCTTTGCACTCGCGGCCGTAGATTCGCTGCATCGAGGGGGGCGCGCACGCGATCGCTCACACCACTATCGCCCTCACGCATCAGGTCAGCGTAGCGATGCGAGCGACAACCTCAGGCGCGTCCGATCAGATCGGCGGTGATCTCCGCGCCCATTCCCACCAGCGGTAGTCCGCCACCGGGGTGCGTGCTGCCGCCCACGAGGAACAGACCCGGGATTGTGGAGCGGTTGGCCGGACGGGCGAACGCGGCGCGGGTGCCATTGCTCGAGGTGCCGTAGATGGAACCTCCGGGGGCGCGTGCATCGCGCTCCAGGTCCGCCGGGGTGCGGATCTCCTGCCACATGATCCGATCACGAATATCCACCCCGCGCTGGGCGAGCAACGACACGATGCGCTCGGCGTAGGAAGTAGCCAGTTGCGGTGATGACCAGTCCACACCGTGACCGGGATCGTGCCGGGGTGCGTTCACCAGCACGAACCACGCCTCGTGATCGGCATCGGGTCGCATCGCCGGATCATCGGGCGCGCACACGTAGATGGCTGGATCGTCCACCGGGCCCGGATCTTTCCCGAATATCGAGTCGAACTCGGCGTCGTAATCCGAAGGGAACCAGACGTTGTGGTGGTGCAGCCCCGGGGTGCGACCCCGAAGGGCAAGCAGCAGCACGAACCCGGCGAGGCTCGCATCGCTGCGCGCGATGGTGCGCGCTGGCTGTGTGGCGCGCGGATCATCCAACAGTTCCCCGTAGACCAGGCCGGCATCGGCGTTGGCCACCACGATGTCCGCACGTAGATGCTCATGGTTCGCCATCACCCCGGTCACGCCCGATGCGTCGGTGGTGATCGCGGTGACGTCAACCCCGGTGCGCACATCCACCCCGCGCTCCAGGCAACGCCGGTGCAAAGCGTCGGCTAGCGTGCCCAGACCGCCACCGAGGTGCCAGGCGCCGAACTCCTGCTCCACGTACGGGACAGTTGCCAAGACGGCTGGCGCGCGACGCGGGTCGGATCCGGTGTAGGTGGCGTATCTGTCGAGCAACGTGACTGCGCGCGGATCGGAGAGCGTGGACTCGCCGAGTTTGCGCAGACTCGACCACGGGGCGATGGTGCGCACGTCGGCTGGATTGGCCAGCGGCATCAAGCTCTTCCATCCCTGCAGTGGTGATTGCAGGAAGGGCCCGCGAGTAAGCCGCCACATCTTCGCCGCCCGGTCCATCAAGACGCGCCAGTCATCGGCGCTGCGCCCACCCAGACCATCGCCAAGTGCACGCGCGCACTTTGCTGGATCAACGCCCGGCATCGTCACACTCGCGCCATCGGCGAAGTGGTAGCCGAAGCCCGGTTCCACCGGCTGAAGATCCACTTCATCCTCAAGGGCCTTGCCGGTTTTGAGGAATAGGTCGCGATAGACGGCTGGAAGGGTGAACAGACTCGGTCCGGTGTCGAAGGCGAAGCCGTCGCGCCGATAGGTGGCCAGCTTGCCGCCCACTCGGTCGGATTGCTCAAGGATGGTCACGGTGTGGCCCTTGACCGCCAACCGCGCCGCGGTGGCAAGTCCTGCGGCACCTGCGCCGATCACGATCACGTCGCTCATGCTTGAGCCCCCGTCATCAGACGCTTCTTCCCTTCCACCGCGTGGTGCCACGCACGCGGCGCCACCAGGACAGTGCGTTGATGCCAGCGAATGCCGCAATCGACGCAGGATGCGCCAACGCATCCGGCCACATGCGCTCCCCGGTGTGCTGCGCTACCAGCGCACGCCCGGCAACGCCTGCGCCGTATCCCACGGCGCCCCACACCCGAGTGGAACCGCGCCCGGTGATGGCCGCGATCGCGGGCACGACGTAGAGGGCGATCAGCACGGCGTTGACGCCAATCGATCCGGCGGGTCCCCCGAAAGCACGCCAGGCGGACTTCGTGTACCCGTCCAGCAGATCCGTGGGTGAGTCGTACATCCGACAGACGGCAAGGGTGGAGCCGTCGACGGTGGCGGCGCGCAGGCCGGTCTCGCGGATTCGGCGCATCAGCGCGACGTCCTCGATCACATCCCCGCGCACCGATGCGTGCCCACTGACTTTGCGGTACGCCTGGGCGTCGAAGACCATGAGTTGTCCGTTCGCGACCGACATCGACGCCCATTGGCGCTCCTCGGCGATGCGCAGCGGGACCGTCGTGACCCACGACCACACGAGTAGCGGTTGCACGAGCCGCTCCAGAACTCCCGATGCTTCCTGTCGGGGGTAGGGAGCGACCAGATCGAAATCACCGGATCGAAGCTCATCGACTAGCGCGGCGATGGCCGTCGGCTCTAGCCGAACATCGGCATCCAGAAAGACCAGCACCTGAGCGTCCACGCGATCGGCCAGCCGAGCGCACGCGTAGTTCTTCCCAAGCCACCCCACCGGCGGGGCTTCATCGGGTTCTTCGTGAACCTGGACTCGGCTATCCGTCAAAGCGATCGCCTGTGCGATCGCTGCCGTCGAATCGCGGGAACCATCGTCGAGAACGTGGATCTGCAGACTTGCGAGAAGTTCCTGCTGCTGCACACTCGCCAAGGTCGAACCGATGTGCAGTTCCTCATCGCGTGCGGGAATGAGAACGGCGATGTCCTCCGTCACGACATCGACCGCAGGAGCGGGTCGACGCAGACGGCGCAGGTTCCAGGCTGTGTGAACCGTGAGGGCACCGGCACCGAGTGCCAACCAGGGCAGGACCTTTTTCACCACTGCGGCTGACTCCACAGCCGCCATGCCCACGGGATCACCACGATTCCCATCGCGAGCCCACCCCAGATCGCCACGGTTGGTCGCCCGAAGAAGACGGCGGCCGCAAGGATGTTCGAAGCGAATGTCCATAACAGCATGGCGTTGGGCACGGCATCGTTCGCGGTCTTGCGCGGTAGGCGATCGAGAATGAACATCAGCACGATTCCGCCGAGCCACCAGCCTAGGAAGTTCTGCAGCGGGATGCCGTCGATCCCGGGGAGTTCCCAGCCGATCGTCTGCCAGACCCAGTACCCCTCGCCCACCATCTGCGGATCCAAGAACAGGTCCCAGGCCATCAAGAGCCAACCGCCGATGAGGGCGACACCCAGGCTCGTGCTCGACAGTCGTTGCACTGCCAGCAGCATCGGGTAGGCGACCATCGACCAGGCCATCGGTATCAAGATCGGAACGCCGAGCAGCTTCGGCCCGAGCGCCTCGGCGTAGATGTAGTCGCCGAACGGGAACTGGGTGGTGGTGCCGAGGACCTCGATGAGCCACCCGAAGGCGAGGGTGATGGAGAAGAATCCGGCTGCCCACGCGAGGCCGCGATTGATGTAAGCGTGAGAGACCGACGTCAAGAAGAACGACGTCACCGACACCGCCGTGAGGACCACCCGAGCGTCGGTCGAGACGAGGACCCAGACGATCTGGGCGAGGATGGTGACCGCCGCGAACAGGATTGGGATCAAACGCACCCACCGGTTGCCGCCGCGCCCGGACTCGGGGCGAGGCCCCATATAGACGCGTTGGCTCACGCTCAGCAAGCATAGGGTGGTCGATGTGATCACCGGGTGGACGGATTTGAACTACCCGTTCGGTCGCGACATGGGCGCGGCGATGGCCGAAGCGATGTCGACGATTCAGCAGTGGCAAGCGGAGTTCGGTCCCTTCGTTCCGCATCCGAGCACCAACGTCGGCGCAGACGAGTGGCAACGCAGTTGGCGCGAGTTCGCACTGCGATTGACCGGTGAGCAGTACCCGTTCTTCCACCCGCGCTACGCCGGACAGATGCTCAAGCCCCCGCATCCGGTTGCGGTGATCGGTTATCTGGCGGCGATGCTCATCAATCCCAATGCGCACGCGCTGGACGGTGGTCCAGCTACCGCAGCGATGGAAAAGGAAGTGATGGAGCAACTCGCCGGCATGTTCGGCCTGGCGAACCATCTAGGACACCTCACGTCTAGCGGCACGATCGCGAACCTCGAGGCATTGTGGGTTGCGCGTGAGGAACGCCCGGGATCGGCGATAGCCGTGAGTCGGGACGCTCACTACACGCACCAACGCATGGGTCAGGTCCTTGGTGTTGATGTCATCGCCGTAGAGGTCGATGCGCGGGGGCGCATGGACGTCGAGGATCTTTCACGGATCGTGGCGCAAAACGACGTCGGGACGATCGTTGCGACGATGGGAACGACGGGCCTGGGTGCGATAGATCCACTTCGCGACATCGTCGATTTAGCGCGCGCATCGAACATCCGCGTGCATGCTGATGCGGCCTACGGTGGCTTCTTCATACTGATCGCGGACGATTCCAGCGACGGT
>CAYPSE010000080.1:0-7180 GCA_964413305.1 uncultured Rubrivirga sp. | reverse complement strand
CGATCAGTGCGGCGAAGACGGCGGTCCACATGAACAGACCCTCGACAACGGGTCCAAGTCGACCGAGGGACAAGCCTCCTGGGCTGGGTGCCTGCTGGAGGGCGTCGATGTAAGCCAAGATCTGCTGCTTCTCCTCGACGGGCAGGGTCTCGTCGGAGAAGATCGGCATGTTCTGCGGTCCGGTCAGCATTGCCTCGTAAATCTCCTGCGGGGTCGCGTTCATCAAGCTCGGCGCGTACTTGCCGTTCGTCAATGCACCGCCACCTCCAGCAGCTTGATGGCACTGCGCGCAGTTGATGCGGAACAGCACGCCGCCTTCCGCGACGTCGGCGTCGGAGAAGTCCAATTGCTCGGCGGTGGGGATCGCGGGGCCCGGGGCCAAGGACGCGACCCACGCGGACATCGCTGCGATCTGCTCCTCGGTGTAGATGACCTCCTTGGCCGGTGCCTGGGCGCCGGGGGCCGCCATGGGCATCCGACCGGTGGCCACCTGGAAGTGAACCGAGGCCGCGCCGACGCCGATCAACGACGGGCCGTTCATGGTTCCTTGGGCTTCGAGACCGTGGCAGGAGGAGCAGCCCTCGAGGAACAGCCGCTTGCCTTCTTCGACCTGGGTCTGCGAACCCATCGCCGCTTCGGCCGGAGCGGTGGAACTGACGGCGGCGTACCCACCACCGACGACGAGCAGCGCCATGGCCAACAGTGCCGTGGCGACCCAGGGCTTGCGTCGGCGGTTAGCCAGGAACTTCACGGTGTCGGTGCCTTTCGTTCGGTAGTGGTGCCGATTACTGGAGGATGTAGATCATGAAGAACAGCGCGATCCAGACGACGTCCACGAAGTGCCAGTAGTACGACACCACGATGGCTCGAGTTGCTTGGTCGTGGGTGAACCGTTTGGTCACGTAGGTGGTGGCCAGCACGAAGAGAAATGCGATGAGGCCGCCGGTCACGTGCAGCCCGTGGAAGCCGGTGGTCAGGAAGAACGCCGATCCGTACGCGCTCGAGGAGAGCGTGAGGCCCTTGTGGACGAGTTCGGCGTACTCGAAGACCTGGCCGCCGATGAAGAAGGCACCCATCAGGAACGTGATGATGAACCAGCGGCGTAGTCCCTGGACGTCGCCGCGCTCGGCGGCGAAGACGCCAAGTTGGCAGGTGACGCTCGAAAGCACGAGGATCGTGGTGTTGATGCTCGCGAAGGGAATGGCGAGCAGTTGGGTGTCGGCAGCCCACACCTCGGGGTTGACGGCCCGCATCGTGAAGTACATCGCGAATAGCGCCGCGAAGAACATCAACTCGCTGGACAACCACACGATGGTGCCGATGGACACCATGTTCGGGCGGTTGGCCGGGGCGTGAGCGTAGGCCGCTGGAATGGAGGTCGTGTTCGCCACGGGGAAATACTGTCATGGCTTCATGAGGGAAGGGCGCCGGGTCTGCCAGGTTTGTCTGCGATGTCCGCCACAGATTCGAGGGCACCTTCCAGGGGGGTTTAGGGTGAGCGCGTGAGCGAGGAGACGTTGACATCGTCGAACCCGGCATGGTCTAAGCCGATGCGGGTTTTGGTCTACAGCGATGACCGGAATGTCCGCCGCCAAGTGCTGGCCAGCCTGGGGACGCGTCCGGATATCGACCTCCCCACGGTCGAGTACACCGAGTGCGCCACCGAACCCATGGTGATCGCCACAGTCGATGCTCAGAAGTTCGACCTGCTCATCCTCGATGGCGAAGCCGTTCCGGCGGGAGGCATGGGAATCGCCCGGCAGCTCAAGGACGAGATCTACGGCTGCCCGCCGATCCTGGTCTTGATCGGCCGACCCCAAGATGCTTGGCTGGCCACCTGGTCGCGCGCGGATGCGGTCGTGCCGCATCCGCTGGAACCCGTCGCCCTCGCTCGCGCCGCTGCACGTCTGCTGCACCGCCGAGCCGCGGTGTCGTCCTAATTCGCCGCATGCCTGAGCGCAGTTGGCCCGCGGTGATCTCCGCTGCCATGTCCGGGGCCGATCCCGACGACGTCGAGTGGGCAATGGGCCAGATCCTGCAGGATCGCTCAACACCGGCTCAGTTGGCGGCGTTCGTCACGGCCCTGCGAGTCCGCGGCGAGACCCCGGCTCAGTTGGCCGCGCTGGTGAGCGGGCTGATGACCCACGGGATTTTGATCGACCACCAGTCTCGACCACCGGTGGTGGTGGACGTCGTGGGAACAGGGGGCGATGGTTCGAACTCGGTGAACATCTCGACGATGGCCGCGGTTGTCGTCGCTGCGACCGGGGTGCCGGTGATCAAGCACGGCAACCGTGCCGCGTCCAGCGCTACGGGTTCAGCGGACGTTCTCGAGGCACTCGGGGTGGCTATCGACGTAACCCCGGAAACTGTCGCCCGCTGCGCGTCGGACATCGGTATCGCGTTCTGCTTCGCACCGCTTTTCCATCCTGCATTGCGTTTCGCTGGACCGACGCGTCGAGAACTCGGTGTACCGACCGTCTTCAACATCGTGGGACCGCTGGCCAACCCCGCCCAACCCGAAGCGATGCTCGTCGGATGTGCCCGATTGGAATCCGCACCCGTGATGGCGCAGGTTCTGGCGGATCGGGGAACACGTGCGCTCGTCGTTCGCGGCAACGACGGCCTGGACGAGATCTCACTGTGCGCGACCACGCGCGTGTGGGATGCAACGTCGTCGACCGTCGTGGAGAGCGAGTTGGATCCGCGCGATTGGGGATTGAAACTGGTCGACTCCCACCTGTTGGAGGGTGCGTCGGCAGAGCGAAACCTTCAGTTGCTGCGCGCTACGTTGGACCCGGCCTTCCAAGCCGAAGGTTTCGATTCCGGCGACGATGCCCAGAAGGTTGCGGCCATCAGGGACTCGGTCACTATCAACGCCGCAGCGGCGCTGGTCGCCTACGACGCAGCCCTCGGCGGACAGACGTCGTCGCAACTGTCTGATCGCATAGCAGCGAATATCCCGCGTGCGCGCGGCGCGCTTGATTCCGGGGATGCGTGGAAATTGGCCCAACGATGGGCGCAGTGGGGCAGTTAGTCGGTGATCCGACTGACCGGCAGTACACCCGGAGCCGGACCAACGGGAACACCCGATCCGTTCTCGCCGTAGCGGTGGGGCGCGGTATACGAGTCGGCACTCGAGGTCACCCGCGGGCTTCGTCCGATCGTTGAACTCGCCCCGATCGGCCACGCCAGGGGCCGCTGCACCGCGATGAGCCGAACTCCTGGGGATTCCAGCCACCCGGCGAGCAACGTGGCCTCGGCCAGCACACCGGAGCCCGTTCGGTGTGCTTCGGCTGTGGCCACGGCCGCACGGGCGGCTGCCCGAGGGTCCGTTCCCGCCGGAGCGTGAGTTGCCGCGACGAGTCGTCCGGATTCGATCACGTGGATATCCCACCCTGCCTTGCCGTCCGGTTCGGCGGCGACGATTCTTCCTGCGGACACGAGGGTCGCGATGCGGTGGTGGCGTTCACTCGCCGCACAGATATCGGTGACTGCATTGCGAACCTCGGCGGCCTCTTCGAATCTCTCCTGATCTGCCAGGTGCGCCATCCGGGTTCGAGCCTGGCGCATCAGTGCGGCGATATCCCCCGAGAAGGTCGCCTTCGTCGCGCCGACGGACACGCGGTAATCGCCGGCATCGTGCGCGCGCATGCACGGAGCCGCGCACTGGTTCAAGTGCCCCCGGAGGCACTGGGGTGATTCGTGCTTGGGTCTAGCCGGCAAAGTGCCGGTGCACGTGCGCAGGCCAGTGGAGTTAGCGATGGTCGATGCCGCCTCGCGGGCGGCGCCTCGGGAAAGAAAGGGTCCCCAAGCATGCTCGGGAATGAAATCGCCGATGGCGCGAACAGTGACCAGGCGCGGCGCGGCCTCATCGCTGATGCGCAGCCACCACGTAGTGCCTGCTCGCCGGGAACGCCGGTTGTATCGCGGTTGGAGCGCGGCGATGGCGCGCAACTCACGCACTCGGGCTTCCAGTGCGGTTGCGCACGGAATGACATCGACTGCGGTAGCGATCGAGATCATCTCCGCCATTCGTGATCGCGTTTCGGCTGCGGTGAAATAGGAGCGAACACGATGACGCACGTTGCGCGATGTGCCGATGTAGAGCGCGGATCCTTGCCTGTCCACGAACGTATAGACACCCGGACCCGAGGGCAGCCCATCCGCGAGGTGCCGTTTGGCGCGTTGTTCGGCAGATACTCGAGACACGAACGCGCGCAGGTCGGCCCACGAGCGCACCCCCAGCGACCCGACTCGCTCGAACAGACAGTGCAGGACGTGGGTGGTGGCGCGCGCATCGGCGAGAGCTCGATGTTCGGGAGCCACGGGGGAGTTGAAGTGAGCCGCCAAGGTGGCCAACTTGCAGTTGCGGACCTCTCCGCGTTGCAGTGCGACTCGAGCCAGTCGCGCGGTATCGAGGGATCGTCCAGGAAACCAACTCAGGTTGTGCAAGGCGCACGCCGCCTTCAAGAACCCGAGGTCGTAGGGAGCGTTGTGTGCGACGAGAACTGAGTCGCCGGCGAATTCACCGAATGCCGCCACGGCTCCGGCAACGGACGGAGCGTCGAGGAGCATGGAATCGGTGATGCCGGTGAGGGCTTGGATGTGCGGAGGTATCGCCGAGGCAGGTCGCACGAGTGTGGCGAACTCCCCGAGCACTTCCCCGCCCCGGACCTTGACGGCACCGATCTCGGTGATGCCGGCGGATGTGGCGGGTCCGCCTGTGGTCTCGAGATCGACGACGACGAAAGTGACGCGGTCGAGTGGCTCCTCGGTTGCAAGGTCGGCGAAGGACAGTTGTGGTGTTCGATGATCGATGGCGGCTGTGCTGGACATCGATTCGATGCTATGGCCCGGGTGTGACGTCGCCCCGGGGATGCGCGCGCAGATTCACCGGTAGGTTCGCGTCATGCCTATGCCACTACCGGATGAAGCCTCCCGCCTGCGTTGCGGTCACTGCGGCAACCTCACCCGATTCGATGTCATCAGAACGGTGCGATCGAACGAGTTCTGGCACGCCACCTTGGCCGGGGATGTGCGCATCGATGAGCGGACGGTGATGGCCGAGCAGGTGGAGTCGATTCGGTGCCGGTGGGGCTCGGCGACCGACCGCATCGAGATCGTGGCCAGGCCCGAGTTCGGCGGTCCCAGCCAGGAGGCTCCAGGCGACGGGGGAGTCTGACCGCAGGCCGGCTGTCAGACCCCCCGCATAGCGTGCGGGGCATGGAGAGCGGACCTGAAACCGTCATCGACTGCGGGTCGTGCGCCGTTGCCGGTTTGGCGTGCGGGGACTGCGTGGTCAGCGTGCTGCTGGGCGTTCCCGCCCCCTCAGACGTCCCGGTCCCCATCGACGGGGAGCACGTTCGCGCCCTCGGGGTGCTCGCGGACTGCGGCCTGGTTCCTCCACTTCGCCTCGAGCGCGAGGTCTCGTAGGGCCGCCCTCGGTCCATGAGCCTGGGACGTTTCTGAGATGGGCCCAGGACACCCGTGGTGCGCTTCGTCACCATTCTGTTACCTTGGGGAACCCGTGGCTGGTCAAAGCCGTCCCACAGGCGGGAATGACCGATCACCGAGATAGGGCCCGATATTCCGGGCCCACGCGGCAGTAGGCAGGGAGGTCGACGGTGCGATTGCGGCAGCGGACACGGCTCGCCGGGATCACCCTCGCCATCGCCGGTCTCATCGCAACCGGTGGCCTCACCGCCCCGGCCCAGGCGGCGCCGAATCTCGAGCAGGTCCGCGCCCAGGTCCAGGACCTCGAGGGCAAGGCCGAAGCGGCAACCGAGCGATACAACGAAGCCCGCAACGAACTCGCCGACGTCCGGGTCACCCTCGATGCCCTGAAGGCCAAGGTCCGCCGAGAGCGGCGGGAGATGCGGGAGATCCTGGGCGCCGTCGACGACCTAGCTCGCGCCGCCTACACATCCGGTGGCCTCGACACCTCGCTGCAACTGCTCTTGAGCGAAGACCCCAACGAATTCCTCGCCCAGTCGGCTGCCCTCGATGCCCTTCAGCGAGGTCAAGCCGCCGCCCTTCGCAAGACCGCTACCGCACGTCTCCGGCTCGCCCAGTCCGAGGCTGCCGTCTTGGATAAGGAAGCTCGGGCGAAGGACCTGCGCGATCGCATGAAGGAAGCCAAGGACGAGGCCGACGACCGCTACGCCGACGCCCAGAAGATCCTCGACAATCTCGAGGAGGAGCAGCGCCAACGCCTCGCCCAGATGGCTCGGGAGGAACGTGAGGCCGCTCGCGCGGCGGCGGCGGCAGCAGCTGCGGCCCTGAGCTCCGGTGGCGGATCATCGAGCGCTGGTGGTGGCTTCACCGGCAGCGGGCGGGCCGCCAAGGCGGTTCAGTATGCGCTGTCGCAGGTGGGCGACCGCTACGTCGCGGCCGCCAGCGGGCCCAGTGCCTTCGACTGCTCGGGTCTGACCATGACCGCCTGGCGTCAGGCGGGCGTGTCACTCCCGCACTACAGCCGCTCGCAATACTCCGTCACCAGGCGAATTCCGCTGAGTCAGGCGCAGCCCGGCGACCTCGTCTTCTACTTCGGGAACGGGGCCCGCCACGTCGGGATGTACATCGGCAACGGCAAGATGGTGCACGCAGCGAATCCGCGCACCGGCGTGGTCGTGTCCAACATCCTCGGTCCGTGGTACTCATCCCGCTTCAGCGGAATCGGGCGGGTCATCGGCTAGCGCCGACCACCCGCCCGATCCCATTCGGTTTGTGCAATCGCTGAACGCCTACGCGTAGATGGACTCGATCTGTGCTTCGTAGTCCTTCATCACGACACCGCGCTTGAGCTTCATCGACGGGGTGAGTTGGCCACCCTCCTCGGTCCATTCATCCGCCACGATGACGAACTTCTTGATCGCCTCGGCGTTCGACACCGCCTTGTTCGCTTCATCGACGGCTCCTTGAACCTGTGCAAGCACCTCGGGATCTTCGATCACATCGGCAACCGTCAAGGACTCGTCCTTGCCCTGGACCTTCAACCACATGGGCAGCGCCTCGGGATCCAAGGACACGACGGCTGCTACGAATGGCTTGGCGTCCCCGACGACCATGCATTGGGCGATCAGGGCGTGGGCGCGAAGGCGATCCTCGAGCACCGCGGGGGCCACGTTCTTGCCACCTGCGGTGACGATGAGTTCCTTCTTGCGCCCCGTGATGCGCA
>CAYPSE010000079.1:0-7340 GCA_964413305.1 uncultured Rubrivirga sp. | reverse complement strand
ACACCCCGCGCGATCGCTTGATCGGCCCCCAGAACCAGTGCCCGTGGCGGCCGACCCCACCGCGCTCCAGCGGCGCGCCCGTCACCGGGTCGGCCACCGGGATGTCGCGCAGCGCCAGGCTGTAGGCCGTGCCGGCCAGCCGGTCGTAGACCTCGTCCAGTGCCAGCGGCGCGGGCTTCTCGCCCGCATCCGGGTCGACCACGAGGACCTGACCCTCCTCGTGCGGCGACAGCAGCGCGATCGCCGTGCCCTGGCGCGTCAGCGCAATCGCCGGCAGCGGCGGCAACGCCGGGCGCGCCGCATCGAAGGTGCTCTCCTCGACGTCGTAGCCCAGACTGTCGGCCGCCTCGAGCAGCGTCTCGGTCGTCCACACCTCGCGCCCACCGGCCACCCGCGCGCGCAGCGAGGCCGACGACATCGGCCGCTCCTGCCAGGCCAGCACGGCGCGCAGGCTGGCTTCGAGGGCGTCGGAAACCGCGGGCGCCGGTGTGTCAGACATGGAGGGAACAGACATCAAAACCCATTGTCTCACCGGCCCTCAAAGGCACCGAAGCCGCAAAAGAGGCCGCGGACTGGGCCTCACCGCCCCCCCGGCAACCACCGGATCGCCTCGACCGCCGGCGCCGGCGCGTCCACCGGCACGCCGAACAGCGGCGCCAGGTTGGCCGACAGGTGCAGGAAGCGGTAGCGCGACAGCGTCTGGTTGGCCAGTGCGTCGATCAGGTCGCGCGTGGCCTGGTGCAGCTCTTCCTGCGCGCGCAGCAGGTCCAGCAGGCTGCCGCGGCGGAAGGCGAACTGCTCGCGCACGGCCTCCAGCGCTACTGCGGCCACCTGCGCCGCGTCCTTGCGCGCCAGCACCGCTGTGTCGCTGTTGCCGATGTCGGCATAGGCCTGCGACAGCGCGCGCTCGAGCTGGCGGCGCAGGTTGATCTCGGCCAGCCGGGCCTCGCGCGCGCGCTGCTCGGCCTGTGAGGCCCGCGCCTGGTCGGCCCCGCCGTTGAAGACGTTCTGGCGCACGGCCAGGCCCGCGCTCCAGTCGGTGCCGGGCGTGCCGGCGCCACCCAGGTCGCGCCGGCGCAGGCTCAGGTCGAGCGCGATGCTGGGCAGCAGCGCCGCCTGCGCGGCCCGCGCCTCGGCCGCGGCGGCGTCGGCCTGGCGCTGCGCCTCGGCCACCAGCGGGCTGGCCTCGACGATGCGCGCCACCTCAGCCGCGCGCGCCATGTCCAGCGGCGGCACCTGCGGCAGCGCGATGCCGGCCGGCGCGGCCTGGTCGAAGAACTCCAGGTACACCGCCTCGGCCGCGGTGAGCTGGTTGCGCGCGGCCACGCCCGCGGCCTGCGCATCGGCCAGCCGGGCGCGCGCGCGCAGCACGTCGCTGGTGGAGCTGGCGCCCAACTCGGTGCGCTCCTCGATGAAGCGCAGGATCTGCTCACGCGACAGCACGTTCATCCGGCTGGCCGCCACGATCTGCCGCGCGCGGAAGACCTCCATCCACGCGCTGAGCGCGCGCAGCGTCAGTTCCGACCGCTTGGCCTGCGCCCGCGCCTGCACCGAGAACTCCAGCGCCCGCCGGCCGTCGATCTGGTGGTTGACGGCCCCGAAATCCCACACCAGCTGCCGCGCCGACAGCGTCACCGCCTTCGAATCGTCGTCGTAGGCCGGCACGTTGGACACGCCGGGGACGAACACCGGGTCGTTGCTGCGCTTGCCGCCTTCCACCCCGAAGGACACCTGCGGCAGCCACCCCGCCTGCGCCTCACGCGTGCCATAGGCCGCGCCTGCGCGCTGCTCGGCGGCGATCCGCGCCTCCGGGTGGCGGTCCACCGCCTCCTGCACCGGCAGCGACAACGCCGCCGACGGCGCCCGCGTGTCGGCATCGTCCACCCACCGCACCACGTCCCCCAGGTAGCGGATCAACTGATCGGCCACCGTGTTGACGCGCAGTTGCTCGAAGGTCTGGGGCAGCGGGCCGGGGGGGACGGGTGTGGCGGTTGGCCGCGGCTGGGCGTGCGCATGCGCGCCCAACGCCAGCCCACAGGCCAGCGACAGGACGTTCAGCACACACCGAACCGCCCCCGCGCGGGGGCGTGGGATGGGAGGGACGACGGGCAAGAGGGTCAGCCGCTGAAGGTCAGGCTCTCGGGGACGAGGCTGGAGCGGACGTCGCCGGGGAAGGTGAGTTCGATGAGCTGCCCGGGTTGGATCTGATCCAGATACGGGTCCTCGTCGAACATCGCGGTCAGGTGGGTTTCGTCGTTGGTCTCGTCGTAGATTGCTGCAAATTTCAGCAGGTTGTCGTCCGACGACGTAATGAGCACCTGCGCTGGGTCTGCCACATCGACAACCAATAATGGTGCCGGCCCGGAGAGCCAGTCGATCGGGAAGACGACCAACTCCTCGACGGTGATCAATGGAGCCTCCGATACCGACCCCTCGAGTTCGATCTGAACCTGGCCGATACGGCCAGCGCTGTCCATCAGAGGGTTCTGTTCGTAAATCTGGGGGTCTGTCGCCAACTCGGCAACACCATAAGGCGACGCGTAGAGGCGCCCATACTCGGCGAGTTCAGTGTCATTGAACGTCCACATCGGAACATTCTGACCTTCGTACTGCCAAGCAATGGGCAGTGCCGTTGCTTCCAAGACGCCTTCCAGATCACCGCCGAACTGCACCATCACCGCAAGGGGGTCCAATGTCTGTACATCTGGATCGTTGGGGTCCAGAGCCAAGTCGAAGGTGAGGATTCCAGTACCTGGCTCGATCTGAACGTTTTCAATGGACAACAGACTAGCCTCAGGATAAAGCACGTCGATGGAGACAGCGCTCTGATACCCGAGGAAGCTCAATTCGTTGCTGAGTTCTGCCAAAGCTTGATCGACTGTCGGGGCGACCTTGGTCTGCAAATAGCCGCCATATGACATCTCGAACCCATCTGGCGTGATGCCTTGCAGCACCACCCCGGTCCAGTTCGTCACTTGATCGAATTCCACAGGATCAGCGTCGAAAAGCAGCAGTGTGTCCAAGCCCTGGTCCGAATCCACGGTGAAAACGCCAGAAGTCGAGTTGAACGAACCCTGGACGAGCGCGCGCCCGCCCTCCATCAGGCTGGTCACACCACCACCGGAACTGCCACCGCCATACGACAGCCCGTTGATCCAAATCGAATCACCACCGCCGAGGTCGGTGATGATTTCCGGCCCGGCCGGGAAGCTGACTTGCTCCCCGTCTGCGATGACGAATGCCGAGGGGGGATTGAACGCTGACCCCTGAGCACGGTCGATGACAGGCGCATCGCCAGGATCGAAACCGAAGAAGTCGGGCCCATCGCCACCGGTCATGGTGTCCGAACCCTTGCCACCGTAGATGTGATCGGGGCTCTGCGTGCCGATCAACCGATCGTTGCCGCCGAAGCCATCGATATCCACACCACCATCGATGAAGTCGGCCAGATCGATCGTCTCTGCGGCATCGTCGCCTTCAGCCCAGTAGCCATCGCCGGCCACTTCGCCGTACTCATCCTGCTCCAGATTCCCGTTGGCATCGCTGATGCCCGTGCTGGGGTCACCCGAATCCGGCTCGTGCCAGCCAAACAGCCAGTCGCCGTCGCCGAGCGTCGTCCCCAAGTCGATTGCGATGGTCTGGGTGCCATTGCCCGACATCTGGAAATCGAGTTCGCTTGCATCGTCGAAGCCGTTCTTCCACAGCCTCAGGCGAAGGGTCTCCTGATCGAAGAAGACGGCCTCGTTGAAATCGATCTGGAAACCTGTCGCCGTCTTGAGATGGTGCAGGCTGACGGGGCCTTGATGGTCCCCTATCTCGACCACGTTCATGCCCGGCGCAGTGCCCAACGTCGCAGAACCTGCACCCACCAGATCGCGTATCACCACCAGCGTTTCCGGCGCCTCGGCATCGCCCTTGGTGGCCAGCCTGCCGCCATCCTGGAACACGATCAGGCTGTCGACACTGCCGTTGCTGTCCCGGTCGAGACGCAAAGCAGCCGTCAGACCTGCGCCGTCGATGTTGGCGCGCAGGTAGTTCACCGCGTCCACGGCGTTCACACCATTGACGCTGATCGCAGTGCCCGCTTCATCCGCCAGCGTGACCACGCCATCCTGCACGCTGTGACGGCTGAAGTTGGCCACGTTGGTGCCATCCACCTGTGCCGAGGTGTCGGCCAGGATGAGATTGGACGGCAGTTCCAGCACGTCATGCAGCAACGCGTTCGAAGACGTGATGTCGAAACCCGACCCAGTCGGGTTGCTGGCAGCGGGCTGGATTTGGTCGCGCGTGGTCGACCCCACAGGGCTGTCGCCAGGCCGGACGATCACGACATCACGGTACATCGTCCCGGTCAGCGACTCGGTGAGTACGATGGTGTCAGAGCCACCGCCACCAACCAGTGTGTCGGAACCACTGCCATCCAGCAGCGTGTTGCTGCTGTCGTTGCCCAAGAGTTGATCGTTGCCGCCATTGCCCCGCAGATGGATCTGCGGGGGATCATTGCCGTACGGCTGGTAGTAACGCACGTCGAGCGTATTGGCACCGTTGCCACCGAACCAGACCTCCCGGGCCGTCATGGCATTGCCCGCCAGATCACGAATGGCGTTGGCGTAGAAGGACACCGTCATGAAGTCGGTGTCAGCCAAGGTCGACATGCCGTAGGGCAGATCGCCGGTGACCGTCAGGGTGGTGCCGGTGCTGTCGAGGGTCAGATCAGTCAGCGAGACGTACTGTGTATACCCCAAGCTCGGGTCGTACGCGTAGAGCGTGGGCCAGGAGGTCGGTTCGACGATGGCTTCGCTGAACCGCAAAGTCACGGTCACCGTGCCGTCAGGCGTTGAGGGGACCGCAAAGGTTGCGCCTGTGTTGGTGGGCGGCGTGGTGTCGGTGCTGCCCGTGCCTTGGACATTCGGGGTGATGGACGCCACCTGGCTCGTCGAAAGCCCGTAGAACGTCACACTGGTGGACGCGTTGAAAGTCACGCGCGCACTGCCGACACCGGAAACCGTCGTGGCCACGGCGCCGGCCATGGCGTCTTGAGCCTGCTGCTGTGTCAGGCCGAGCTCGGACACGTCCAGGATATCGGTTCCGATCTGATAGCCATCGATGCGCACCGCGCCACCATCGTCGATGCCGTAGACGTCGGCGCCACCGCGCCCTTCCAATCGTACGGAACCCGTACCCGACCACAATATGTCCGCATTGTTCGAGCCTCTCACCCATTCGATCCCGGTGATCTGATGGGTGAATGCAGCCCCGTCCTGAAAGCCGGTGGCCTCGCCTTCCCCCAGCAAATCGACCTCCAAGCCGGTCACGTTGCCCTGGTCGTAGCGCAGGCGGTCGAAGCCCCCGCCGCCATCGATGATGTCGTTGCCCTTGCGGGGAATGAAGGATTCGTCCTCGGCCGAGCCCGTCAACTGATCGGTGGCATTGCTACCTCGCAGTTCATTGACCTTGCCCGTGATCGTGTCCTGCGAGCCGTAGCCGTCGCTGTAGGCCTTGCCGTCCGCGAGGTCGACGTTCACGCCATTGGGTGAATCGATGTAATCCAATCGGATCCATCCACTGCCGGAGAGGTCAAAAACATCTGGCCCTGCCAGCCCGCGAAGGCTGATCCACTGGCCATCCACCAGATGGACGTCGAAGGTGTCACCATAGGCGCTTCCTCGGACCTGGCCGCTTCCCGGCACTGACGTGTTCATTGCCAGCGTGAGAAAGGTGGACAACCCGAGCACGGTATCTGCGCCCAGCGCGGAATCGGTGCCTTTGGTCACAGAACCCGTTGCAGATGCCCCGTCGATGGTGACACCTACCGCGCCGCCCAGCGCCTCGTAGCTGAGGAACTGATCGCCAGTCGTCGCCTGCCTGAAATCGATCGTGTCGTTGCCGATACCAGGCTCCACCAAAGAGACGACGCCGCCGATGTTGGCAGACGGGATCAGCAGATCGTCCCCCTCCCAACCACGCAGGGTGTCAGCCCCACCCCCGCCTCGCAGCGTGTCATCGAACTGATTGCCCTCCAGCAAATCGTTGCCGGTGGAGCCGGTGATGTCGTAGCGATAGACATCCAGCAGCGCATAGAACGCTGACATGTCAGTCAGGTTGCTGGTCCACGCGGCATCGATCGCCTCAGAAAGTTCGACTGCACCAATGGACAAGCCACTGCTCACGATCGCTGGGCTGAGAGCTCCAGCAACCGTGCCCGCGTCGAACTCGGCAAGGTTGAACGTGCCACCTGTCAGTTCAAAGTCGCCTTCCCCAAGCTCGTCCCAGGTCAACCCCGAACCGATCAGGCGAACCGAGGACAGCCCGTCCGGGGAGACCACGGTGAGCATCGTCGAAGAAATCTGCGCCGAGCTGTTGTCGCCGAAGATGGTTTCATCGATGAGATCCTCGAGGACGACCGTCTGCTGGTAGACAACCGTGGCCGTGCCTTTCGGCCCTGCGCTCATCTTGACCAGCGCACCAGCCACGAACTCATAAATCCCGTCCGCGAACTCGAGTTCCTCCACACCCTTGATCGAGTCAATGCCGTCTCGGTTGCTGACCTTGTCCGTCAATGTGTAAGTCTGCGAAACACTGTCGAGCGCAAGGTCGTAGTCGATCCGATTGCCGATGAAGCGCACCACATCACGGCCGTCGCCACCGTCGATCGTGTCGTTGCCCCCGCCGCCGATGATCCAGTCATTACCAGCACCACTGAACAAGTAGTCTCCACCACCGCCACCGACAAGCGTGTCGTTGCCACGCATGCCACCGAAATTAGAGCCAGAGCCATCCTCGCCCATGACCACCAACGCCTGGGTGGTGAACGCCGAGGCGTCGACTCGCACGTTCGCTGTGGTGGGCGAATTGGTCGATGCGTCGTACCCTACAACCCTGATGTCGCCATAGTTCGAGTTGCGATTCTGGTTGGCGGTGCTGGCCATCTCCGCCGACAGGATCAGCGTGTAATCACCTTGCTGCGCGCCTTGAACGTTCGACAGCACATCGATCCGGTCGATGAAACTGATGCTGGCTTTAGAGAAATCGTAGGTGCCAGCCCCCATGAGTTGGATCCGGTCGTCCGTGGTTTGGTCCGCTCCCGAGGCCACTGAAGTCGACTGCTTGTCCCAAAAGACTTTGGAGCCGGTGATCTGGTCGCCGACCAGTTCACCAGGGCTGAGGTATTGGATGCGGTCTGCACCGTCTCCTCCGAACACCACGTCAGCGCCGCCGCCGCCGCGCAGGCGGTCGTCGCCCGCCTCGCCCTTCAAAGTGTCATCACCACCGCGGCCCTCGATGAAGTTGACGGCGCCATCTCCAGTGATGGAGTCGTTGCTGTCCGTGCCGTTGACGTT
>CAYPSE010000078.1:0-7360 GCA_964413305.1 uncultured Rubrivirga sp. | reverse complement strand
GCGATCCCAAGCCGATGGTCTTCTCGGGGCTGTACCCGATCGACGGCTCGGACTATCCGGTGCTTCGCGATGCGCTCGATCGGCTCAAGCTCAACGACGCCGCGCTGCAATACGAGCCCGAGACCTCGGTCGCACTCGGCTTCGGTTTCCGGTGCGGCTTCCTCGGTCTGCTGCACCTGGAGATCGTGCGTGAACGCCTGGAGCGCGAATTCGACCTCGATCTGATCTCGACCGCGCCGAACGTCATCTACGGCGTGCGCATGGACGACGGCAAAGAAGTAGTGGTCACCAACCCCAGCGAATTCCCCGAGGGCAAGGTGGCTGCGGTCACCGAGCCGGTCGTGAAGGCCACGGTGATCTTGCCGAGCGAGTTCGTGGGCACGGTCATGGAGTTGTGCCAGGCGCGCCGCGGCACTTTGTTGGGTATGGACTACCTGTCGGAGGATCGGGTGGAGATGCGGTACACGCTGCCGCTGGCCGAGATCGTCTTCGATTTCTTCGACCAACTGAAATCGCGCACGCGCGGTTATGCCTCGCTCGACTACGAGACCAGCGGTGAGCAGGAAGCCGATCTGGTGAAGGTCGACATCCTTTTGCACGGCGATGCCGTCGATGCGTTCAGTTCGATCGTGCACAAGGACAAGGCATATTCCTACGGCGTCGCCATGGCGCAAAAGCTCAAGGAGCTAATCCCGCGTCAGCAGTTCGAGGTGCCGATCCAGGCGGCCGTCGGCTCGCGCATCATCGCCCGCGAAACTATCCGCGCGATCCGCAAGGACGTGCTTGCCAAGTGCTACGGCGGCGACGTTTCACGCAAGCGCAAGTTGCTCGAGAAGCAGAAGGAAGGCAAGAAGCGGATGAAGATGGTCGGCCGCGTGGAAGTGCCTCAGGAGGCATTCATCGCTGCGCTGTCCACATCCGACACCGCTGCCAAGCAATGACCTCCCGCTCTGCGGTCACGCCGCTCTCGGTGTACGTACACGTGCCGTTCTGCGCCAGCAGGTGCGGCTACTGTGATTTCAACACCTACACGGCTACCGAACTCGGCGACGACGTCCGCCGCGACACCTTCCACCAGCATCTGATCGCCGAGATCCGGCAAGCCGCCGAGCAACTCGGCACAACCCACCGCGTGGACACGATCTTCTTCGGAGGCGGCACGCCCACGCTGCTCGGTGCGCCAGCGCTTAGTGACATCCGCGCGGCCGTCTCGGACAATTTCGACGTCGATCCCCACGCGGAAGTCACCACCGAAGCCAACCCGGACTCCGTGGATCCAGTCATGCTCGAGCAACTGAAAAGCGGTGGATTCACCCGCATCTCCTTCGGTATGCAAAGCAGTGCACCGCACGTCCTTGCCACCCTCGAGCGCACCCACACCCCCGGGGCCAGCAGCGCAGCAGCCAAAGCTGCACGCGCTGCCGGCTTCGAGCACGTGAACCTCGACCTCATCTACGGAACTCCCGGTGAAACCGATGACGATCTTGAGAGATCACTCGAGGAGGTCCTCGAGGCCGGCGTGGATCACGTCTCGGCCTATTCGCTGATCGTCGAGCCGGGGACCGCTCTTGCGCGTCGCGTGCAGCGCGGTGAGATCCCCGTACCCGACGACGACCTGGCCGCCGATCGCTACGAACTCATCGATGATCGCCTCACTGAGGCGGGGTTCGACTGGTACGAGGTGAGCAACTGGTCCAAGCGCGACGGTGAGTGTCGCCACAACATCGCCTATTGGCGCAATGCCGCGTGGTGGGGGATAGGTCCGGGTGCTCACAGTCACCACGCAGGCCGACGCTGGTGGAACGTTAAGCACCCGCACACCTACGCCACCCGCATCACCGCCGGGCTGTCGCCGATGCAAGACGAAGAGCTGCTCACCGCAGAGCAGCAATCACTCGAGAACCTGATGCTCGGGATGCGCATGAAGGAAGGCATCGCGCGAACCGACATCACCAGCAGCGACGAGACAATCGAACAGCTCCTACAGCAAGGTTTACTGAACCTCGACGATCACACTCTCGTACTCACGCGCAGGGGCCGGCTGCTCGCCGATCACGTCATACGGACGTTGGCTGCATAAGCGCCGACGCCTCTTTCTCTAGTCGGCGGGCAGCGAAGTGCTGAACCGTCACCACCACCACGAGTGAAATCCACACCACGGCCAATGCCGCGAGCGCCACACCCATCATCGAACCAGCCAAATCCGCTGCGCGCATCAACGAGAACGCATTGGTCACGATGATCATGCCGCCAACGGCAACACCCATCACCCGCATCGGCAGCCGCCGGGCAACCCAGGCGGCAAATGGTGCCGCGATCGCTCCGCCTATGAGCAGAGGCAACAGTACCGTCAAATCCACAGCCGCAAGCCCCAGGCCCACGAGGAAGCCGACACTCGCGGATACCGCCACCACGAACTCCGCCGCAGAAACCGTGCCGATCACGCGATGCGGCGCCATCCGGCCGGTGGTCATGAGTGCGGGAGTTGTAACCGGACCCCAACCACCACCGCCCGTAGCGTCGATGAATCCACCAACAAGTCCAAGCGGTGACAAGAAGCGTTTACCCGGCCGGCCCTTGCGCAGTTGCACCACCCGATGGCGCAGGTAACGGAACAGGACGTAGAAGCCCAAGACCAACAAGATCGTGTTCATCACCGGCCGTGCCAGGGCGGTCGAGATAGATGTCAGCAGTAACGCACCCACGAATGCACCGATACCGCCGGGGATCGCAATGCGTCGTAGCACGGTCTTGTCGACGTTGCCGAGTTTGCCGTGCGAGAACCCGCTCACGAACGCGGTACCGACCTGCGCGAAGTGCACCGACGCGGACGCCATCACCGGGGTCAGTCCGATCGCCACCAGCAACGTGGCCGAGGTGAGTCCGTAGCCCATACCCAGCGATCCATCGACCATCTGGGCGCCGAAGCCGGCGAGGGCCACCAAGAGGAGGGGAACCATGACCACTATTCCTATCACATTACTAGGAAAGGCCAGCGACGACACCCTCATCCAGTGCGGATGCACGGTGACACACCCATAGGCGGTGGTACACCTTGGCTCATGCCCACTACCCGGCTACGCCACCAAGTAACCGAGACAGACGACATCGCCGCTGCTGTCGAGGCTGGCTTGCAGGAGTGGCCACATCTCAGTCGGTCGGACGTAATCCGGGAATTGATCCTGAAGGGTGCTGAGTCCTTGAATCTCACCGCGGTTGAGCGGGTACTAGCGGTGGAACTCGCGCTGAAAGAACTGGCGGCGCTCAATGTCCGTTACCCCAAGGGCTACCTGGAGGACATTCGCAAGGACTGGGACCGCTATGCCTAGGGAACTCGTGACGCTGGATGCCAGCGTGCTAATCGCGTTGACCGACGAAGATGATCCCCATTACGAAGACGCCTCCTGGTTTATCCGCAGATCCACATTTCGACGAACCTTGCTCATCCACCCATTCAACGTCCTAGAAGCCGCAATCCGCCCTTCAGCGGCTGGGGTTGCCGATCAGGTGCGCAGAATCTGGGATTTCCTGGGAGTGCACGTGACCAAAGTGGACGACGAGCAACCCTGGCGGTTGGCATCTCTTCGGGCCTCCACGGGTTTGGGATTGCCCGACTGCTGCGTTCTGGATACCGCCCGCCAGACTTCGTCGGCGGTGGCCACCTTCGATACGCGCCTCGCTCGGCGAGCCCGAGATCTCGGCGTAGACTTGGCACTCTGACTCACCGAGTGCCAGATGTGCTCGGTTCCAGGCCGCTAGGAGGTGCCGTGCTCGAAGACCGCCGCCTCGCCGTGCTGCGCGCGATCGTCGAGGACTACGTCGCCACCCACGAGCCGGTCGGATCCAAGGCCCTGGTGGAACGACACAACCTGGGTGTTTCCCCGGCCACCATCCGCAACGACATGGCGGCCTTGGAGGAAGAGGGTTACATCACCCACCCGCACACCAGCGCGGGCCGGGTGCCCACCGATCGCGGTTACCGGCTCTTCGTGGACCAGATTTCCGACGTCAAGCCGATGAGCGCCGCAGAGCGCAAGGCGATCGAACGTTTCCTGGGCGATGCGGTGGACCTCGACGACGTCATGGGTCGCACCGTCCGATTGCTCGCGCAACTCACCCAGCAGGTGGCGTTGGTGCAGTACCCATCGCTGCAGCGCAGCAGCGTGCGACACGTAGAACTCATCGCGGTGAGTGAGACGCGGTTGATGCTCGTGGTGATCATGGACACCGGTCGCGTGGAACAACGGGTGATCGAATGCTCGGCTCCTCTGTCAGATGAGGTGCTCGGTGATCTTCGCGCCAAGTTGAACACAGCGGTGGCCGACAAGCCCTTCGCCTTCGTGCCGGACGCCTTGAAGGATCTCGACAAGTCATTCGCCGAGCAGGATCAGCGCTTGGTGCAGGCGGTCATGTCCGCGGTACTGGAAGCAGTGACCGAACGCATCGAAGAGCGCGTGGTGCTCGGCGGCACCGTGCACCTTGCCCGTTACCAACAGAACTTCCCGATGGCGATCCAACCGGTGCTCGAAGCACTCGAGGAACAGGTCGTACTACTTCGCCTGCTCGGCGAGCTGTCGGTGGAGTCTCCGGTCACGGTGCGCATCGGTCAGGAGACCGAGGTGCAGGGACTGGAGTCGACATCCGTCGTCACCGCGGGATACGGTCGAAGCGATCAACCGGTCGCGTCCTTGGGGGTCATGGGACCCACGCATATGGACTACGCCGGAACCATGAGTGCGGTGCACGCGGTCGCGCAATACGTCAGCAAGATCCTCAAGGGACAGTAGGTGGCTGTGGCAACGGACTATTACGCCCTGTTGGGCGTAGCTCGCGATGCCTCCCCAGAGGACATCAAGAAGGCCTACCGCCGGCTTGCGCGAGAACTCCACCCGGACGTCAATCCCGATCCGGAGCATCAAGAGCGCTTCAAACAGGTCACGGCTGCCTACGAGGTGCTCTCCGATCCAGACAAGCGTCAGATGTACGACCTCGGTGGCGACCCGCTCAGCCAGTCCGGTGGCTTCGGCGGTTTCGGTGCCACCGGTTTCGACTTCGGCGACATCATGGACGCGTTCTTCGGAGGCGGTGGCGGACGTCAGCGCGGACCGCGCACCCGTGCTCGCCGCGGCCAGGACGCGTTGGTTCGAATCCAGGTCGACCTGGAGACAGCCGTGTTCGGTGGCGAACGGGACATCACCGTCGACACCGCCACCGCGTGCACCACCTGCGAGGGCTCGGGAATGTCCGAGGGCAGCGAGCTCGAGACCTGCGTGATGTGCAAGGGCCGCGGGGAGATCCAGTCCGTGCAGCGGTCCTTCCTCGGCCAGGTTATGACCGCGCGCCCGTGTCCGCAGTGCCAAGGATTCGGCACCACCATCCCGCATCCATGCCCGGAGTGCTCCGGCGAAGGACGTGTTCGCACGCGGCGCACCCTCACGATCAAGGTCCCCGCGGGCGTGGACACCGGCACCCGCATCCAGTTGCAGGGACAAGGTGAGGTCGGACCGAACGGGGGCGCGGTGGGCGACCTCTTCGTCGAGATCGTGGTCACCGCGCACCCGGTCTTCGACAGGCACGGCGATGAACTGCACTGCGTGGTTTCCATCCCGATGGCAGCCGCTGCACTGGGCACCAGCGTGAAGCTCGACACCCTCGACGGCGCCGAGGAGATCGCGATCAGCCCCGGCACGCAAAGCGGCGCGACAATCACGCTGCGCGGCAAGGGTGTGGGGAAACTCCGCGGCGGCGGTCGGGGAGATCTGTTCGTCCATGTGGACGTCCAAGTCCCGACGAATCTCGACGCTCGCCAGCAGGAACTGCTGCGTGAGTTCGCCGAGATCCGCGGTGAAGAAGCCGTGCACACCGTGCGTACCCAAAGCAACGGTGAGGGCGGCGGTCTTTTCGGCAAGCTGAAAGACGCCTTCACCTCTCGATGACCGCACCCGTCTTCCTGATCGATCCGACCGGCACCGAACAACCCGGCGATCTCATCGAATTGACCGGCCCTGAAGGTCGGCATGCAGTGACCGTGCAACGGTTGCACGTGGGTGAGGGAATCGAACTCGTCGACGGCCGCGGCAAGCGCATGTGCGGAACCATCGCGGCGACCACGAAGGACTCCTGCACCGTCGAAATCGCGAAAATCGACGACGAACATGAACCGCGTCCGCGCATTACCGCGGTGCAGGCGATCGCGAAGGGCGACCGTGGAGAGCTCGCGGTGCAGATGCTGACTGAGGCTGGAGTGGACGTCGTCATTCCTTGGCGAGCGGAGAACTCCGTAGCCAAATGGGATGGTGAGCGCGCGGACAAACACCATGCAAAGTGGCAGTCCACGGCGCGTGAATCGGCTAAGCAGGCCCGTCGCGCGTGGATACCGATCGTCGAATCACCCGTCACGACTGCAGCAGTGGCCGATCTGGTCGCCAATGCGGGAGTGGCGCTGGTCTTGGACGAGGAGGCGACGACGCCGCTGACCTCGATCGACTTCTCCACGGCGCACGACGTCCTGCTGGTGATCGGCCCCGAAGGGGGACTCAGTCCCAACGAACGCCTGCTGTTCGCTGACTCGGGCGGGGATGTCGTCCGCCTGGGCACCACGGTGTTGCGCACCTCCACGGCAGGCGTCGCTGCGCTGGGAGTGGTCATGGCTCGTGTAGGCCGCTGGTAGGGATCGGCTACCCATGGAAGGATGCAGCAATGGCTGATTGCCTGTTTTGCTCCATCGTTGCAGGGGACATCCCTGCCGACATCGTGCTGTCCAACGAGCATGTGGTCGCCTTCCGCGACATCTCCCCGCAGGCCCCGGTGCACGTCCTGGTGATCCCACGTGAGCACCACGAGAACGTGGGCGAACTGGCCAGCGCAGCCCCCGAAACCTCTGCGCACCTGCTCAAGGCGGCCAAGGACGTCGCCGAAGCCGAAGGCATCGGTGATGGCTACCGGCTCGTCTTCAACACCGGTGCCGACGCCGGACAGTCGGTGTTCCACGTCCACGCGCACGTGCTGGGCGGTCGCGATCTCAACTGGCCCCCCGGATGAGTAGTCCGGTAAGTGAGGCGCACGCGCACACCACGATCGAGGTCCCAGGCTCCCAGCCGATGGTCGCGCTGCTCGGGCCTGGAGATGAGTACCTGCGGCTGATCGAGTCGGCGTTTCCGGAGGTCGACATCTTGGTGCGCGGCAACCAGATAACCGTCGATGGCTCGGCCGAGGACATCGGCCTGATCGACTCGCTGGTGGCCGAGATGCTCGCGATGCTGCGCACCAGCCACGCGCTCTCAGCGGAGTCCGTCGAGCGGTCCATCAGCATGTTGCGAAGTGGCACCCGGCCCACCGACGTCCTCACCGCGAACATCCT
>CAYPSE010000077.1:0-7382 GCA_964413305.1 uncultured Rubrivirga sp. | reverse complement strand
CATCCCCACCGCCACTGTCTCCACCGGCCGATTCGCCGGAATCGCTCGAACACGCAGCCAACGCAAGCGCCGAAGCGCCGACGATGACTGCGAACTTCTTGGTCATCGAACCCATGGATTCACTCCTTGATTAGCTCATGTGCAGGGCATCTGTCGATTTCGACCGTACCGACGAAAATCGGGCGTCGATCGAGTCCATGGGGGGAGGTCACGCCCGTGACCGGTCTTGTGATGGGCATGGGACTGAGAGGACATTGCCGTTACCAACGCGTTCGCTTGTGAAGTCGTTCACGAATATCTGCGGGAGCCTCTCGATGGGCGACACCTGGCACTCGGGGGGTCTTGTGTGCCAGGCCCCGTCTGTCGCACATTTGCGCCCAGGTCGAAGAACACCGGTGTTATTCGTGCTGCGTCGAAGGAGGCGAACGGGTGTCGCGAATCGAAGTCTCACCGTTCCATCGCAAGGACCGGACCCTCGCTGGTTTCGTCATGTCCGGCCGCTGGCCCGAGACCACCCGCGAGTGGACGCAGTTGCTCGCCGTCACGGTGCAGGTGGCTGCCCAGCCGGGCTTCTTGACCACCACCACTGTCTTCCGCGCAACAATCGATCTGCCCGAGGACCCCCACCCCGGAACGGTGGGACTGGTCGCCTGGGCGGGTCCGGTCATCGGAGCCGACGCACCGGCACCGGGATCACTTGCCAACCCGCTGCCGCCGGCAGTGTTCGTTCTGCACCCACCATCGGAGACCGTGCCATCCACGCCGGAGAACGACGGCGTCGCCTCCGGTGCGATCCTGCTACCCGGCGTTCCCCACCTCGGGCTGAACCATCGCGGGGGTTGGGTGGAAGCCGATGCCGACGGAACCGTCACGAAGTTGCTCAGTGGCGTCGACGTGAAACCAGATGAGGATCCGGATCTGGCGGTTCTCGCCACCTTGTGCGCTGCCTAGGCCAGTTGGCCCAACTCCAGCATCGAGCGTTCCGACAGGTGCACCACCGAACAGTTCTCTTCTAGATGCGCCAGATCACCCGTACCCGGGATGGGGAGCATGACCGGCGAATGCTGCAGCAGCCACGCGATCGCGACTTGACTTGGCGTGCAGCCCTCCCGCTCGGCGATCACTGCAACGGGACTATCTGGCTGCAATAGTTCCCGATTCCCCAGAGGGAACCACGGAATGAAGCCGACGCCGACCTTTTCGCAATGCAAGAGTTGGGTCTCACTTTGCCTATTGCCGACGTTGTACAAGTTCTGCACGGTGGCGACAGGGAAGTACTCCTCGGCCTGAATCATGTCCTCGACGCTTACTTCCGACAGCCCCACGTGGCGAATGAGTCCCTCTTGCTGCATTTCCCGGATGACCCCGAATTGTTCCTCGCGCGGGACGCGATCGTCGATGCGGTGCAGTTGCCAAAGATCGATTCGATCGACGCCGAGTCGGCGCAGCGACATTTGGACGCACTGCCGCAGGTATTCCGGGCGCCCCACCGCCGCCCATTCATCCGGGCCTTGCCGGGTCAGTCCTCCCTTGGTCGCTATGACCAGGCCGTCATACGGATGGAGCGCTTCGCGAATCAGATCCTCACTCACGTACGGCCCGTATGAATCAGCCGTGTCGATGAAGTCGACACCGAGTTCCACCGCACGTCGCAACACAGCGATGGCCCGCTGCTCATCCGGTGGCGAACCCCAGATCCCCGGACCGGTGATGCGCATCGCGCCGAACCCGAGCCGTCGGACGGTCAGTGGATCGCCCGAACCTGGTGCGATGACGAACTCACCCGAATCTGCAATGGTCACAACGACACCCTTTCCCTGTCTACTACTTCAACGGTTTGAGCCGTGGGGTCACTGCAGTAAGCCATGCGCGTGGATCGACCCGCGAAGTCGATGGCCTCGACCACTTCCTCGGTTATCCGCTCACCTGGCGCAAGCAGTGGGACGCCAGGTGGATACGGGCAGAACTGCTCAGTGCTCACCTCACCGATCGCTTCCTTCAAGGGCAGGCGACGACGATGCGCGAAGTAGGCATCACGCGGAGTCATGACCACATCGGGTTGAACCCGCCAGGTGGCCGCCGGTGCTGGTGCGCGGGCAGCGCCCCGCTGCGCTTCGACGATCTCCTCGATCTGGGCTACCAGCGCTGGGAGGTACTCGGGCTGATCAGTCACGGTCACGGTCATGATCACCGTGTCGGCGTCGGCTGCTTCCACCCCGATACCCCGCTCCCACAATGCGGCTGCGATTCGCGCCCCGGTGGTTCCCGTCTCCGGAACGAAGATCGTCAACTTGAGTGGATCGATGGGGCAGCCGAGGAGGTCAGCCGTCAACGCAACAACCCCGCGGATGGTCGACAACGCGATTCGGGCTTCCTCTACCGCTTCTTGCATCAAGGCGAGTTTCGCCGCACCGTCGCGCAGCATGGCGAGTCGAGTTGCGTCTATGGACGCAAGGAGCGTGGCCGACGGCGACGTGGTGGCGGTGAGGTCCACTCCGTGGGTGAGCGTGGAAGGAAGGACCCGCGGTCCCTTCAACGATGTGATGGCGGTCTGGGAGTAGCCGGTGAGGGCTTTGTGGACGCTCGTGGTCACGACGTCAGCACCTTGAGCATGCGCACCCTGGCCGGGGAGGAAATCCAGGTGCGCACCCCACGCTTGATCGACGATCAATACCGATTCCTGGGCGTGGCACAACTCCGCGAGCGCGGCGATGTCGGTCATGGTTCCCACGTATGCCGGGGATGTCACGAAAAGTGCATAGGCACCGAGCATGTCCACCGAAGACGGGTCGACACCGATCGGCACTCCGAACTCCGGATGGATTCTGGGAAGGATCCACCGCGGGTTCGCCCCTGATGTCACCAGACCCGCATGCGCACTGCGATGTGATGTCCGATCGATGCAGATAGTCACATCGGGTGCCACCACCGATGTCAACGCCGCGATGTTTCCCTGGGTCGAACCACCCACTAGGAAGCGCGCATGATCGGCGCCGATCGCCTGCGTCCACAAGGCCTCGGCTTTCTCCAGAACACGACCACTGAACACGTTGTCGTCGGCACCACCTTGCAGCGGAATGTCGTCGCGAATCAATTCATCGAGAATGTCCGCGGCGAACAGTGAAGCGTCGGCTTGCCCGTAACGCATCTTGTGGCCGGGGATCTGCATCGAATGCGAAGAGCGCGCCTTCGCCGAACGCCACGCATCCAGTAGTGGTGCGTTCAGCGAAGGATCGACCATGGATGGACGCTAGCGCTCGGTACCCAGAGCCTGGAGGCGCAGGTCCAGTTCCCGCAACCTGGTTCGCACAAGTGCGTCGGGTAGACCTTCTTCGTCGCGAAGCCGCAGCAATTCCTCCTGCTCGGCTTGCACCATCGCCCGGATCAGACTGAACATTTGACGCGTCGCGATCTCCTGAGTCTTCGAAGTATCCGCCGTAGATCGGCCTCGATCGATGCGACGCTGAAGTTCCTCCTGCAGGCGGTCGATCACATCGTGGGGAATGGGATGCCCATCGCGGTCGGCCTCCACGATGGCGTCATCCAAACGCTCGAGCGCCGCGCGAGCGAGCGATGCATCCAAGTCCCTTGTCAGCGTCGAATCGTCATCGCTGATCACGCCTAAGCGATTCGCCAGCGGTCCTACGGTCAAGGACAACAACAACGTCACCACGATGATGAGGAAGGTGGTCGCCAGGAGCACGTCCCGATAGGGAAACGCATCACCGGCTGTGGTGACGAGCGGTAGCGAGAAGGCAGCGAGTCCGGAGATCGGCCCGCGTGCGCCCGCCCACGCGACGATGACGGATTCCTTTCCCAGGTGCGCCTGCCGCTCGCGTCCATCCTTGACACGCCGCTCGCGGGTCCGCTGGACTCCCACCATGGCGGCCACAAATAGACCGCGGGTGACGATGAGAGCCACGAGCACCAACGGAACCAGTACGCCTACTAGACGCAGTTGTTGTTCATCGAGGCGTTGCAGGACATCGGGGATCTCCAGGCCCACCAAGAAGAAAGCGAACGTCTGCAGGATGAAGGTCAGATGCCGCCACACGGTGGTGCCCTGCAGACGTCCTGACCATCCCGGATCGGAGTGCTGGGAACTGGCCACCCACAAGGCCGCAACAACTACCGCGAGGATGCCCGAACCATCGAATCGTTCGGCGAGGAGGTAGATCAAGAACGGTGCGATCACGATGAGCGAATTGGCCGCAACCAGATCACGACTACGCCGAAGGACCCACGACATCACGAAGCCCGCAAGGCCACCGACGGCTAGACCGACACCGACAGCCAGAACGAGAACACCTGCTGCGTCGACCAACGTGATGCTGCCCGCGACTGCTGCGACTACGGCCACACGCAGGGCGGTTAAGCCGGTGCCATCGTTGACCAGGGATTCACCCTCGAGGATCGACACCAATCGGCGTGGAATCGAAGCACGCTTGGCGATCGTGCTCACTGCGACCGCATCCGTCGGCGCGAGGATCGCACCGAGCGCCAGGGCGATGGCAAGGGGCATGGCCACAAACAGGCTCACCACACCCCCGACCACGAAGGTGGTGGTGAGCACCAAGCCGATCGCCAACGCCAACACGGGTCGACTTACCTTGCGCAGGTCCAGATAGGACGAGCCCAGCGCCTCGCCGAAGACCAGCGGAGCCAAGATCAAAATGAGGACGATCTCCGGTTCGGGCGGAGCCGTCGGACCGATCGGCAGCACGCCCATGACTGCGCCAGCGAAGATGAGTGGAAGCGCGATCCCCCATCCCCGCTGCCGGAAGAACACTGACAAAGACAACGAAATGACGCCTGCAACGGCGTAGCCGAAAAGTTCATCGGTCACGGGGCAGACCCTAAGCGGTCTGAGGTCTCATGCTGTTTCGATGCGGCGGCGACCTTCGAAGGCGCGACCCAAGGTGACTTCGTCGGCATACTCCAAGTCCCCGCCGACCGGCAAACCACTCGCCAACCGTGAGACGGCTACGCCTAGTGGCGCGATCGTTCTCGCAAGGTACGTAGCGGTGGCTTCACCTTCCAGATTCGGGTCGGTCGCCAAGATGACCTCCGCGATCGAGCCGTCGGCCAGGCGACTCAGCAATTCCCGAATGCGCAGATCCTCCGGTCCGATCCCCTCGATCGGATTGATCGATCCACCAAGGACGTGGTACCGGCCGCGGAACTCACGGGTCCGTTCGATCGCTACAACGTCCTTGGACTCCTCCACCACGCACAGGATCGTGTGATCGCGCTTGACGTCGATGCAGATCCGACACTTCTCAGCTTCGGCGACATTCCCGCAAATTTCGCAGAACCGCACACGTTCCTTGACGTGCACCAGTGAATCCACCAAGCGTTGCACATCGGCTTGATCGGAGGCGAGGAGATAGAAGGCGATGCGCTGCGCACTCTTGGGACCCACACCGGGAAGTCGGCCCAACTCGTCGATCAGGTCTTGGACGGCGCCCTCGTACATCAGTGCTCGATCTCACCGATTTGAGTGGCCCCGAGTTCGCGCATCACGAGCTCAACACCCGTGACGTCGTCGGCGTTGTCGTCATCTCGACTCGGGGTGTCGGGTTCGACGGCTGCGCTGACCGGCGATACAGAAGCGGATGTGCCCGCATTCGGAGCAAGCACCACGTCAATACGGGCATCCACCCGCAACACGTCCCTGATCGCACCCTTGAGCGCCTCATCGTGGCCGCCATTGACGATCCCCGTCGCCTTGCCTTGACTGTCCAGCCCCACAGCCAAGACACCATCAGACCAGGACAGCGGCTGCGACCCACTGAAGGCCATCCACGCGACGCGCGAGTACCCGGACAAGGCGTCCATGACAGCCGGCCACATCGTGACGAAGCCATCGATGTTGAGAGAATCCAGTGCCGCTGCACCAGCAGGCTTTTTCGGATCGGCCTTCTTCTTCGCTTTCGGCTTCGACGCAGCGGAGTCGTCGGTCGTGGGAGTGGAAACAACCGCTGGGGGCACTGTGGGTTTGGCTGGCGGCGTGCTCGAGGGGGCCACCGCCGATATCGGTGGCGGAGGTGGTGGAACCTGCTCAACAGTCGGAGCGGAGTCGACACCTAACTCCTTCGTTGCGCGTGAGGCCTTCGCTGGCCTAGGCACGATCGCATCACCGCTGGCCAAAGAACGTTCGAGATGCTCGATCCGAGCCAACGCTCCCAACTGGGTGTCTTCGGCGGCCGGAACCAGCAAACGCGCAGCCATCAACTCCAAACGCAGTCGAGGTGCGGTGGCGCCCTTCATGTCCCCCAGGGCCTGGCTGACGACTTCCGCAGCGCGACTTGCTTCTGCGGGTCCCAGGTGCGCGGCCTGTTGAACGATCTGCTCGACCTCACCCTCCGGTGCGTCGATCAGACCACGTTCGGCCGCATCGGGCACGCTTTGCACCACGATCACATCGCGCAGACGCTCCAACAGGTCCGAGACATAACGCCTCGGTTCGTGACCTGCTTCCACGACCTTCTCGACCACCGCGAATAGCCCAGCGCCATCACGATCGGCAATGGCATCGATCGTTGCGTCTAGGAGTGCGGCATCGGTGAGGCCCAACTGGTCGGCCACTTCGCTATACGTGATGCCGTCGGGACCGGACCCAGCAATCACCTGACCCAAGATGGACAGCGAGTCGCGCACGCTGCCCGCCCCCGCGCGGGCGACGAGCCCGAGAGCCGCAGGATCGGCAGTGATTCCCTCTGCTTCGCAGATCTTCGCAAGGTGGTCTTGTAGTTCCCGATTTCCGACAAGGCGGAACGAGTAGTTGTGTGTTCGCGAGCGTATGGTCGGCAGAACCTTGTCCGGATCGGTGGTGGCGAAGATGAAGCGCACGTGCTCCGGGGGTTCCTCGACCAACTTCAACAAGGCATTGAAGCCAGCGGTCGAGACCATGTGAGCCTCGTCGATGATGTAGATCTTGTACCGCGAGGAAGCAGGCGCGAACATAGCCCGTTCACGTAGGTCCCGGGTGTCCTCGACACCGCCATGGCTTGCGGCATCCAATTCGATGACGTCGATAGACCCCGCTCCCCCGGCGGCAAGATCCACGCAGCTTTGGCATTCACCGCAGGGCTCCGGCGTTGGCCCCTTCTCGCAGTTGAGCGAACGAGCCATGATGCGCGCCGTGGAGGTCTTGCCGCAGCCGCGCGGTCCGGAGAACAAATAAGCGTGGTGAACTCGATCGTTCTCCAACGCACGCGTCAGGGGCGCGGTGATGTGCTCCTGGCCCACCACATCGGCCAGCCGCGCTGGCCGATACGTGCGGTAGAGGGCCATGGACATGCGCCGACCCTAATGCGAGCAAACGGGGACCCCCCGCGCACCTGACAGAGCCCGCCTACCCTTGCTGCCTTCCGGCCCTG
>CAYPSE010000076.1:0-7411 GCA_964413305.1 uncultured Rubrivirga sp. | reverse complement strand
AGCAGAACCAGGACCGGCTGACCCCGGCCCGAACAAGGAGGAAGAACTCGTGTCCGTTCCCACGTCGCTACCGCCCACGCCAACTGCCGGTGGGCCGCCCTCACCGGCCCCGTACCCGGGTGCCTACTCATACGGCGCTCCTTCCGGGGGTTCCTACGGGCCGCCCTCCGGTGGCTATGCGCCCCCGCAGAAGAAAGGCCGAGGTGGCCTTATCGCCGGCGTGATCGCCGGGACGGCCGCAGTGAGTTTGGTTGCCGGCGGGCTGGGTGGGGTGATCGGCTACGTCGCCGCGGCGAATTCCGGCGGATCGCAGACGAGCGCGGCAAGCGCACCTGTCGTCGCCGGTGCTCCCATCGATGATTCGTCCATACCGGTGCTGGCCGGCATCGCTGATCTGGCCGCTGCGGTTCAGCCGGCCGTGGTGCAACTCAACATCGGTGCGTCCGGCGATGAAGGCACGGGATCTGGATTCATCATCAGCGACGACGGCTACATCGTGACCAACCACCACGTTGCCGGTCCGGCTGGTGAAGACGGCAGCGTGGAGGTCGTCTTCGCCGACGGTTCCACGGCCACCGGAAAGCTCGTCGGTTCCGATCCGGGGTACGACCTCGCGGTGGTGAAGGTCGAGCGCAATGGCCTGCAGACCCTCGATCTCGGATCATCCGCCGATGTTCGTGTCGGTGACCTCGCGGTGGCCCTCGGATCACCGTTGGGTCTTCAGGGCACGGTCACGTCGGGCATCGTCAGCGCCCTCGAGCGTCCCGTTACGGCAGGTGGTCAAGGTGGAACGTCGTTCATCAACGCCATCCAGACCGACGCGGCGATCAACCCGGGCAACTCCGGTGGTCCGCTAGTGAACGGTTCCGGCGAGGTGATCGGCGTGAACACCGCGATCGCATCGCTAGGCGCCATGGGTGGACCTGCTGGAAGCATCGGCCTGGGATTCGCGATCCCCATAGACACCGCCAAGCGCATCGTCGACGAGATCATCACCACCGGTTCGTCCACCACTCCAGTGATCGGCGTGCAACTGGATATGGCGTTCGAAGGCCCCGGCGCCAGGGTCGCTGAAGTCACCCCGGGATCGGGTGCGGCTGAGGCCGGCATTCAAGACGGCGACGTCATCACCGCGATCAACGGCGACGTCATCGCCGAACCCACGGAGTTGATCGTGTCGATCCGCTCGAACGCACCGGGCGACAGCGTGGACCTCACGGTGTTGCGCGATGGTCGCACGCAGGACGTGACGGTCACATTGACCGCAGCTGAGTAGTAGTCAATCGCGGCGCCGGGTGCTCGAACTCCTCCTCGAGCCCCGGCGCCGTCGTTCGTGCTGATGCGTGGTTGTCGGTCGAAGATGCGGGATTCGGTGTGGCTTGGCACGCTAGGGGAATGCCACCTTCCCCGAGTTCTGCGGCCGGGGTCCTCGATTTCGCCCGAACTCGCATCGCGCAAGGATTCCGGCGCATCGTGTCCGGCGATCCAGAGGGCACGCCCGACTGGGTCAAGCAGTTGGCGCACGGCACCGACATCGGTTACTTCGGACCCGGCTCTGCGTCCTGGGCCGTTCACGGCTCGCTTCCCACATTGGTCGGCGGAGTTCGTGCGCTGTTGATGCAGGCCCTGCATCCAGGAGCGCTCGCCGGTGTAACGGAGCATTCGCGCTACGAAGCCGATCCACTCGGACGCCTTGCCGGCACCACGCAGTGGTTGACCGTGGTCACCTTCGGCGACACCACCATGGCCGATCGCGAATGCGCTCGGGTGCGCGGCATGCACCGCAAGGTGCAGGGCACGTATCCGGTCGATGGCCAGATGCGTCAGTACTCGGCGATGGATCCGGATCTACTTCGGTGGGTGCACGTGGCCTTCACCGATTCCTTCCTCGCGACGCATCGGGTGTGGGGTGGTCCGATCCCAGGCGGCGAGGACGCCTACGTCCGCGAATGGGCGAAGGCCGGTGAACTGGTCGGCGTGCTCGATCCGCCGCGCTCGGTGAAGGAACTGGACGATCAGATCCGAGACTTCGGCCCGGATCTGCGTGGCGACGAAACCGCATGGAAGACCGTCGAGTTCATCCGTTCGGCCCCGGTGCCGCTGCCCGCGAAGGCTCCGTACAGCGTGCTATTCGCAGGGGCCGTCGCGACAATCCCTCAATCGCATCGCACGCTGCTTCGATTGCCGCGCATTCCACTCGCGGTCGCCAAGCCGACGGTTGCGGCGATGCTGGGAGCGTTGTCCCTGGCGCTTGGACCGGCATCACCCTCGATGCGCAATGCGATCGACCGTGCGGAGCGCTTGCAAGGAGCCGACGAGGAGAGTCCAATCGACGCCGCGGTTTCGTAGAGGCACTCTCAGCGTTCCAGCAATTCACTCACCTGAGCCAGCGATGGCAGCGACGGCACCGCACCGCGTCCGGTCGCCGCGAGCGCTCCCGCCGCCGATCCCCAGCGCAGTGCTTCGGCCAGCGAGACCCCGCGCGCCAAACCTGCCGACAGCCCTCCGCAGAACGCATCCCCTGCGGCCACGGTGTCCACTGCCTTGACCTTGAACGCGGCTGCCTGCCCCGAACCTTCGGCCGAACTCCACACCGCACCCTTCTCCCCTCGGGTGATGATCACGCAACTGGGCCCGCGCTCCTGCAGGGCTTGCGCCGTTTCCACGGCATCGACCATGTTGCCGGTGGACAGTCCGGTCATCGCCTGGGCTTCGTGCTCGTTGGGTACCAGGATGTCCACGTTCGCCAGCAATTCCTTGGGGTAGTCGCGCACGGGAGCGGGGTTCACCACCACCTGGGCGCCGATCTTCTTGCCGGCTTCCGCGGCGGCGACCATCACCTCGATCGGCACCTCACCTTGGGTGAGCACGACGTCTACCGCGGCAAGGGAGGTCAGATGGTCGGCGACCGCGGCGGGGGATACGTGATCGTTGGCACCTGGGATAACGATGATCCGGTTCTCACCGGATGAATCGACCTCGATCAAAGCGGTGCCCGAGGTGCCCTTGGCGGTTGCGATGCCCTCGGCCCTGATGCCCTCGCGGCGCACCACATCCATCAGCCAATCGCCGGAGCCGTCGTCGCCGACCGCGCCGATCATGTGAACCTCGCTCTCCAACCGGGCCGCGGCAACCGCCTGGTTGAGCCCCTTGCCGCCGGGATGGCGCTCGAGGCTGTTGCCGAAGACGGTCTCCCCGGGAGCGGGCATCCGGTCGAGGTTGATGACGAGGTCGATGTTCAGGCTGCCGACCACAGCAACGCGATTGTGCATATGGTCGATACTTCCACGCATGAGCGCGGCGCGGGCGACTGTGGGTGTGGACTTGGGCACAGGTTCGGTGAAGGTCGCGGTGGTCGATGAAGCCGGTGCGATCCGCGCGAAGGCATCTCGCTCCTATGGCCTGTCCTCCCCGCATCCGGGTTGGGCGGAGACCGACCCGAACGCCTGGCTCACGGCAACGCAGCAGGCGGCCGCCGAGATCGCGGACTGCCTTCCCGAGGCTCAGGCGGTCGGCTTCAGCGGTCAGATGCACGGCCTGGTGTTGTGTGATGCGAACCTCGAACCCGTTCGCCCGGCCATCACTTGGGCCGACACTCGCGCCGCGCAGCAGGCCGCGCAGATGCAAGCCGATCTCGGTGATCACGTCCTTTCCCGCTTGGGCTCGCACGCGGTATCCGGTTTCGCCGCCACCTCACTGAAGTGGCTGGCTGCGCATGAGCCCGGCAGCCTGGCCCGCGCTCGCTATGCGTTGCAGCCGAAGGATTGGCTCCGGGCGCGCCTAGGGGGGTCCGTCCTGACCGAACCCAGCGACGCCAGCGGCACGTTGCTCGCAGATGTTGCCGTCGGAGCCTGGAATAACGACGCCATCACGTGGCTGGGCGTCGACCCGGAACTGCTCCCGCCGATCGTCGGCTCGACCGATGATGCTGGTGAACTCCACTTGGGCGACCGGGTACTTCCGTGCGTGGCGGGGGCCGCGGACACCGCGGCAGCGATCCTCGGATTGGGGCTGTCGGTCGACCAAGGTTTCGCCGCGGTCGGCTCGGGATCGCAGACCGTGTCCGTGCTGCGCGAACCCAGCGGCGGCATCGCCCGCGGCACCCACCTGTTCGCAACCGCCGGACCCCCGGCCTCGGGTTGGTACCGAATCGGTGCGGTACAGAACGCGGGGATAGCGCTGCGCCGTGCGCTCGAGTGGCTCGGTGCCACCACGCAGGAAGCCAACGATGCACTCGACGCAGGCGTTCGGCCGAGCGACCCCATCTTCGTCCCCTACGTCGCCGGGGAGCGAACACCGTTCGTCGATGCACATCTGCGCGGAGCATGGCTGGGACTGGGACTGGACACCGATCGCGACGCGATCTTGCGCAGCATCGTCGAGGGTGTTGCGCATGCGGTGGCCCTTGGAATGGCGGCGGTCGAAGAGGCCGGTGCCCAGTTGCCCGACCCGCTCCCGCTCATCGGTGGCGGCGCGGTGGATCCACGCTTCCAGCAATTGATCGCCGACATCTCCCGCCGCAGGTTGGCGCCCACCGATCAGCCCGATGCGGCGGTGGTGGGTGCCTCTCGGCTAGCCCGCAATGTGTGGGATCCAAGTTCGCTCACCGATCCGATGACGTCGACTGAGACGGTTATCGAACCGAACGCGAGCGTGATGGACCTCTTCGCCGATCGTCAGGCGAGGCTCGTCGCGCACGTTCTCCGGTGATGGACACGCGCGCGGTGTTCGCCGCTCCCCACGGCCAACTGGAAGGATGACGGGTATGGCTCGCACCGTGGCGATCGGTTCCGATCACGCCGGCTTTCGCCTCAAGTCGGCTCTGGTGAATTACCTGATCGAGCAGGGATACGAGGTGACCGACGTCGGCACCGACTCAGATGAGCGAGTCGATTACCCGCACTTCGGCGCCGCGGTCGCGAAACTCGTCGGCGCCGGTGACGTGGACCGGGGGGTGCTGGTCTGTGGCAGTGGCCAGGGAGTGTGCATGGCAGCCAACAAGGTGGCGGGTGTGCGCGCCGGGGTGGTGCGCGACATCCAGGACGCCCAGATGATCCGCCAGCACAACGACGCCAATGTGGCCTGCTTCGGGGAGCGGGTCACAGACGCCGTCACGGCGGTGGCGGCGTTGGCCGCCTTCTTGGACACCGACTTCGAGGGTGGTCGCCACCAGCCTCGGGTGGATCAATTGGCCGCACTGGACCGCGGGGAGAGTGTGTAGGGGGCGGCACCACCCCCGGATCGTTATCTGAACGTCATGTCCGGGCGGGTCTGCACGTTTAGCGGATACGTCCAAGGGGAATAACCAGTGGGAACGACCAACAGGAACAACTCCAGCACGAACATCATCGGAAGGGATGCCATCATGCGCACCATGCGAAACAAGCTCACCGCCGGCGCCGCGATCGGCGCGGCTGCCCTGCTGGGCGTGACCGTGCTCGCCGGGTGCTCGTCCTCCAGCGAGGAGTCCAGCACCAATGACGCAACCAGCGAGACGGCCAACGATCAAGGCGATGATTCCGGTGGCATGGGAAGCCAGATGCTGCCGCCGGTGATCGTTGAGCCCGGTCAGACCGAAGCGACCGCCAAGGTTGGTGACTTCATCGACATCGTGGTTGAGGAGATCGTGGGCACCACCATCGCCACGGACAACCCGGAGGTCTTGAAGATCTCCCAGGCCTACGACGACGGCTCTGCCGTTTTCAACCCCGGCGCTGAGGCGCTTGCTCCCGGCACCGCGGTCATCACGGTGACCACTCCGGATAACACCAGCTACGACATCAACGTCACGGTCACCGAGTAGTCACGTCAATTAACGCGACGAAAAACCCAACGAACCACCGGACGATGAGTAGGGCCGCGCGGGTAGGACTGGCCACCTGCGCGGCCTTGCCTTCGGGTGATCCAGACGATGCCTACCTGATTGAGGCGCTGGAACGCGCGGGCGTGGCCCACACCTGGATCGAGTGGAACACAGCGGATCCGACCTCGCTCAGTGACGCCGTCGATGTGCTCGTGCTGCGCTCACCTTGGGACTACCCGGACCACCATGCGAAGTTTCTGCAGTGGTTGGAGTCCTCGGATGTTCCCGTCCACAACGCCGCAGATGTGGTGCGCTGGAACAGCAACAAGAAGTACTTGCTCGATCTCGCGGCTGCCGGTGTTCCCACCGTGCCCACTCAGATCATCGAGTCGGTCGATCAGGACTGGCGCGTCCCCGAGGGATTCGCGGAGTTCGTCGTGAAGCCGGCCATCGGCGTGGGTTCGAAAGGTGCCCAGCGCTTCTTCGTTTCCGAAATCGACCGCGCCCGTGCGCACGCGTCGATGCTGATCGACGCTGGCCGCCCGGCGATGGTGCAGCCCTATCTGCCCAGTGTGGATGCCGGTTCGGAAACCGCGCTCATCCATTTCGACGGCGTCTTCTCCCACTCGATCACCAAGGGGCCGATGCTCACGAAGGACGTCGAGCGCGCGATGGCCAGCGATCTGTACGTGATCGAGAACATCGAGCCCCGCCAAGCCACCGCCAAGCAACTCGAGGTGGGCCAGCGAGCCCTGGCCGCGATCCCCGTCGCCGACCGAACACCCCTCTACGCGCGGGTGGACGTGATCGACGACGAAAGCGGCGACCCGGTAGTCCTGGAGCTCGAACTCATCGAGCCGTCGTTGTTCTTCGCCTTCGATCCTCCGGCTGCGGACCGCTACGTGTCCGCCATCGTCGGTCGGCTAGAGCCCCGGACGGCCTGATCCCCGAGGTCATGACCCCCAAGATGCGCGTTAGATAACGGAACGGTAACGTCCCTGCCCATGCGTAGGGCCAGGCAATTCGCTGCGGCGGCGGCTTCGATCGCTGGGCTGGGACTGGCCATCGCCACCCTCGCTCCGGCCGCGAGCGCGGATTCGCCCAGCGACGGCGGCGGTTCCCTCGGAGCACCCGGAACGTTGGAAGGCCGCTGGGCCGCCCCGAAGCCGGTAGGCAACAAGGTGTGCCCAACCAAGAACTTCTGGATCGGGGACGGTTGGGGCGCTGACCGCGGAAACCGAAAGCACACGGGCATCGATTTCGCCGCCGACCGCGGCACGCCGATCTTCGCGGTCGAGGACGGTCGAGTTGATCGCACGAAACTCCAGGCCAACGGTGCCCTGCAGATCGTGCTGAAGGGTGAGAGTGGCAGCAAGTACTACTACGGCCACATGGACGAGGTATTCGTCAGCGGTGGAGACAGGGTGCTCGCCGGTCAAGTGATCGCCACCATGGGAGATACCGGTTCACCCGGATCGGTGCATTTGCACTTCGAATACTGGAAGAGTGGCGGCGAATCGGCCGCGGTGAACCCGAAGAACTTGATCGGTCGCATCTGCCGATAGCCTGATTGCTTCGGGTCGCTAGCTCAATGGTAGAGCTGCGGAC
>CAYPSE010000075.1:0-7496 GCA_964413305.1 uncultured Rubrivirga sp. | reverse complement strand
TGGGCGAGGTGCTGGACTTCCTCGCGGGAGATCTGTGCCATGACCTCATCCTTGCAGTACCGAATTTTCCAACGCCGCATCCAACCCCTGCTCCAGGAGCAGATCGAAGGCTGCCGCGGAGATGACCGGAACACCCAGCGACTCGGCCTTATCGAGTTTGGACCCAGCACTCTCCCCCGCCACCAGCGCGGATGTCTTCTTGGAGACCGACCCGGCAACCTTCGCGCCGCGGGCAGTTGCCGCCTCGGTAGCGGCGTCTCGCGTGAAACCGGGGACCGATCCGGTGATGACGATGGTCAAGCCCGCCAGAGTCTGCGGATGCCCTGCTGCCGCATCCGATGCATCGTCTACGAGACGCACGCCACCGCGCTCCCACTTCTCGATGATCTCTCGATGCCACGCCTGGCCGAACCACTCGATTACCGCCTCCGCAATGACCTGACCAACCCCCTCGACTTCAGCCAATCGATCGAGGTCGGCCGCGGCAATCGCATCGATCGATCCGAACTCACGGGCGAGCTCCTGTGCCGCGGTGGGACCCACGTGACGGATGGAAAGCGCGACGAGTATCCGCCACAGCGGCTTGGACTTGGCTAACTCGAGGTTGGCGAGCATCGTCTTGGCGTTCTCGGTGAGTTGTGGACCGTCCTCGCCTTTGGCCGGTTCCCGGGTAAAGAACGGACAGGTGAGCAAGGATTCGGCATCGATGAGGAATAGATCCCCCATGTTGTGGACCACGCCGCAATCAAGCAACGCCACCGCTGCCTTGTAGCCCAAGCCTTCGATGTCCAGTGCCCCGCGAGAGGCCACGTGGAAGAGTCGCTCGCGTAGTTGCGCCGGGCAGGAAACCGCGTTCGGACAGCGGATGTCCTTGTCGCCCTCCTTCTCGGGTTTCAGCGCCGTTCCGCAGTCGGGGCACTTCGTGGGCATGACGAAGGGCCGCTCGTCCCCCGTGCGCACCTCGACGACCGGACCGATTACCTCGGGGATGACGTCGCCGGCCTTGCGCAAAAAGACCATGTCGCCGATCAGTACGCCCTTTCGCTCCACTTCGAATTGGTTGTGCAAGGTGGCCATCGAGACGGTCGATCCAGCCACCTTGACCGGATCCATCACGGCGAAGGGCGTGACCCGCCCGGTGCGGCCGACGTTGACGGCGATGTCCAGGAGGCGGGTGCGCACGACCTCGGGCGGGTACTTGTATGCGATGGCCCATCGGGGCGCTCGCGATGTCTCACCCAACTCCTCCTGGAGGGCGAACTCATCGACCTTGATCACCACTCCATCGATCTCGTGCTCGACATCATGCCGATGCTCGGAGTAGTAATCGATGTAATCACGAACACCGCTCAGGGAGTCGTGCACCGCCATGCGCGCACTCACCGGGATGCCCATCGCGTCAAGGAGCGAGTACACCTCGCTTTGGGACGTGACGTCGATGCCCTCACGAGCGCCCACCCCGTGTGCGGTGAATCCCAGCGCCGTCAGGCGTCCACGCGCCAACGCGAATTCACGCTCCAGGCGCTCGACTCGGGCCTCGGATCTGGCCCCTTGGGTGGCGCGTGCAGCGTTGAGTTCTTCCACGCGCTTGTCCATCCGCTGGCGGATCGTCCCGGATGCGGCATTACGCGGGTTTGCGAACGGGGTGGCCCCCGCCGCCATCTGCTCATCGTTGACTTCGTCGAAATTCACGGTCGAAAGGAAGACCTCCCCGCGCACCTCCAATAGTGCCGGCGGCTTCTTGGTCGCAAGACGCTCCGGAATCGCATCGATGAACTGTGCGTTGTACGTGATGTCCTCGCCCACGACACCGTCGCCTCGGGTCGCCACTGAAACCAACGCACCGTCGCGGTAAACGAGATCGACGGCCAAGCCATCGATCTTCACCTCACATAGCAGGTGGGGAATGGACCCGAGTCCGCGTTCGACGCGATCGAGCCATGCGTTCAACTCTTGATCGTCGAAAGCGTTGTCCAGTGAATACAGGCGAACCAGGTGCTGCACTGGTTCGAACATCTCCGAACGCTGGCCGCCCACGGTCTGGGTTGGTGACTCACCACTGGCGAGCTCCGGGTGGAGTCGTTCGAGCTCTTCAAGTTCGTGATAGAGAAGGTCGTACTCCTCATCGGAGATCGTGGGGCGCTCATGCTGGTAGTAGGCGGTGCGTGCAGCGTTGATGGAATCGACCAGTTCCTCCCAGCGGCGGCGTGCGGAGTCGGACAACGCTGCCGCAGCACCCTTCCGCTCAGCCACCGTCCACCTCCGGATGCTCATCACGCACGATCGACCCCACCCGAACGCACGCTTCCATCACGCGACGCGCCGAGTGCAGATCGACCCCCGCCAATCCGCTGCTCGGGGTGATCGCCACATTGGCTGGCACCTCCGAGAAGCCACTTTCGGACATGAATCCTCTCAGCAACGCACTGCTCTGCGCATCCGACGCAGGCTTGGCTACCCGGTCGAAGGCGCGCACGGGGACACAGCCCAGAAGCAATCCGACGCCGTCCTCCCACGCCTGTGCCAGGGCATCGTCGTCGGGAAGCGAGCGATCCAGATCCACGCCGAGGAACTGGGCTCCTGCACCCCGCAGCAACGCGATCGGCGGCCGTGGGCGGAAACAACGGACTCCACCGATGGCTCCCACCGACGCGAGGCCTTGCAGCACCGTCTGCAGGAGGCCTTGGACGACCGGGGGCTCCACGGCGCGATACGTCAAACGACCGCTACTCGTGCGCACCTCACCTGCGAGAACAGCGGGGATATCCGGTTCGTCGACCTGAACCACAACCTGAGCATGCGGAAATGCGCGCTGCAATCGGCCAGCTAGGGCGGCAAATGCGGCGGCTGCCGCGGCGGAGAGTTCGACAACCGCCCCGCGGTCACGAAGGAGTGCCTCGCCGGCGGGGTCGGTGATTCGCGCAGCCAAGGTGATCGGGCCGGTCACTTGGACCTTCACGGGCCCACGGTGCGATCCCACCGATTCCTCGAGTACCTCGAGGTCCTGCGACATCCACGCACGAGCTCGGCGCAGCGCACCTTGTCCGGCATGACCCACGCGCCACCCCGACACCGTGGTTTCCACTTCGAAGGCTCGATCCACATCAGCGAGCATCGCCGCCGATCTGCCTACCGGATCAGCACCGGGACCGCGGGCAGGCAATTGAACGACGTGCGGGAAGGCGCCGAATTCACCCACCACGATCGCGGTCGACTCCCGAACATCGACACCCGGCATCGATCCGACGCCGGTTGCCACAGCCGGAAACGGCCAGATGGGTGCCGATGATTGATCGCTCAAGCCTTCACGCACTCACGCTCGGACATCGCTGACAAGCACAGCGTCGCTCGCCCGCACGGTGCTGCGAATCCGACCCGATCCCAGGACCTGAGTATCGAGGTAGATCACAACGCTTTGTCCATGCGCCAAACCTCGGACCGGCTGATGCAATTCCACCTTCAGGTTGCCGTTCATCATCCGAGCGCGTGCCGGGACTCCCGCGTGATGAGCGCGCACTTGCGCGATGACTTCGACCCACTCCTGGCCCAAGGGAGAGGCGCACCAGATGACGTGATCTGCGTCCATGGCTACGACGTCGAGCTGCTCGGCCGATCCGACGAACACCGTGTGGGAATCTGGATCAACATCGACCACGTAGCGCGGGCGTCCATCCTCACCGGGAATTCGTAGATCCAGTCCGCGGCGCTGACCGATCGTGACCGTGAATGTTCCGCGGTGCTGACCCACTTCGTGGCCCGTGGCGAGGTCCACGATGGCGCCGGGTCGTTCGCCGATCGTCCGAGTGAGGAAACCTTGGGTATCGCCGTCGGGAATGAAGCAGATGTCGTGACTGTCCGGCTTGGATGCGGTTCTCAACCCGCGCGCCTCGGCCTCGATGCGGACCTCGGCCTTGACCGAATCACCCAGCGGGAAGAGGCAATGCTCGAGCAGATCTCGTTCGATCACCGCCAAGACATAGGACTGGTCCTTGTCCGGATCCACGGCTCGGTGCAATTCCGGGCCGTCTGCACCATGCACAATCCGCGCATAGTGCCCGGTAGCGACGGCATCGAAACCCAGCGCCAACGCGCGATCCAAGACCGCACGGAATTTGATGTGCTCGTTGCAGCGAAGACAGGGATTGGGGGTGCGGTTGCCTTCATACTCGGCGATGAAATCGGCCATGACGTCTTCGGCGAACTCAGCCGAGAAGTCCCATACGTAGAAGGCGATCCCCAGCGCATCGGCTACCCGCCGAGCATCACGCGCATCGTCGATCGTGCAGCAACCCCGCGAACGACCTTGGTTGGTCTCGGCCCTAGCCAAGGCCAGATGGATGCCCACGACATCATGGCCGGCGTCGACCATCCGGGCGGCCGCGACGGATGAATCGACGCCCCCCGAGAGCGCGGCAACCACCCTCATGCCTCGTCCTCACGTGCAGAGCTCGAGCCGGTCGAAGGCTTCGCCGAACGCCCGCTGGATACCGATCCAGCTCGGCGAGCCCTCTCCACAGCAGCGGGCAGGGCGTCGATCACCGCTTGGATGTCCTGCTTGGTGGACGTCCTGCCCAGACTGAAGCGAAGCGAAGACCGAGCCGTGCGCTCATCGACGCCCATGGCTAGAAGTACGTGACTGGGTTCAGGGATGCCGGCCGTGCATGCCGATCCGGTGGAGCAGTCCACGCCAGCGGCATCCAGCAACATCAGCAGTGCGTCGCCCTCGGCCCCGGGGATCGAAACATGGACGTTGCCAGGTAGCCGCGTCGAGGCATCGCCCACCGCGGGACCGTTGATGATCGCGTCGGGCAGCACCGCGCGTATCCCGTCGGCGAGCAGCACCTGAAGTTCGCTGAGGTGGAGCGCATGGCTTCGCTGTTCGGCCACGGCGTGCCGAACCGCCACCGCGAATGCCGAAATCGCGGGTGCGTCGAATGTGCCCGACCTCACGTCGCGCTCTTGTCCTCCGCCATGGGAGATGGGCACGATCGACTCATGCGGGTCGATGATCAGGGCACCCACACCGAACGGCCCACCGATCTTGTGCCCGCTCAGGGTCACAACTGCTCCGGGAATCTTCGCTAGATCGATCGGGAGTTGACCGAGTGCTTGTACGGCGTCGGTGTGGAATGGAACTCCCATCTGCGTGCACGCGGCCGCGATCTCGGCCACCGGCTGAACGGTTCCGACCTCGTTGTTAGCCCACATCACGCTGACGAGGGCCGTTCGGTCCGCATTGGCGTGAACGAATCCTCCAATCGCATCGGCATCGACCAAGCCACGATCGTCGACCGTCGCCCAGACGAGTTCCGCACCTTCGTGCTTGCCGAGCCATTCGACTGGATCCAGGACCGCGTGGTGCTCGATCGCAGAAGCGATCACGACCGGTGCGGGCACTCCCAATCGAGTCTTACGTGCCCAGAACAGACCCTTGATAGCGAGGTTGTCGGACTCGGTGCCACCGGAGGTGAAGATGACCGCAGAGGGACGAGTGCCGAGATCGTCGGCGATGGATTCACGCGCTTCCTCGACTAGCCGTCGAGAATGTCGACCCGCAGCATGCAGGGACGATGGATTGCCGATGACCTGGCTGGCTTCCAGCCATGCTTCACGAGCTTGGGGAAGCATCGGAGTGGTGGCCGCGTGATCCACGAAGACTCGGGGCACGTGCCACCTGTTGCGCTCATCCGGTGCCTTCGTGACCACCCTGAGATGGTAGTCAGGCTTACTATCCGGCGCGCTTGTCGATCTCATCGGTGAGCTGGGGAACCACCTCGAACAGATCGCCCACCACGCCGAAGTCGGCCAGTTCGAAGATGGGTGCCTCGGCGTCCTTGTTGACGACCACCACGACCTTGGATGTCTGCATGCCCGCCCGGTGCTGGATTGCTCCCGAAATCCCATTGGCGATGTACAACTGTGGCGAAACGGTCTTGCCCGTCTGGCCCACCTGGTACTGGTGCGGGTACCAGCCAGCATCCGTGGCTGCACGAGACGCCCCGACGGCCGCGCCGAGAGAATCCGCCAATTTCTCGATGACCGAGAAGCCCTCCGGCCCACCAACACCGCGACCACCCGAGACGACCACCGACGCTTCGGTGAGTTCCGGACGCCCACCCTTGCTCGCAACGGTGCGCTCGACGATCGTCGCCTTCTTCGCGGCCTCGCTCAGAACCGTGGTGACGGGCTCGCTGGAACACGGCGTGGGTGCGGGCTCGGGCGCAACGGAGTTCGAGCGGACCGTGTAGATCGGCATACCCACAGTCACCTTCGAGTGGACCACCGTGCTGCCACCGAAGACGCTTTGCGTGGCGACACCCGATGAGTCGATGTCCACCGCGTCGGTGATGACACCGCTGTTCACCCGAATCGCGAGACGTCCGGCAACTTCCTTGCCGTCGGCCGACGATGGGACGAGCACCGCTGCCGGAGACAAGTCGTTCACCAGACCCGCGAGCACGTCCACCATGGGTACCACCGGATGGTCGGACATCCCCTCGCCGTCTGCGACGAACAACTTCCCGGCGCCGTACTCACCGAGAAGTTCGACGGCTTCGGCGCTCCCGGACCCGAACCACACGCCAACGGGCTCGCCGAGACGTCGCGCCAAGGTCAGCAGCTCGAGTGCGGCCTTCTTGACCGCGCCGTTCGCGGGATCGTGCTCGATCAGGACGAGGACAGGTGCCATGTTTCGATCCCTCCTAGATGAACTTCTGCTCGGTCAAATACGAAGCGATACGAACTCCACCGTCGCCCTCGTCGGCCACGATCGTGCCCGCGGGCTTGGGCGGGCGCGCGGCGAAATCTTCGACCGCACTCCAGGCCGCCGCCTGACCGACCACGGCTACATCGAGACCGAGGTCGGCGACACCCAGCGTCTCGACGGGCTTCTTCTTCGCCGCCATGATGCCCTTGAACGATGGGTACCGAGGTTCGTTGATCTTCTCGACGACGCTGACCACCGCGGGGAGCGAAGCGGTGATGGTGTCGTATCCGTAGTCGGTGACGCGCTCGATGGTCACCTGTGCGCCGTCCACGCTCACGCGTTGGGCGAAGGTCAACTGGGCCATGTCCAGGCGCTCGGCCACCATGGCCGGAACCACGCTCATGCGGGCATCGGTGGATTCGGATCCGAAGATGATGAGGTCGAATCCCTTGCCCGCGAGGGCCGCAGCGAGCACCGCCGAAGTTGCGATGGCATCAGAGCCATGTAGTGCCTCGTCCTGGATGTGGATTCCGGTATCGGCGCCCATCGATAGCGCCTTGCGAACCGTCTCGGCGGCGCGGGCGGGCCCCATCGACACCACGGTCACCTCCCCGCCGTGGGCCTCCGCGATCTGTAGCGCCTCTTCCACCGCGTACTCATCGAGTTCGTTCAACACGCCGTCGGCCGATTCGCGATCGAGCGTGGAGTCCTCCGCCCGAAGCGACTTCTCCGCCCAGGTGTCGGGTACCTGCTTGACGCACACTGCGATCTTCATGGTCCTCCTCACGCT
>CAYPSE010000074.1:0-7736 GCA_964413305.1 uncultured Rubrivirga sp. | reverse complement strand
TGCAGAAGTCCTACGCCGAGGGCCTGCGCGCACTCGTTGCCTACACCGCCTACTGGCAGGACGTGGTGGCGATGGGACAGGCCGGCGATACCGACGTGGACCTGGATATGGCCGAGCGGATGAACGACCTGCTGCTGCCGATCGTGAAGGGTGTGGGTTCGGAGCGCAGTTACGAGATGCTCGCCGTCGCACTGCAAACCTTCGGTGGTTCGGGCTTCCTGCAGGACTATCCGCTCGAGCAGTACATCCGCGACGCCAAGATCGACACCCTCTACGAAGGCACCACCGCCATCCAGGGATTGGATTTCTTCTTCCGCAAGATGGTTCGCGATCAGTTCAAGGCGATCTTCTACCTCGCGGCGCAGATCACCGAAACCGTCAAGGGTGATGAAGGCAAGGGTGCCCTTGCCAAGGAGCGCGAACTCCTCGGCGTTGCACTCGAGGACGTTCAGGCAGTGGTGGGCAAGCTCGGCGAGTGGGCGATGGCTTCGCAGTCCAACCCGGAGGAGATCTACAAGGTCGGCCTCAACACCACTCGCCTGCTGATGATGAGCGGTGACCTGCTGATCGGGTGGCTGCTCATTCGCCAGGCCGAGGTTGCCCTCGCTGCGCTCGATGCCGGGGCCAGCGATCGTGATCAGGTGTTCTACGCCGGCAAGGTGGAGACCGCGAAGTGGTTCGCGCGCAATCGCCTTCCGTTGCTCACTGCGGAACGCGCCGTGGCCGAAGCCACCGACGACGACATCATGAAGTTGCCGGAGGAAGCCTTCTAAACGGGTTCGTTCGGAGGGTCGATCTTCTTCTCACCCTTGATGGGGATGTCGATCTGACTGACGACGCTCTGCGCGGCTACGGAGTACGGACGGATGATCGTGACGTCGCCATCTTCACCGAGCATGTCCGCCGTGCGTGAGTCCATCGCAGTCAGGCAGATGCCACCGTCGAAGTCGTAGCGACGAAGAGTCTGCAGCAGCACGAGGTTCGTCGAGGGACTCGGCACAGCGCAAATGACCGAGTCGGTTTCGTGGAAGGGCAGCGACGCTGCGAAGTCTGGTTCGGAAACATCGCCATACAAAGTGGTTATGTTCGGCCCTGCGATGTTGCGCAGCGCCTGTGGGTCGTAATCGACCACTAGCAAATTGGCGTGACGAATCGCCAGGCCACGAGCGACTTCGCCTCCGAGGCGCCCCGCACCGATGATGATGGCGTCGTACGGGTGCTCGAGGCGTTCCTCCTCCTCCAGTGAGTCTGGGCGTTTGCGTTCGAAGATCGACAGCACGGGCGAGAGACGATCGAAGAGCGGTTGCGTGTACGCGATCAAATAGGTGGAGATCGTGATGGTGATGATGCCGACGAGGGTGACGAGCCCCAGGATGGACTCATCCACCTGACCGAGTGAGTAGCCCAGGGCGATCAGGATCAACGAGAACTCGCTGATCTGTGCGAGTGCCACCCCGACTCTGAACGAGACCTTCTTGCGGTAGCCGAGGATGCCCATGATCGCCATCACGATGATCGGCTTGGCCAGGAGCACGAAGATTGACAGAACGAGGGCGGGGACCAGTTGCTGCAGTGCGGAGTCGAAGGAAAGTGAAATCCCGAGTTCAATGAAGAAGAACAGGATCATGATGTCGCGCAGACTCACCAGACGTGCGCCCAGACTCTCGCGGTAGGGCGTGGAAGCGAGCGCCACACCAGCGACGAACGCTCCGATCTCCAGACTCAGTCCCAGCGCGTACGAAACCGCGGCAAGTGCGATCGCCCACGCGACGCCGAACAGCAGCGTGAGTTCCTGGCTCTTGGCTAGCCATTCCAGAACTCGGGGGACGATGAATCGCGAGACCAGCACCACACCACCGAGGAACGCTGCCCCGCCCACAACGGTGCGGATAACCGTTTCCGAGGCCGATGTCTGGCCTGCCTGACCGAGAGAGGCGACCACGATCATCGAGATGATGACGAGGAGGTCCTGCACGATGAGAATGCCCACAGCAATTCGCCCGTGAAGTTGGTCCAACTCGCGCTTGTCCGAGAAAAGCTTGATGACGATGATCGTCGACGAGAAGGTCAGTGCGACGGCGATGTAGATGGAGGGCACCACAGCGAAGCCGAGCCCCAGAGCGATGACGAAACTCAAGGCTGCGGTCAGTACCACCTGTCCCACGCCAGCAAGCAGCGCGACCCAGCCGGTCATGCGTATCGAGTGGATATCGAGCTTCAGGCCCACGAGGAAGAGCAGAATCGCGATGCCGATCTTGGCGAACACCTCGATGGATTCGCCGTTGGAGACCAATCCGAGCACCGCGGGCCCGGCGAGGATCCCGACGATGATGTACGCGACCAGGACCGGCTGGCGCAGCAGTTTCGCCAATCCGCCGCCCACGGCCGCAAGCACCAGGATGAGTGCGATCTGCTCGAACTCGGTGCCTGTCACCTTGGGGAGTCTAGGACGAAATCGTGCACCGACTCCTCGCAGCGTACGCTGGAAACATGCGCTGGTTGCTCTCGCTCGTCGCTGCGGCGCTGTTCGTGCTTGTCCCTGCGTCGGGGGCCGCCGGTCACGCCGGACTGCTATTCAGCACCCCCGAGGATGGCGCGTCACTGGACGTGGCACCCGAGGAAGTGGTGCTCACCTTCAGCGAGGAGCTGCTAACTGATCTCGTGGAGATCTCGGTACTCGATGCGCAAGGCGATCTGGTGGTGGTGACCGAAGTCCCGCAGACGCCGCCGCCCGGAACCGACGTGAAAATTCCGTGGCCCGCCGATCTGCCACCCGGTGAGTACTCCGTGGCCTTTCGAGTGGTGTCTGCCGATGGCCACCCCGTGACCGGGAGCGTCACGTTCTCCTATGTGCAACAGCGTCAGGTTGACCAGGAGCCGACACCGAGTGAGACGGCTGCAGTGGACGGATCAACGACCGAGCCGACGGTCGAACCCATCCCGGAGGCGACCACTGATGCCACTTCCGAGGCGACATTCGAGGAGATTGTCCCCGCCGAAGAGGAGCCAAATGACTCCTTGATCGGTCCACTCCTCATTGCCGCTGCCGTTATCGTCGGCATCGGGGTGATCGTCTCGATCGTCATGCTGGCTCGATCCCGCCAGTGATGCCTCACAGGTTGCCGAAATGAAGCCGACGACCAGTACTCCGAATGCGCAGGCGCTGCGCTCCTTTCCCGTCGCGTCGATCGCTGCGGGGATGGTCGCGGTCTCCGCAATCGCTGCAGCCGTTGGACTCGTGCTCGCTGGCGGTGTGTACGAAGCACTTCCCGGACTGGCCGACCCTGGGCCGCTCGTCACATGGGGAGCCCCCGTCACTCGCGTGCTGACCGACATCGCCGCTATCGCCACGGTCGGCCTGCTGCTTTCCGCTACCGCGCTCGCACCCTCCGGAAAGGACGGAGTGCTCTCGCAGGCAGGTCGCCGCGATGCCGTGCGCGCCGCTCGAGTTGCGGTCATCTGGGCGGTTCTCGCTGCAGCGCAGTTGTTCTTCCAACTTGCACTGATCCTCGGCGTGCCACTAGGCGATGCGCTGAGTCCCGAGATCGTCTCTACCTACGCGAATGAACTCGACATCACCCGCGCACTGTTGTTCATGGCGCTGCTCGCAGTGGTGGTGACCGTCGGTGCCATCACGTCCTCCACGACCGGTGCTACAGGCGCGTGGCTCGTGGTGGCCGTGGTCGCCGCGGCACTTCCAGGGTTGGCGGGACACAGCTCGGCACTCGGTGACCATGAACTCGCGACCACCGCCGGTGTGACACACATGGTGTCGGCCGTGCTGTGGGTGGGCGGGCTATTGGCCTTGACGTTGCACGCCCTCCGTCGGGACGTCCCATTGAAGCGACCACTGCAGCGCTTCTCCACCATCGCACTAACCGCGATTATCCTGCTGGCCGTCAGCGGTCTTGCCAATGCCTACACCCGGGTCGATGGCCTCGAGCAGCTGCTGACCACCGGGTACGGCCAGGTGACCATGATGAAGGTCGGACTGATCATCGGCCTGGCGGTGATCGGATTCCTGCTGCGCCAACGCGTGGTGCCGTCGTTGGACTCACTGTCTCGAGCACAGGTGTTCGTGCGGCTCGCGGCGATCGAACTCACCATCATGGCGATCGCCATCGGACTCGGCGTTTCTCTAGCGTCGAGTCCGTACCCACGCGAGGAACAACTGCTGCCGTCCTACGGTGAATCACTCCTCGGCTTCGCATACCCGCCGCCGCCCACCGTCGAGTCCGTGGTGTTCGGCTTCCGCCCCGATCCCTTGTTCTTCACTGCGAGCCTCATCGCAGCTGGGCTGTATGCCATCGGCTACATCCGAATCCGCAGAGCAGGTATCGCATGGCCCGTAATGCGTCTTGTGTCCTGGATGGGCGGCATCGGGGTGATCATTTGGACCACGAGTTCCGGTATCTCGATCTATTCGCAGGTGTCCGTGGGTCTGCACATGACGCAGCACATGATCATGACGATGCTCGCGCCGATCCTGCTCGTCCTAGGCGCACCCGCAACGCTTGCACTTCGCGCCATCAAGCCGGCGCAGGGCAACGAACGTGGTCCGCGCGAATGGCTCGTGTGGTTCCTGCACAGTCCGATCACCCGCGTGCTGACGAATCCGTTCTACGTGTTCTTCGTGTACGTGATCGGGCTATACGGCCTGTACATGACACCGCTGTTCGGTTGGCTCATGGGATCGCACATCGGACACCTCGCGATGCAAGCGCACTTCATCATCTCCGGCTACCTGTTCTACTGGGTGCTGATCGGCATCGATCCGCGGCCACGGCCACTTCCCTACTGGGGAAGGCTGCTGATGCTGCTGCTCGCTCTTGCCGTGCACGGTTTCTTCGCGGTCGCGATGATGATGGGGACAACCCCGATGGCGGTCGAGTGGTACGGCGTGGTGCGACCGGACTGGGTCACTGATCCGCTGCAAGACACCCTGCTCGGTGGTCAGATCACCTGGGGTCTGGGGGAGATCCCTGCCCTCATCGTGTTGATCGCCATCGCTGTGCAGTGGTCCAGGAGCGACGAGCGGGAAGCTAAGCGCAAGGACCGGCAGGCCGACCGCGATGGCAACGCCGAACTCGAGGACTACAACGCCTACCTGCAGTCGCTCAACTCACGTTCTCGTTAGTGATCCTCGGCCACTGACCTTCGCCGGTTTCCGTGAGTTCATAGCCGGAGTGCAGCCGCACCCACGGGTAGGCAGCTCGATCCACGTTCATGCTCGGCCCATTCGCCTTCCAGGCACCGGCCCACCACGCGAGGGCGAGTTGTTGCATCGCGTACTCCTCCTTACCGAGTCGATACGACTCCTCCTGCGCACCAGGCGCGTAGATACGACCTGAACGAAAGCGAAGTTGCAGCGCGCGAGTGTCGTAGGCGTGCGCCGCAAGGAAAGCCCCTGCGTTGATGTCCGGTGCAGCGTAGACGTTGGCGAAGGCGTCGACCCCCACGAAGGTGGCAGGTCGACGAATCCCCCAACTCACGCCCATGGGGTAGTAGATCTGTCCACCGGGCGCGTAGACAGTCCCTCCCGGTGGTGCGTACGGCGGGCTCGCAAACTGAACCACTGCAAGAGCTCGGTAGACGATGTCGGCATTCAAGAAGAGGGACTCAGGCACAGCTTGACGCCCTGCTCGTAGCAATGTCGCGGCCCACCACAAATGCTGGACGTTCTGCGTGTAGTCGGGATTGACGATGCCGTGGTTCGTGACAGTTCCGTCCTCGTTCGCATTGGTGCCAGGAAGTCGAATGGAGACACTTATTCCGTTCACGAAGGTGTTGTTTCGTAGATTGCCTGGCCGAGCGAAGGCTGCGATCGCCATGGCGATCATGGAGTTGCGCCACTTGGTGTTGTGCGGATGCTTGGGAAACATCGCATAGGCGAGTGCGGGTGCGAGCAAATCCCAGGAAACCTCATCGGAGAACGAATTGCCTGCCGACTGCTCCACACCCAATCGGTCACGGAAGTAGCGGGGTCCACGTTGAGCAGCAAACTCTGCTTCACTGAATACCATCGCCGAGGTATACGCGCGTTCTTGGACGGAAAGCTCGTCCCAGAGCATCCATGCCGCCTGGCCCGCCACGACCGCCCACAAAGTGCTCTGCCAGTCGTTTCCCCACCCACCCGGCGAAACGGCGCCGTGAACACAGGAAATGGAACGAAGGTGCCAACGGGCATAATTCAGAAGCATGTCCCGAGTTACGCGGTTGTCCTTCACATAGTTGCTCGAACTCACCAGAACCGCTGCTCCGAATGCCGCATTAGCGGACCGGCGGATGGACTCCTCCCTCGTTGCTTCCGAACTCAGAGGGTCGTAGTACGGCATCATCGAACGAGACTTCAAGCGACTCGTGAGATCACCGACCATCACCCCGCGCATGCCGTCGCGCAAGGTGGCATTGATCTCTTGGTAGCCGGGGATTAGTCGCGTGCCTTGAGGAAGGATCGGTGAGCGGACGCGACGTTGCTCGACCTTGCCAAAGCGCTCCGCTTCGCTCGTCGCAGTCGGACATGCGCCACGTGAGCTGGATTGCAGCCCCACCAGCGGCACCTCACCGGACTCCACGGCAAACGTAATCCGGGTGATGACCGCGGTCCGGGTAACGCTCTTTGCCAAGAGCCAGCGACGGTCACCGCGCACCACACCTGGACCGTCCTTGCCATCGCCGTCCCAGTCCCCTGCAATAGGGCGATCACCGAACTGACCGAAGGCGAAGGACCGCGTCCCTTGTCCATCGGCACTCGGGACGATCCACGTATTGCCGCGCACGACACCAGGCTCGTCCAGGCCGTCGCCGTTCCAGTCCCCGACGATCGGGATGTCTCCGGCTTCACCAAATTGCACGGTCTCCTGTCTGCCGGTGGAGTCTCGCCAATTCCAGGTTCCGTCGCGGAAGGTCGCAATGTCGGCTTTGCCATCGCCATCGCGTTCTCCCGTCACGGGAACATCACCAGGGGATCCCAGCGTCGCGAAGCCCTCCCAGATTGCCCTCCCGACGGCGGCGTTCGTCACACGCCACTCGCCATCGAGGTACACACCAGGAGTAGCGACCCCGTCGCCGTTCCAATCAGCCAGAAGAGGCACACCATCGGACGGCGGCATCTTCACCCGCGTTCGCGAATCACCGACGGCCCCTCGGCTCAAGGAAAGCCACAAGCCGTCGGAGGCACTTGCGACCGCCGGTATGGACCGAGGTTCCGGCTCTCCCAATTCCACTCGCGGAGGGGTGGGCAATTCGGGCAGGCTCGGCGCCTTTGCTATCCGGTCAGGTGCGGCATTGACCTGGGTCGCGGAGAGAAGGATGGTTGCAGTAATCAGGCTCGCAAGTAGCGCTGGCCGGCGCAAACTTCGGCTGAACACGGCACCACTCGCTGACTGATCGGGAATCGGCAAGGCAGCCGACGGTCAGTGTCATCGTAAGTCGGTCATTGATCAGTGAAGGGCTTTCAGCCCCCCACGGCTAGCCCTCTGCGAGGGACTGATATACCCTGGGGGGTATGAAACATGAACGACGACGCACATTCATCGCACTCGCCGGCGCCGCCTCCCTCGCCCTGACCATCAGTCTTTCGGGGTGTTCATCGGACTCCGGGGCCACCGAGACTGCCTCCGCAGCCGAAGTACGAGGGCCCGCCGCAGCGGTTACCGCGCCCGACGCACCCGTCCGCGTTGGCGTCGCTGAATTCGCGAACGTGATCGCCTCCCCAGGCGTACAGATCGTGGACG
>CAYPSE010000073.1:0-7806 GCA_964413305.1 uncultured Rubrivirga sp. | reverse complement strand
GCACGAACAGCGTGATGCCCACGATCTCCAAAGCCATGACCCCATTGTCTCCCTACGCCCTGACATCTGACGCATCGTGTCCGGCTGGGGATCCCTGCCTCGATTCGACACCATCACGCAGGAGGCGTATCGATCAGCAGGCCGAGTACTCCCCTGATCTGCCGCAATTCGACAGGACTCACCTTGCCAATGACTTCGACGATGCGAGCGACAGACACCGAACGAATGTGCTGGCATTGCGCCAGCGACGTCGTGCCCAACCCTGACGACGCAGCTGACAGCGACACATCCGTTTGATAGCCCCGCAACTTGCTTGTCACGGGAACCACCTGAAGCACGGTTGGGTTGGCGTCTAGAACCTCTTGCGCGGTGACAATTACAGCCGGCCGAGCGAATCCCGCCTCGTGGCCCGACGGCACCCCTAGGTCCACAAGCGCAATCGCACCCGCCGTCAACTCAAATCGGCTTCCAGCCACTGGGTCTCCTCATCGTCGAGCGGCGCCGCGAGATCTCGACCCATGCGATTTTGAATCAGCCTTCTGACAGCCACATCTACGGTGTCTCCCACGGTTAGCCCCATATCGGCCGCCAGACTCTTGAGGGCTTGATGTGTCTCACCGGATACTCGAACACTCGTAGACTGCATGCAAATCAGCATACATCAGTTTGCACAGTGATCAGCAGCGAACCAATAATCGCTCCGCCGAACCACCCTCCTGCGCCTCATGCGCAGCCACGATCTCCTCGAGCTCGAAGTACCGCACCGGCGGCATCGTCAACGCTCCGTCCGCCAGCGCCGACTCCACAGCAGCCACGGCAGCGCTCAACGCAGCCGGCGCCAGCGTGTACAGCAGCATGAACTGCAAGGTCAGGTTCGCGGTCATGAGACGACGACGCGGTATCACCGGGTCCTCACCATCGGCGGCATAGCTAACGACGACGCTGCCAGGCCTGCTCACACCCAGATCGAATTCCAGGTTCGCCGAAAGGTTCACCTCGATGATCCGATCCACCGGGCCCACGGCAGCGAGCACCTCCGCAACCGCCGATTCATCGCGGTAGTCGAAAACGTGATCGGCGCCAGCGGCCTCCGCCACAGCGCGCTTGGCATCAGTCGAGGCCGTCGCCACCACGGTCGCACCAGCCCACTTGGCGATCTCGATCGCGCACCGACCCACGCCACCGGCACCGCCGTGCACCAACACCACCTGTCCGGCAACGGGTCCGTCACCGAGAACGCAGTGCGCGGCGGTCACTGCAGGCACACCCAGTGTTGCGCCCAATTCGAACGGCACCGACTCCGGCAGCGCATGAACAAGCCCGACGTCCACCACGCAGTACTCGGCGGCGGTTCCATAAACCGAATCGGATGACGCGAGCATCACCCACACCCGCTCACCGATGCGCGCCGGATCGACGTTCGCGCCCACGATGTCGATCACCCCAGCACCGTCTTGGTGCGGGATCTGGAATTGCGCCATGTCCCGAGGCACGGCCCCCGAGCGGGCCTTCACGTCGGTCGGATTGACACCGGAAAAGGCAAGACGCACGCGCACCTGATTGGCACCGGGCTTGGGGATGGCGATCCGATCCACGCGCAGCACTTCGGCCGCCGGCCCCACGGTCGAATACATCGCAGCCCGCATCTGGTTCATGGAAGGCCATTGTGCTCCGGCTTGGACCGATTGTCAGCGGGCCTGCGTCGCGAGGCGGAGATACGTGAGCGCAGCCAGCACACGAACACTCACGGCTTCATCGGTGCCATCGATACCCAGGGCGCGAAGGGCACTGGCCGTGGCGTTTTCCACGGACTTCACGTTTATGCCCAGATCGGCTGCGATCTTCTTGTTGGACGCACCCGTCGCAATCGCGCGCAAGATGCGTTGTTGGTGTGGTGACAGTTGCGCCAACCCCGCCGAGACCGCAGGTAGTGAGTCCGTGATCTGCGGATCCACCATCACTCCCCCGCTCGCACTCACGTGCACACACTCAACGAGAAATTCGATAGACGTTGCCCGCCGCTTGGGTAGGTACGCCAATCCGCCGCCGAGCAACAGGGCTCCCGGTTCGACCAGATGAGTCATGAACACAACGCCCATGTTCGGATTCGACTTTCGCCAAGACGTCGCGACTTCCACCCCGTCTGGACCAGGTCCTAGGTCGATGTCCAGCACGGCCGCATCGATCTCCAGCGGGTCGACTTCGGCTAACGCCTGTCTACCCGTGCACACAAAGTCTCGAACCTGGATTCCGGCGTGCTTTCGCAGGGATTCGGTAAGCAACTCCGCAAGTAGCGGTTCGTCCTCCACGACCACCGTGCGGATCATTTTCCTACCCACGCAGTCAGCACAGCCCCACCGCCGGAATCCACGGACAGTTCCCAGCGACCACCGGATGCAGCATCCACCAAGGACAGCCCAAGTCCGTTGTCGATCTTCAGACCAGGCCCCAGACCGTCATCCGCAACGGTCACCAACCAGTCGGTTTCCTGCGAGCGGACCTTCACCCGGACACGCGAAGCGCCCCCGTGCCGAACGGCATTCACGATCGCCTCGTGCACAACCTCTACGACCGGACCGCCTCTATCGGGCTCGAAGCCCTCATCAACGTGCATGCAGACGTCCACTTCGGCGAAAGCTCCCGACAGCGCACTCAAAGAATGCGCCGCACCGACACCTCCGGCAGCGATACGTTGAAGGTGGGGAAGGTCACTTCGCTCGATCGTACGCAGCGCCCGACACGCGCCGTCCTTGTCGGGGCCACGTGGATCCTCCATGCGCCCAGCGGCCACGATCATTCGAGCCTGAACATGGCTGTGCAGGACGCTGGCGACTTTCTCTCGGAAGTGATCGACATCTCGGATGGAGACGCGTGCGGCCAGTGAAGCGGCCACCGACATCCGCTCTGCGACAGCGACTTGTTCCTGCCAGGCGGCTATGCGTTCACGCATGAGGAGAACGACGATGATCACTGCGCAAATGACCACACTATTGGCCAACCAGAAGATCACCGCCGGATCCGTTCCGGTACGCGCGGTTGACGACGCCCACCAGGCTGCGGTGATCAGGGCGGAGATGACACAAGATGTCGCACCGACGATCGCCGCGCCTGAAACCCGTCGGCGATAACCCGGTCCCACCACCACTCGATCCACGGGCACCATTCGAAGCATGCTCGACGCAGCGAACGCGGCCAGGCAACCAAGCAAGACGCTCACGACTCGACCGTCGATTAATGCGATGACGATGCCCGTAAGCAGCGTCACCGCGATCGCCACCAGCGCTGGAACGTCGACGTCGCTTGCACGCACAGTCCCACGGGACAAATCATCCGTCGGGACCACTCGATGCAGCGGCACACGGATGTCCACGCCACCCGCAGTCATCTCTACCGATCCATCCAGATTCTGCACACGGGCCAGAACCTCGGGGCCGCTGGCGAGTGCTGAATCGGCTATGCCGGTAATCCGGAGTCGAACCTGATCACCTACAACGTCCACCACGACACTCACGGGTTCGCATCGTTGGGGAACCAGCAGGACATCAAGACACCGCGCGAAACACGCGGTTATCTCAGGTGGAATCTCGATCGCGAGTTCGATCACCGGTCCAGCAGTGACGTCATGGGCGCGCAGCACGCTGGCCAACGCCGCATCGACCCCCAAGGACACCGCCCTGGGATGCAGGCGCCTACTGGTTCCTCGGACGAGTTGCTCGCGGACCGCGTCTATCCGGGCAGCAGCGTCGATGGGCCGATACTGCACATCCTCAATCAAGGTGCTGACTGCCGGCCGGAGAACGTCGTCCAGCCAGGTTCGTAGTCCCAGACGCGCGCCCATCTGCACGGCCATCATCTGTTCGCTGGTCGCGCGATAGCGATGAGTGGCGTCTGTGGCGGCGGCCGCCGCAATCTGCGACAGGCGATGGGCGTGCAGCACGATAGCCACGAAAGAGGCGAAGACCACCGACATCGAGGCGGTGGCGAACAGTGCCGCCGGAACACCCACCACTCCGAGGATCAAAGGGCGCCCATCCACGATTCGGCTCCACACGACCAGGACTGCGGACCAGGTCGCTCCGACGACGGCCCACGCCACCAGGCTGACGATCCATGGCCGCGTCGAATGGCCCATCGCAAGGCGGGCGAGCGGCAACCACAGACCTGCGATCGCATACCCGAGTGCAGCGACGGCCGAGATCGTCACCGCTCGTCCCAGGTCGGGATCGTCCAGGACGAGGTACGGCAACGTGAAGGCATCGAGCAGCACCAGTGGCAGCGCTGCTGCCCACGCTCGAAGACCAACCGCAACGGGGTCACTCAGCGCCCGGCGTACGAGTTCGAGGAGAGTAGACATCGAACTAGGCACCTGGTGAATCTACGCGCCGCGAGGACTCCCGATGGGTCACTTCCATCACAAGCGGTTCGCTTGACTCAATTGCTAGGGGGCGCATCGAAGGAAGTGTCAACGGGGCTAGCCCGCCCCCGGTGGACGTCTGCTTCAGAATGCAGCCTCCATGCTTCGGACGATGCTCTTGGTCATCATCGTGATCGGCATGTGTTTCATCACGGTATCGATGACCCGCGACGTGGTCTTGTGTTCGACCAGCATCACCTTCGCCAATCTGCGCGAATCCTCCTGGTTGCCGCGCACTAACTCCCCGACGCGCTTGTTCCATCGGGCAACGGCAGCGGGTGCGGACCCGGCGTCAGCCAGGGACAACTCGTAGGCCAAGGCCGCGGCTGACCTCATCGCATTCGATGCGCCCACACCAGCGGTGGGCAGGAAGCCGACGCCGCTGTCCCCCAGCAGCGCCACACGACCGTCGAGGGCGGTCAGCGCTGGGGCTCGAACGTCCGCCAATCGCCAGGGGAACGGCACGCCCTTCGCAACCGACCACACATCCAGTTCGGCGCCGGCTGAGTTGTGTTCGCCCACCAGTGCCCGAAGTTGGGACAAAATGGCTTCAGACGACTCCCCCGGGTCCGGTGAAAGACGTCGTGGAATGCCGACGGCTACGTTGAGAGCGTCCTTCGCCGGATATAGACCAACGAACGCGGTCGGACCCCAGTACTCGGTGACCAAGGTGCGCTCGAAGTGACCGAGCGGCGCCCACCACATCCAGGCATCGAACCCCGTGTCGTGTTCGCGCACCGGCCCGAACAACGATTCGCGGACGCGGCTGTGCATTCCGTCCGCGACGACCACCACGTCGGCTGCCAACTCCCGCCCGTCCTCGGTCAGGACAACCGCGCCTGCCTCCACTGCCCGCACCGCGGTGCAGTCCACGCCCAACTCCACGCACCCCTCGGGCAAACACGATGCCAAGATCGCAAGTACATCCGCACGGGACGTCCCGCGCATCTGCCCGTAGGGCGCCAATAGGTCTCGCAGACTCACCTCCTGCAGCACTTCCCCGGTCGGCCCGCACACTCGGTAGGTCCCCAGTTCACACGAACGCTGGCGAAGTTCATCTCCGGCACCGAGAGCGTTGAACACCGCGGCACCAAGGGGATACAGACCGAGCCCGTATCCGACATCGCCGTACGCGGTTATCCGCTCCAGCACCGTCACCTGATGCCCGCCGGTTCGCCCCAACAAGGCCGCCACCGTCAATCCGGCTACTCCGCCACCCACCACGAGTACTCGCATGCACCCAGCCCACCAGCGCAGACTCCGAACACCGAAGTGCTAGCCCTTCCGGCGACATGCATGTCCTCACCCATGCTCGCGGTCGTCACCGAGCATCCGTTCATGAAGGCGGCGGTTCCTAGGAAGGGCACGTGACATGGCCTTGTACCGCACCACCTTCAATCCAGCTACCGGCGAACACATCCAGTACACGGTCACCGGCCTGGAATCCAACGGCGCTCTGGTTCGCTACCGCTGGACCTCGGATCCGGGTGGAACGATCGTCGATCACACCCACCCCGACTGCGCGGAGATCTTCACGATCCTCGAAGGTGAGGCCACGTTCACCGTCGGCGGGGAACGCTTCACCCTGGGACCCGGGCAAACCGCGGTCGTTCCTCCGGGAGTGGTGCACAGCGAAGCGAACGCCTCCGGTCGGTTGGTGCGCGGAGTCGTGGAATTGCAGCCGGCAAGCCAGACCGCCGAACTGCACGACGCCCTCGCCGGAATCTCATCGGACCTTCCACACACCCCCGCGGGAGCTCCGAAGAGTCCGCTGCAATTGGGGGCGACATTCTGGGCGTTCCGCAACGACATTCGGGCCACAAGCCCACCCATCTGGTTGCAGAACGTCTTCCTTCCAATACTGGCCGGAGCTGCGAAGCTCGCGGGGGTTGCGCCCACCCGACCGGAGTGGTCCTCTCGGCTTCCGACCGACGCACCTGCGCCTGCCCTCCTTTTCGACGAGAGCGCCTTTCACGACCAGCTCATCGTTGCTGGCTACACCTTCTCGCTCAACGACGCCACACCGCTTCCCCTTCCATCCCATGCAACACCATCACCGCCCCCACTATGAGGAGAACTACATGACACGACGCTCGAACGCGACAATCAAGGGCGCGCTGGCTGCATCTGCCGCCGGCGCGCTGATGGTCGCACTCCCGATGGCTCCGGCTCAGGCGGACGACCACCTGGTCGATCCTGCTGGAACCTGGAAGCTCGTCGGCCTTCAGATCGGTGACGCGGCGGTCGTCCCCTGCCCCACTCCCACGACCGAGTTCTCCGAGCGCTGGTACTGAGAGGCGAACACCACGTTGACCCTTCGCAAGAACGGCAGCTACCGGGACAACATCCCGATCATCCAGACCAATCGCGGCAGCTGGTTCTCCAACGGCAAGAACATCATCGTGTTCGACGACGCCGACGACGAGGACGGCGCCGATGCGCGCGCCTACGGGATGTCGATCACCGGCAAGAAGGGCCAGAACATGAAGGTCTCGCTGAAGTCTGCGAGCCGTGGCCCGAACGAGGAGACCCTCGAGCTGCACATGATCTTCAAGAAGCAGTAGAAGTCTTCAACGCGGGAGGGCCTGGGCCAACACCCGGGCCCTTTCTCGCGCCCATGCATCAGCGGCCAACACATCCGCCAAAGTCACGACCGAACCAGACACCCACGCACCATCAAGGTGCTCGTCCACCACCGCCGACACCGTCGAGACGATTCCGGTGAACGGCAACTGCTCCTTCAAGAACAAGTCGACACACACTTCATTGGCACCGTTGAGAACCGCGGGTGCCGTTCCTCCAGCCGAGCCGGCTCGGCGAGCAAGCCCGACCGCGGGGAAGGCTTCTTCGTCCAACGGATAGAACTCCCACGACGTTGCTGAATCCCACGAGCACGCCGGCGCTGCATCGACGATTCGCGTGGGCCAGTCCAGTCCCAGCGCAATGGGAAGGCGCATGTCCGGCGGTGACGCCTGACAAATCGTGGAGCCGTCCACGTACTCCACCATCGAGTGCACGATCGATTGCGGATGCACCACCACCGAGATATCCGCAAAGTCATAATCGAACAGCAGGTGCGCCTCGATCACTTCGAGTCCCTTGTTCATCAAAGTCGCGGAGTTGATCGTCACGAGCGGTCCCATGTTCCACGTCGGATGCGCCAATGCCTGCGATGGCGTCACCGAAGCCAACTCAGCGGCACTCCATCCGCGGAACGGCCCACCCGAGGCGGTCAAGATCAACCGCCGAACCTCCGCACGCGTCCCCGAACGCAAGCACTGCGCAATCGCCGAGTGCTCCGAATCCACCGGCACGATCTGATCGGGTGCGGCGATCCCGCGCACCAGGTCCCCACCGATGATCAGTGACTCCTTGTTCGCCAGCGCCACCAC
>CAYPSE010000072.1:0-7880 GCA_964413305.1 uncultured Rubrivirga sp. | reverse complement strand
CGAGGTGCGTGTACACCTGCGTCGACGACAGCGACTGGTGGCCGAGCAGCTCCTGGACGGCGCGCAGGTCGGCGCCGTTGTCGAGCAGGTGCGTGGCGAAGCTGTGGCGGATCGTGTGGGGGCTGATGTCCGGGTCAAACTCGGTGCCGGGTCACTGGCGGGTACGAGCGGGTGCAAGCGGGTCCGTCCCCGGCACGATGCGACCGTGCACGCAAGGTGCGGGATTCACGGAACTTGCATGACCTCTCCGACTGTGCCTGCTTGGTGCCGGGTACGAGCGGGTACCAAGAGGTAACCAAGCGGCACGAGATCGTCAAACTGGATGCGGTGCACCCCGGCCGTGGGATCGGCCGCGGTAAGTGTCAGGCAAGAGGCGAATTGTGCGGCTTGCTCCGCAAGCCCACGTTCTACCGCCACATTCTGAGGCGATGCCTCTACTTGAACTTGTCGTTCGCGATGACCCCTTCTCGCGCTGCGAGTCGAAGTATCGCTTCGCGGCACTTCACGAGGTCCACGACATCGTCATTCGGAGCTCCCTCTCGCACGGTGATGCGAGGGATGTCGCTCTTCGACAGATCGACGCCCTTCGCCAACAGTCGCATGACGATCGCTTGGAGCTCGTCGTACATGAAGAACCGGGGGACGACAAAGTACTCTCCAGGAGGTAGCACTGGCTGCCAGCGCGCGCTGGAGTCCAACTCCATCGGGGCGTCGCCGACGGGCGCTCCGTTCGCGTCGGTTCCGGCTGCCCGGAAGGACGCTATGAGCTTTCCGTCAGACGAGATGACCGTCATTCCTCGAAGAATGCTGAGTCGAACGCCTTTGGACATCAAGGCTTGGTCATTGACGAGCTTCGTTCTGATCGCAACTCCCGCTGGTGGCTCGTCGAACACGACGGCGCCCAGGTCGACATCGCTCGACGTGCGGCTCGCGTCTAGGTGAATCGGCTTCACGACAAGATACCCGCCAACTGATACCCCCGCCGCAAGGTCCGCCGCCGCGCCCTTTCGCAGCGCTCGCAGAGGATGCGACTGTCCCCGACTCCAGCCACCTGGCCACGTCATGGGCGGACCATAGAGTGTTCCCGAGCACTGGCGACCCTGTCGGTCCACAAAGGTCGCCGTGACGGTCACCGCGGTCCACGCGGTGATGCTCAACTCGTAGTCGAACTGACGCGGAACGAGTGAGACGCGATGCGACGCGTCGAAGTGATAGTCGATCCCGTGTTGCGTTGAGACCTTCGAGATGCGAAGCTGGTCTGCTCGCGAGATCGTCGACGGGGACGAGAAGCCATGACGGATTTCGACGAATGATGCCTCGGGCGGCAGATCGACTGCGAGGACCACGCTTCCGTTCGCGTCGGTGACGCCGTCGATCACGCCTGGAGACCGGCCGTCGACGAGTGCTCGAAGCAGACATCCCTGCAGCCGCTTCCCGTCCTCAGTGCTCACCGTCACCGTGATGCGCACGACTGCGCTACTTGCGCTGGTGACGCAGTTGACCAGACAGAGGATGCAGACGAGTGCGACGCGAAGGGAGTGGGCGGGGAGCGCGTTCATGGGCCGAGACTCCAAGAGGTATTGAAGACAGTTGGCCAGCCGGAAAGCAGGCTCCGCACCTTGGTCGAAATCTCCACCGAGCTCGTCTCCCCAGAGAGTCCGGGCACAGCCACGTGGGCGGTGAACTGGAATTCCTGGCCCGCAAGCGCGTTGGGGCTTCCCGTCAGCCCGAGATTGCGCTGCGAAGCTGCTGGAACGATCAAGTCGCTGTTGGCGGGACTGAGCGGACTGATCTCGGTGGGGTCATTGGGGACCATGGGAAGGAACGAGAAGAGAAGCGCCCAGAGCGCCCCTTGCACGGGCGCATCACCGGCAGACTGGGTGGCGATCCCCACGATCGGATACCAACGAACCTGTCGGTGGCCCGACGGATAGATGGCCGCTTCAAGAGCGAGCTGGGCGTCGCTCCCTGTGCACAAGTCTGCCACGCACGTCGGCTCGATGTAGGCGCCTGGGTTTTCAGGCGTGCCTTGGAACAGCATCGAGGCTAAGCCAGGATCCATGCGGCCGCTAGTGTACCAGGCGAGCAATGCCACGTAACCAGGGGGCGGAACCGGATCGCCGGCCTCCCCGGGAGCGAGGATCAGGCTGGCGGTGTTCGCAAGCGGCGATCCCTTGAATGGTGATCCAAGCGTGACAAGACGCCTGATGCTGCCCGCGCCGTAGTTGCCGCTGCGGAGATAGGGCCAGCGACCGAACGTATTCGCCTCGCTCCGCCCGTTCAGCAGCGAGGAGATCCAGCCGACCCGATCGATAATGGCCGGCATTCCATCCGCGATGTAGAACCGGGCCAACTGGCCGCCCTGGCTGTGGGCGACCACGTCAGCTCGGGTCGCCGCGTACCGAATGCCGCGGAAGCTGCACACCGCGGCGTGACCGTTGTCGTTGGCGGTTCGATACTCGGAAAGCGCCTCTTCAATGGCAAGCGCAACGATTCCGTAGTTCTCGCTGTAGCCTTTCGTGGAGGTCGCACTCCAATCAGCCTTGTAGACTCTCGTCGGTACTGGCGATCCGGGCACCTCGTTCCATTCCGCAGCCGACCAGGTCGCAGGGCTGCTGAGGATGCCATGAACCAACACGAGCGGCGGACGTCGCAGCAGGAATGAGCGCGTTGCCACCCGAGTGCCGCCTTGTCGGAGCTCGATGCACATCCGGCATTCTTCGAGGGCATTGAGCGCCTGTGCCGAGAGGGTCTCGGTGGGGTCGGCATATGTTTCGGGTGGAACGTAGAACGCCTTGCCGGAGGTGATCGGAGCAGTCGCCGCTTGACCCGCCTGCAAGGCGTCGAAGGGCGTGGGAAGCGGCGGCAATGCCGCCGTCTCCTCTGACACGGGGTGGAACGTGCCGACCACCTTGGCTTCGTTGACGGTCGCATCGCCGCCCTTCGTCATCGCGATCTCGAGGTCTGGCCAGACTTGGGTGATCTCCGAAAAGTACGGCTTCAGCCGGATGACGCAGAGGCTGGCGCCGTCAGTGATGGCTCCTCCGATGTGAGCCGAGGCGGCCATGTCGGCATCCAGGTCCGAGTTGGACAGGGAAACCCCTGCTTCCGGCGACCAGCTTGGACCCCATGCCCTTGCATCGAGAATCTCGATCTCAATTGCGGCCGCCTTCACGGAATCGGTAATGGGCGACGGACAGTTGCCTGCGGCCGTGGAGAAGACGAGCGAGGCAGTGATAGTCCGCTGTGCCTCACTCGTGGTCGGGCTGACAGCTTCAAGGTAGAGAGTCACCTTGTCACCTCCCGATCGCATCGAATTCAGTTTCGTGCGATCGAGCCGGACGCCGGGGGCTACGAGGTCGCCGCCCTCCGTCGCCGGAAGTGGATTGCGCATCGAGGTCCCATCCTTCGTCCAGAGCCGATAGGCGCCTGGCGGCCGAACAGAGAGATTGCCCGGCGTGATGAGCGCCGGATCGGACATGTCGTACGCGAGAGCAACATACGCGCTTGGATCATCGAGCGCGGCCATGACCGCGTCCGGGACATCGAGCACCAATGGAACGAATGCCGCGCCCGAAGGCCCCGCTTCGAGCCCCGCCAACTCGATCCCGTCTGCCCAGTCAGGGATGCCGTCAGAGTCAGTGTCCGCAAGGCCCGTGAACATCAGCTTGCCCGGCCCCTGCATCTCGGCCTCGTCTTCGGCAGCATTCGAGTCAGGCGCCGAGAAGCCATTGGTGTTGTCCGTATCGATATCGAGATCGACCTTTGGAAGGTGCAGGGTCGCTTCCTTCCCCGCCGCCGGATTGCTTTCTCCTGACCAGTGAACGCCCAAGAGACTCTGCGGATCGTCGACGATCGCGCAGCTGGTCGCCTCCGGCGTGAGGTGGGCCGTGTAGTCATAGTCCGGCGGTGAGACATTGCTGCTCAGATGGACAAGTTTGATCGGATACGACTTCCCGCGCAGAAACTGGAAGATCGTCGGCGGCGTGACCTCCCCGTGCCCAGGAGCCTTGAAGCGTATGTCACCAACCTCCAACATCCACATCTCGGAGTTGCTGTCACTGCTGTCCCCAACCTGAAGTACGATGCTGACGAGATCCTCCGGAGCAGGCGCGACCCCACCATCGGATCCGTCGTTTGGGTCACTGCCTTGGGCGACCTCCGCCCCATCGTTGACGCCGTCACCGTCACTGTCAGGACTGAGGGGATTGGTGCTGTAGATGAACTCGTCATGGTTGCTGAGGCCATCACCGTCGGCATCCTCGTCGCCGTCGGGAACCCCATCGCCATCGGTGTCCGGGTCGTTCGGATCGAGGCCAAGCAGGAACTCCCAGTGATCGGGGATGCCGTCGGAATCCGAGTCAACCCAGGTAATGTCGATCGGGACTTCCAAATAGCACGACCCTGGGCAGGGAGAGTAGCTGCACCGGATACGCACGTACCCAAACTCGAGGGCGCGGAACCGGAACGAGTCGTAGCCGACCTCGAGCACCTCGATCAGATCCTCACCCTCGAGGACAACCCAGTCGGCCGGACCGCCGGTGCCTCCGGTGCCAACCTCGATCAGCACCTCGGACTCCCAGCCGACTCTGTGAGGCGGGTTCGGAGTCGGGGCCATCGGTCCAGGACCAAGAATGGAGATCGTGTAGCCGCACCAGCTGTCCATCGTGCACAGGATGGGGTTGCAGTCTGGCCAGACGTTCGACGGCAAGACAATCCAATCGCCGTCGCAGTCCTGAACGCAGTGGAATCCCGGTGGGACCCAAGGCGGGCAGGTATTGCCACACTTGCGAATCGGCAGGGAGTGGTTCGCGCCCCAGTTGCCGATCAGCATGCCTCGGTCGATCCCGTTGACTTGCGCGTCCGCGTTGAAGTCGCCGTCGCGGAGCGTCAGATGGGCACCGGTGCTACCGAGATTACGATTGACGATCGCAAGGTCCTTCGAGTCGACATCGCCGTCGCCCTCGGCATCCCCGACGGCTTCGAACCACGTGTTGAACGGTGTGCCGCCGACCGCGCGGTAGAGCGGCGCTCCGGAGGCACCCGACACGATGTAGCTGACGAGGATCGGCGGAGCGCCTTGACCGGCAGGGGCAAGGGCGGCGATGCCGAGGTCCGGACGCCCGTCACAGTCGACATCGGCGACCCCTCGCACCAAGGTACCGAAGCTCAGCTCACCCGCGAGCGGGCTCCGGAAGATCATGTCCGCGTCGTCGACATGGAGCGTCGGGTTCTCGTAGTCGCGAAATGGTCCGTAGAAGACATACGCTCGCCCCTCTCCGCTCTGCTCCAGCGGCGCACCAACAATGAGGTCTGCGAAACCATCGCCGTTCAAGTCGCCCGCAACTGCGATCGACGCCCCGAACAGGTCACCCACTTCTCGCCCCGTGATGGTGACGGCCCTATTAGTGCCGGTCGTGATCACGACAAGCCCCGCCTCGAGCTCGTTCGGGCTGTCGCCGGACGGTGAAGCATCGACCATGTCGTCCGAGCCATCCCCATCCAGATCTTGGGACGAAGTGACGGGGAATTCGTCGGGCGGCGGATCGTCCGCGTTGCTTGCGGCCACATGAAGAAACGTGGCTACCGCCATCGCGCCCGAACAAAGGAGCAGGCTCAGCGCCGTCGCGGTTCCGGTTGGATTCCGATTCCTTCGAGTTGAAGACCGTAACGTCATGTTGACCATCACATGCAAACAAGTTGCCTGGTGCCGAGGAGATTCGGACGCAGCGCGCGCCACCGTGCAGGCGTGGCGCATGCCGCGGATCACAACAGGTACGGCGTCGGCGACGGGCCTCAGCCAACTGTCACAATTTACCCCCCCCCGATGACAGTCAAGTGAGTTTCCCCGAAAGTCACGAAGAATTCCGCCTTGCGTGGCGGCGTACCCCCGCGCGGGGATGAGCGAGGCGACCGGCTTCTACAAACCCAACCCGGTACAAGACCCGATGCCGAGTCACTGACGGGTACGAGCGGGTATGTACCAAAAAGGAACCAAGCGGCACGAGATCACGCCACCGCGTCGCGCCACTCGACGGCGGAGAGGCCTCCCACAACACAGAGTGCACGCGCACCCACCTGCGTCAGGAGTGCCGATGAAACAGCAGCCATCATCGGAGGGTAACCCAAGAGTGTTGAACCCGATGCCGGGTCACTGGCGGGTACGAGCGGGTACCAGCGGGTACGCGGAGGCAATCAAGCGGCACGAGATCGTCCAATGCCGGGTTCGAACAGGCACCAACAGGCGATGAAGCTGCACCCTGCATTCTGCGCGCGTGGGAACCGCGAGGTCCTGTGTCAGCGCGGACACCGAGCGGTGCCCGCGCGACACTGGGTTCCATCGTGGCAATGTCAAGGCTTGTCTTGGAAGACCGACTCGAGTCGTGATCGGGCGAGTTCGACCGAATCGTGGAGCGATGCATCCGACGACCGGATCCAAAGGAACCCTGCACGCTCCGAGGCTGCATCGAGTTCATCGATGGCCCGCCGCGTGGCTGCGATCGCCTGCTCGCGCCAGGCCAGGAAGTTCGTCTGCTCCTCGTCGTGCGCATTGGTCAAGCCCGACCCATCGACTGCAAGCGCGACCTGTCGCAGCGATGGCGCCAACTCCGGGTAGCACTCGGCCGCAGCGATGAGAGAGAGACGCTCGCCCGCGCGCTCGTCGAGCGAACCGGCCATGTCGCGGAGCGCCGACCGCGTCTCCTGCCTGATCCGTCGTTCCAGCGCTTCGACTCGCCTCCATGCGGCTTGCCGCACGCCCTCGTCATGACCGAGCGCCTGCCACTCCGCGCGGTATCTCGCAAGAAGAAGGCTGGCGCGCGAAGCTTCGAACGCCTGGAGGATGTCGTCGGTTGCGTCACGATCCACCGTCGCGGGCGCGCACCTTGCCAGCATGACACGCGGGTCGACGGACATCCAGCGCGGTGGCCTTCCGAGAATCGACTCCGAAGTGTTGCGCAATCGGGCGCGCTGGACGAGTGGCTCGAGAAGATCCGCTGGGAGATCGGCACGCGCAGCGGGGGCGGCCTCGACCGCGCCCGTCTGGGTCGAAAGGGCCGTCGATGCCCAGTCCGCCAGCTCGGCGAGGAACGCACCTCTGCCGCAGCCCGCTCGGCCTGGATGCAGACGACAAGCCGGGAGTGCCGTGACTTGAGTCGCGGATCAGGTGCGCCGTCTCGATCAATCTGGGCGCCCCATTCGCGCGACGACCGAATCATCTCGTTCCGTTGTGTCGGACGGCGGCTCGAGAGCGTCTCTACGAAAGACGGCCAGCGTTCAACCGCACACTGCCAAACCGCCAGTCGCACTGCGATCGGAGCGTGGCTCTGGCTGAGATACCCGGCGAGCTCCTCACGGGTCAGGACATCGCGGAACTCGACGAAGTTGACCAGCCCATCGCTCCCTCGAATCGCTGCGTCCTGCTCGAGATCGGCATCAAAGACGGCGGCTGGGTCCGACTGTCCGAGCTTCTCGATCGTGAAGACCACCGCGGAGTCCTGGCGCGCCGCTGCGATGTCGACCGTCCAGGCGCAGGCAAGAACAGCGGTCGCGGCAAGGCGTGACGAGCGGTGTCGTGCGGGCGTGGCTGCGGAGCGCCCGCCGCTGGGTGCGCGACGCTGGGTGCGCGACGCCGCCGTCCCTCTCGCGAAGGGAACCACGGCCGGAAGTGCACGGAACACGAGAGTCAAGGCCTTTGCGATGGTCTTGGTCACGGCTTGTAATCTACCAACCACGCAATGGCGCTCAATCGAGACCCGTTTCGTGTTGGTGATATCTGAGCATAGGTGTCTCGCGCACCCGTGATCGGGGGATGCGGCGTGCCCGCGCAGCGCGGGCGCCGCGCGTTGGGTTTGCAGTCGTGGCGACGACGCACATCGCCA
>CAYPSE010000071.1:0-7931 GCA_964413305.1 uncultured Rubrivirga sp. | reverse complement strand
GGCCAGTGTCGGTGCGTAACCGAGCATCACCCACGGAGATGGTCGCCAAATGCAGGGGACCACCGGCATAGCTGGTGAGTGCCTGACGCGCATCGGTGACCAAGGTCGCCTGATCGAAACCAGCACCCTCGTGCACCGATTCCTCGATCTCCGTAGTGAAAATCACCACCAGCCGATCCGCCTCATCTCGCGCGATGCGATCGGTTTCCGATCGACCCCACACTGTGACGATCTCGAAGATCAACACCGCCATAGCGGTGAGTACCAGCGCCATCACGATCAGCGAGCGCAGGACTACCCGAACGGTAAGCGTCATGGACGTGGCCGATGCCAGGGGCTAGATGGGTTTGAGTCGGTAGCCGACGCCTCTAACCGTCTCAATGCGCTCAGTTCCGATCTTGCGTCGTAGTTGGCCTACGTAGACCTCGACCACATTGGAGGATCCGTCGAAGTCGTATCCCCAGACCATATCCAGCAACTGCTCACGCGACAGAACCCGATTAGGGTTGCGCGTCAACACCTCGAGGAGCGCGAATTCCCGCGCTGACAGACTCAACGTCTGCTCCTCGACGGAGACGGCTCGGGCTCCCAGATCCAAGACCAGATTGCCTGCCGCAATCACATCGGAGCGAGATTGACCGGAAGTTCGCAATCGAGCCCGTACTCGCGCGAGCAACTCCGAAAAACTGAAGGGCTTGACCAGGTAGTCGTCGGCCCCGGCTTCCAGGTTGGCGACACGATCGCTGACCGCGTCCTTCGCCGTCAATACGATCACCGGGACGGCTGGCCGTTGGGCTCGCAGCCGTCGAAGGAGTTCCTCGCCAGGTATCCCCGGCAAGCCGAGGTCCAAAATCACTAGATCGATGTCCGGAAGCATCGCGACTGCAAGACCGTCGATGCCATCAGCTGCCTCCACCACCGTGTAACCGGCCGATTCCAAACCGCGCCTGACGAATGAGACGATGCCCTGCTCGTCTTCAACGATCAAGATGGCCACTTCATGACTCCCGCCTCGGATTGATCACCGGCTCATCGACCTGACACTTGAGCATGTCCACCCCCGATGAATCATCCCTGAGCGAATTGTGAAGGTGGTCTTCAGGAATCGCTCAGTCGGTATTCACCAAGTCCCGCTTTCCTTAGCGCATGACTTCACCCCGGCGATCGCGTAGATCTTTGTGGGTTGCCACTGCTGGCTTGGTTGTCGCTTTGGGGGTGATCATCGGGAGCATTGCGCTCATCCTGGACGACCCTGAAGTTCCCGTTGAAGCTCGAGTAGTCGAAGGCGTCACATCATCGACGGCCATCGCAAAACCATCGGCCTCGACGGTTAGTCAGTCCGTGGAGGGACTCGAACGCCTTCAAGGAGTCCTACTGCCATCGGATGAAGCTGACGAATGGCGTCTTGGAGGCCTCACGATCGATGTGGGCCCTGAGCGATGGATGAGCGAAACGACTATCGAGGCGGACGTCGACGGCGACGGCGAACTCGGTTCCATCCTCGAGGAACTTCAGGGCGTGAGTGGACGAGAAGTGGAGATCTGGGTGCGTTTCGACAACACCCGTAACGACGCTGAACTCTTCGCGATCGAACAAGCCTTCATCCGCGATCCGAACACCGACAGACCCCCCTGGGCTGGGACCAGTTATGACGACTGACAGGAGCGCTTCGATCACGTGCGCTCATGACCACAACACACCGAAGGGATACGACAGATGACGACGCTTACTGAAACGGCGGTGCCGGCGTGGGCCCTGCCAGGCAAGGATCCCCAATTGACCGCTCAGGGCATCGAACTGATCGAGGCAAGGATTCGTGACATCCACGAGCGCCGACTGCCCGAATTGCGCCCGCTCCTCGTCGAAGATGAGCGCGATGAACGCGATGTCACGGCCTTCGAATCCCTGCTGCTCGAAGCGGAACTGTGGCAGCGCTTGATCGCTCAATCGACGACGTTGTCTCTGCCGGAGGGATCCTTCGACGGAAGCATCTCACTCGGGGTTCGTGTCCAGTTGCGCGTTCCCGAAGGAGAACTGTGGGTCATCCCCGTTCACCCCGCCGAGGCCTTCTTGGACGATGAGCGGGTATCGGTCGACTCGCCGCTCGGATCGGCCCTGATCGGTAAGCGCCCTGGGGAAACGGTCAAGATCGATGCCCCCCGCGGTTCGTGGCAATGCACGATCCTGCGCACGGATGCAGCATTGATCCGATCCCCGAAGCGGACGTCAGACGAGTAGGTCGGCGAGCACCGGAGCCAGCGAACGGAAGGCTTGGCCTCGGTGGCTGATCGCATCCTTCTCGGCCGGGGTCAGTTCCGCCGTGGTGAGGGCGTAACCGCGGGGTGTGAATATCGGGTCGTATCCGAAACCGTTGGTGCCACGGGGATCACGGATGATCGTGCCCTCGAGGACGCCCTCCACGACTCGTTCGTCGCCACCGGGAGTAACGACTGCGGCAGCACAGTGGAAGGCTGCGCTGCGTCGCTCATCGGGGACGTCTGCAAGTTGAGCCAAGACCAAGGCGAGGTTCGCCTGATCGTCACCGTGCTGGCCGGCCCAACGAGCAGAGAAGATTCCCGGCATTCCATTGAGGGCGTCCACGCATAGTCCCGAATCGTCGGCGATCGCGATGTGACCGGTTCGCTGTGCTACGTCGCGAGCCTTCAGCAGAGCGTTGGCCGCGAATGAACTTCCCGTCTCAGGGACCTCGGGCAGATCGGGGAATCGCTCGGTCCCGACCAATTCGACGTCCAGACCGACGTTCGCCAGGATCCGTCTCAGCTCGTCGACTTTGTGCTGATTGCGCGTTGCCAGTACGACGATCGAAGTCATCTCGACAAAGCAGCCTTCTGCAAGGTGGTGAGGTCGGCGATACCCGCCGCTGCGAGATTGAGGAGTCGATCCAGCAGTGCGCGATCGAACGGCTCTCCCTCAGCGGTGCCCTGAACTTCCACGAAACTTCCAGCGCCCGTCATCACCACGTTCATGTCGGTTTCGGCTCGGACGTCGTCGTCGTAGTGAAGATCCAGCCTTGGCTCACCGTCGATGATGCCCACGCTCACAGCAGCGACCGAATCGGTGAGCGGATTGCTGCCGACGTGACCTTCGCCGATTGCCCAATTGATGGCGTCAACAAGGGCGACATAGGAACCGGTGATCGCCGCGGTGCGGGTTCCGCCATCGGCCTGCAGGACATCGCAGTCGATCAGGATCGAGTTCTCACCCAGGCCCTTCATGTCGACCACCGCACGCAGACTGCGACCGATGAGCCTCGAGATCTCCTGGGTTCGCCCGCCGAGTTTGCCCTTCACGGACTCGCGTTGATTGCGAGTGGTGGTGGCTCGGGGCAGCATCGCGTATTCCGCCGTGACCCAACCGGTTCCCGAATCCTTCAGCCAGCGCGGGACGCCGGGGGTGAAGGAAGCCGTACACAGCACCTTGGTCTTGCCGAAGGAGACGAGGGTGGACCCCTCCGCATGCTCGGACCATCCCCGCTCGAACGTCACAGGTCGGAGTTGGTCAGCTGTGCGTCCATCTGATCTGGTCATGGGACGTGACACTATCTAGCGTGATGAGACGCCGTGCCCCGGTGGTCCTGCTGGAGACCGCCAACATCACCTCCGGCATCGGCAACGGCATCGTGATGGTCGTCCTCCCCTGGCTGGTTCTGGAGAAAACAGGGTCCCCGGCAGCAGCGGGACTGCTGGCCGCTTTGTCGACGCTCCCGGCACTGATCTTCATTCCCCTCGTCGGTGCAGCCATCGATCGCTATGGCCGCAAGCTCGTGAGCGTGTTGTCCGACATCGCATCAGCTATGTCGGTCATCGCTTTCCCGATCGTCGGTTGGCTCGTTGGACTCGACCTTGCCTGGATCCTGGTCCTTGCGGTCATCGGTGCCGGACTAGATCCCGCGGGCTACACAGCTCGCAAGTCGCTCATTGTTGACGCGGCCGACGCGAGTGGGATGCGACTTCAATCCCTCAACGGTCTGCACGAGGCTCTCTTCGCGGCAGGGTTGACCGTCGGCCCGCTGTTGGGAGCAGCGCTCATCGCGACGGTGGGTGCCGAGCAGGGGCTGTGGTTACCCGGTGCCCTCTTCATCATCGCAGCCCTGTGCATTGCGGCCATGCGAGTTTCCGATGCCGGCCAGCAGGCGCGGGCCGACGGGGATAAATCGGAGTCCGGCTTCTCCGAGTTGACTCGCGGATTCGTTGCCCTGTGGGCAGATAAGGCATTGCGTGTGTTGACCATCGCCATCATGGTGCTTGCCGGCGTATACCTACCCACCGAGACCGTCATCCTCCCGGTGCACTTCGAGGCGTTGAACCAACCCGAGGGCATGGGCATCGTGATCGGCGCCCTCGCCGGAGGTGGAGTCCTGGGCGCATTCGCATATGGCCCGCTGACCAAACGACTGACGAACCACCAGATCATCACCGTCGCCCTACTGGGGACGGCACTCGGTGTGATTCCCATGGCATTCCTGCCACCGCTATGGGTCCTTGCCATCTTCGGCTTCATCCTCGGCCTGAGCTGGGGCCCCATGCAGCCGTTACTCAACACCCTCGTCCAAGTGCGCATTCCCGCCCAGGAGCAGGGACGTGTGTTCAGCGTCCAACTCACAGCGTTCTACGTCTTCCCTCCCCTGGCGATGCTGATCACTGGGGCAGCAAGTGAGGAATGGGGGGTGCGATCTGTCTATCCCGTCATCGCCGGACTATTGATCGTGACGGTGATCGTGACCTTGTCTTTGCGCTCCATACGGCACTTGGACGACGAACCTCGCAACGAGCAAGCTTCATAGGGACCGAACGGATCCCACCTCCGGCCCCAGGAACCGGCGACCATGGGCTTCGAATTCCCCGGGGTCGCCAGTCACGAGGAATAAATATTGCGGCGGTCCGGCGTCAGCGTCACGCAGCAGATCATTGGCCACCAGCACTCGATACACATCTTGCGCGGTCTCCTCAGCACTCGACACCAAGGTCACAGACTCGCCCATGACGTACGAGAGTGCACCGGTCAACAGCGGATAGTGAGTGCAGCCCAAGACGAGCGTGTCCACATTCGCCGCCTGAAGATCGGCTAGATAGTCACGCGCAGTGGTGATGACGTCATCACCACTGGTGATCCCAGCTTCCACCAACTCGACGAAACGCGGACATGCCTGAGTGTGTAACTCGATGTGGGGGGCAGCCGCGAATGCATCGTCGTACGCCTGCGAAGTAATCGTCGCCTCGGTACCGATGACGCCCACTACGCCGTTGCGCGTTGCGGCGACGGCTCGTCTCACTGCGGGGTGAACTACCTCGATGACTGGAACGCTGTATCTCTCACGAGCATCGCGCAGAGTTGCCGCACTCGCCGAATTGCAGGCGATGACCAACGCCTTCACCCCATCGCCAACGAGCCGATCCATGATCTCGAGCGAGTACTCGCGAACCTTCGCGATGGGCTGCGGTCCATAAGGTCCACGCCGGGTATCCCCGACGTATCGGATCGATTCATTCGGCAACTGGTCGATGATCGACCGAGCGACAGTCAAGCCACCGAAACCGGAATCGAAGACTCCGATGGGCGAATTGTTCGTCATGACCGAGCAAGCCTACGGCGCGGCTACTGCAGATCCGCTGCTGCGCTCTCTAGTCTCTTTTTCGCGCCGCCACACTGGTCGCGCAGCTTCCCCGAGGAGGGACCATGGCAGGAGATACCGCTATCCGCCGCCCATTCGGCGTTACGGTCGTCGGCATCCTGATTGCACTCGCCGGCATTCTGAACTTGACGTTCGGCATCTTGATCGTCGTGTCAGCTTTCGGAGATAACCCGACGTACGTCAACAGTTTCGGTCAGGAAGTCACCGTCTCAACGTTCTACCTGTGGTTCAACGGCACCCTGATGATGCTGCTGGGCCTGATCTACTTCTGGCTGACCCGCTTGACGTTCGCTGGCAGCGCCACCGCTCAGGTCCTCATTTCCGTCCTGGCGGTCATCAACATCGTCTTCGGCTTCTTCCATTTCGGCAATGGAGGCTGGATCCAGATCCTGGTGAACCTGCTGATCATCTTGATCGTCAACAGCGCCGGCGCCAAGATCTGGTTCAGCCAGATGCGCTAGCGAAATACATCATGCTGAGGCGGGCGGTTCGCGGATAGGTCGTGAGCCGCCCGATCTCATGCTCACGCTCAGGTATGCCAGTTCGCGGGTTAGGCCCAGAGCTGGCCTTCGAGCGCGGCTTCGGCCTCTTCTAACGTCCCCTCGTAGGCGCCGGTCGAAAGGTACTTCCATCCGCCGTCGCACACGATGAACGCGATGTCCGCGGCCTCCCCCTTCTTCTCGGCCTTCGCTGCCAGTCCCAGGGCCGCGTGCAAGATCGCACCTGTCGAGATTCCGGCGAAAATGCCTTCCTTGTCGAGCAATTCCCGCGTGCGGCGTACAGCGTCGCGAGGACCGACGGAGTAACGACCCGTCAGCACGGATTCGTCATAGAGCTCCGGCACGAAACCCTCGTCGAGGTTACGTAGCCCATACACGAGTTCGCCATATCGGGGTTCCGCAGCGACGATCTGGATATCGGGTTTGGCCTCCCGCAGAAAGCGACCTGCCCCCATGAGGGTTCCAGTGGTGCCTAGGCCTGCGACGAAGTGGGTGATGGTGGGAAGGTCAGCGAGCAATTCCGGGCCGGTGGTCTCGTAGTGCGCGAGGGCGTTCGCCTCATTGCCGTATTGGTAGAGCATGACCCAATCCGGATTCCGCTCACCGATTTCCTTGGCCACGCGCACTGCTTCATTGGACCCACCGGCCGCAGGTGAGTAGATGATGTCCGCGCCCCACATGCGCAGTAACTGAGCTCGTTCGGCCGACGTGTTTTCCGGCATGACGCAGATGAGTTTGTAACCACGTTGCTTGGCAACCATCGCCAAGGCGATGCCCGTGTTCCCGCTCGTTGGCTCGAGCAGAGTCGCTCCCGGATGGAGTAGGCCGTCCTTTTCCGCCTTCATGATCATCGCCAGCGCCGCGCGATCCTTCACGGAACCGGTCGGATTGCGATCCTCGAGCTTGGCCCACAATCGAACATCCGCACTCGGCGACAGCGTCGGCAAACCCACGAGTGGGGTGTGGCCGACCGAGTCGAGCAGGGAGTCGAAGCGCACGTTAGCCGCCGGCCACCGCGGGGAGGATCGTCACCGAATCACCGTCCGACACTTCAGTGGCCAAGCCGTCCAAGAACCGAACATCCTCATCGTTGAGGTAGACGTTCACGAAACGCCGTAGGCCCGCTTCGTCGATCAGTCGCTCGGCAATGCCCGGATAGTTGGCATCGAGGTTGGTGACGACGTCCTGAAGGGAGGTCCCCTCGGAACTCACGACCTTCTCGCCACCGGTGTAGGTGCGCAGAATCGTCGGAATTCGGACTTCAACGGCCATGGGCGTTCCTCCCTCTAGGTGCCCGATAAGCCTAGGTGGAGTTAGTTGAAAGCACGACTACAGGTTCGGCAGGTGCGAATCCTTTGCAGGATCCGTATTGATACCAGACACCGCTCTAGCCCGAGATCACCAATACGTCCTCGGCAACCTCACCGTCGACGATGTGGAACGAACGCATCTCATACGGACCTTCGGAATCGCCGGTCTCCCGAGTGGAGATCAGCACGTAGTGAGCATCCGGCTCTGAGGCGTAGGCGATGTCGGTGCGCGATGGGTAGGCCTGGGTTGCCGTGTGCGAGTGGTAGATGACCGACGGAACCTCGTCCCGATCATCCATGTCCCGATACAGCCGAAGCAGATCGGACGAGTCGAACTCGTAGAAGGTCGGGGAGCGGGCGGCGTTGACCATCGGGATGAACCGAGTGGGCCTGGTGTAGTCCGGACCGGCGATCACCCCGCACGCTTCGTCCGGGTGATCCCGTCTGGCGTGGGCGACCATCTGCTCG
>CAYPSE010000070.1:6384-8077 GCA_964413305.1 uncultured Rubrivirga sp. | reverse complement strand
ACTTTGTTTCTGCGCGCTTGGCCCCCAGACCCCGTTGGGAGGTGCGCTGTGAGCCGTGGCCCTGTTCCGAAAGTGAACCGTGTCCGAGATTACGACGGCAAGCGCCGTCAGCAGGAATTCCGCGTCGTGGCCGCCGACGGTGACGTTCACGGCCCCGAACTTCCCGCAGGAGACTGGCCTGAGCAGACACGAGCCCTGTACGACACCCTTCGCCGCGACGCGATCGGCACGACGCTGACCTCGGCCGAGTGGTTGCATGTGATTGACACGATGCGCCTTCACTCGTTGCTGTGGCGCGATGAGGCATCGAACGCGATCAAGGTCGCCGCGGAGGTCCGACTTCGACTGGAGTCGCTGGGCATCTCACCGGCCGCGCGCATGAAGTTGCGCCTCCTGGTTGACAACGACCCTGCCGGGTCCATATCTGCACTTGGCGACCTCGCAGCTCGTCGTCAGGACGGCATGACGCCGGAACGTCGAAAGCGAATTCTGGCGGCCATCGAGGCCGACCAGTCCACACCTGCGCCCACTACGAAAGGAAACACATGACAGCCGAAGAGATTCGTGAGCGCCTCGAGCGCAAACTGTTGGCACAGCGCCCCGAGATGATCACCAACGAGCGCTTCTTCACCGGGACTCAACCACTGGCCTTCATGGACCCCGAACTGCTGCGGATGCTCGACGGCCGCCTTGGGCCCATCAACGTCAACCTCTGCCGCATGTCGGTGGAGGCGGTCACTCAAAGCCTGGAGGTCGTCGCCTTCCGGTCATCACCGGGTCAGGTCGTGGACGAGCAACTCATGTCCCTGTGGCAGGCCAACGACCTCGATGAACAGTCACAGGCGGCCCACACCGATGCCCTGGTCTACGGCCGGGGATTCGTTCTCGTGTGGACTGATGAGGCAGGCCGCGTGACGATTACTGCTGAGTCACCGCTTCAAGTCACCGTTGAGCGCGACCCGGTGACGCGGCGAGTCACGGCCGCATTGAAGCGCTGGGCCGACCTTGATGGCACAGTCCACGCGCTGCTGATCACACCCGGTGAGATCGTGGAGTACGCCGGACCAGGGACGTATCCGCTCGACCCGAACGTGAACGCCGTCACCGCCTACAACTATGCGCCCACGTCCCTGGAAATCGTGCGCTCTGAACCGAACGCGCTAGGCGTCGTGCCCATCGTGCCGATCGTGAACCGATATCGACTGATGGAACCCGACGGCACGAGCGACCTGGTCGATATTCGCGCCATCGTTCAAGCCATCGGGAAACTCGCCAGTGACCTGATGACGGCCGCCGAGTTCGCTGCAGCACCGCGACGCTGGGTGACAGGACTCGTGCCCGATAACGCCTACGCGATGAGCATGACCGCCGAGCAGCGCGAGCAGCTGGAGAACAACATTCGCGACAAGTGGGAACGCGCACGCGCATCGAAGTTCATTGCTGCGTCCAGCGAGTCGGCGCGTTTTGGCAGTTTCGAACAAGCAGAACTGACCAACTTTGAGACGGCCGTGCGCTTACTCACCGGCCAGGTCGCCGCGCTTGCCGCATTGCCGCCGTACTGGCTGAACGACGCCGTGGCGAATCCGACATCTGCTGATGCGATCCGAGCCGGTGAGGCTCGACTCACAGCGCGGATCCGTCAGCGGCAACGCTGGTTCTCCGGCGCATGGGAGTCGGTGATGCGCTTGGCCGT
>CAYPSE010000070.1:0-6284 GCA_964413305.1 uncultured Rubrivirga sp. | reverse complement strand
GCCGGGCTGCGCGCAGAGGCCGCCGAAGGTCGCGTGAAAGCCAAGCGCTTTGACGCTGCGAACGAACGACTTGCACGCGCGTATGCCAGCGCCGACGGTCGACTCGTTGACGTTGAAGCGCTGACACTCAGCGATGACATGCTCGACGCAGACGGCATCGTCGACCGTGATCGAGTTCTTGCCGCAGTCGAGGAACTCGTGACCTCCAGGCCGTATCTGTTGAGCCGACGACCTGTCAGCCCGCTGCCGCAAGGCGCACGTCCTGAAGCGCCGGAACAGCCGGGACTGTTGAGCATCTACCGACAACGGCTGCTGTAGATCGCCCCTGGTCGGTGTCAGGAAATCCGCGTATACTTGGCACCGGCCAGGAGCCACCTTCGCAAAGCGCCAGGCGCGCCGCGCACGTTCATCCCCCTAATGAAAGGTGAGCCTCCTCATGGCTGCATCAACTAGTGCAAATAGCACGCTCTCCCGCGACGAAGTCGAGCGGATTCTCCTTCAGCCGCTTCGCGCACGTTCCACCTTCCTGCGCGCCGGATCGCCCGTATTCACGAGCAACGGCGAAGCGATCAAGATTCCGACGTTGACCAGTTTCGGCACAGCGGCCTACGTTGCTGAAGGTTCGGCTGTTGCCGAACTGTCGCCGGTAACCAATGAACTGGAACTACTCGGCTCGAGTGTCTACTCGTTCAAGTCCGTGGTGAAGGTGTCCACCGAACTGATGTCGCGATCCTTCCTCGACGTCGAGGCTCAACTGAGCCAAGCGATCGTGACCGACACGGCCGTGAAACTCGACTACGGTTTCTATTCCGGCTCGACCGCTGTCACCGGATCACCGGTCGGTGTGTTCAACATGACCGGCTTCACCGACGCGGGCACGGCCGCAGGCACCGCCCTGGCGAAGTCGCACCTGATCGACATGACCGAGGACTACCTCAGCGCCTACGCCGATGAGGCATCGGCGCGCTGGATCATCTCGCCCACCAACTGGGCGCGCATCCAGAAGTTCGCCAGCGACAACGGCACCGGCATCCTGACGCAGTCACTTGCGGACGCCGCTCCGCGTGCGCTGCTGGGCCTTCCGGTCACGGTCACGCCACACGCGCCGGATACGGCCGTCATCTTGTATGACACCGCTCAGGTCGCCGTGGGCCATGACGTAAGCCGGGACATCGTTCGCGTGTTGGATCAGACCTACGCCGACACCGACGAAGTCGGCATCATGGTGCAAGGCCGCTGGGACGTGAAGCCCGTCAACGCAGCCGCCATCGTGAAACTGACGATCTCCTAGACCCTGCGGCCGCCGCGTTCTACATGGACGTCAAGCCGCAGTAACTCAGGTCCAGCGGGCCGCTGCCTGAGAAGTCGAGCCCCCCTTCGCTGACATGCCGAAGGGGGGCTCGCACTATCTACAGACCGGCAACGGCCGCAGCCAGGCTGTCATCTGGCACCAGCACATAACGCGCCGTGGTCTCCGGGGTCGAATGGCCGAGCAATGTCTGGACCGCACGCAAGTCCCGCGTGTTGGCATAGGCACGCGAAGCAAAGCGATGCCGCAAAGTGTGCGTGGTCCACGGATGAGGGAGAACCCGTGAGACTCGATCGTGAACGTAGTCAGGTCCGACCGGCTTGCCAGGTCGAGCAGTCGAGGGAAAGCGCCAGCCCTGACAACCATCCAGCGCCTCGCTCACTAGCGGGTGCATCGGGACCACCCGCGTATGCCCACCCTTGCCGGTGATGCGCAGCCCCTGATCAGTCACCAGGTCAAGATGAACCCTGGCGATCTCGGCCCGACGCAATCCGGCGAACGCACCCAGGACCAACATGCGCCAGGTTTCGGCGTCGGCCCTATCCATCGCAGCAGCCAGCACGGACTCGGGAACCGGCTTCGGCTCACCCTTGGGCACCCGAACCCTGGGAAGTTTCACCGTGGCATCGGCACCAGTAAGCCCATGCTCAAAGGCCCAGCCGTAGAAGGACCGGAGGGCTGAGCGCATCGACTTGCGAGTCTCCGCACCCCATTCCTGGGCTGCCATGAACTCCACCAGGTGCTCAGGCTTAGCCAGCAGCAAGTCCACCGGGCAAGCCCTGGCCCACATGTCCAACTGATACACACGCAGCCGAATGGTGCCCGGCGAGATGCCTGCGGCAAGAAGTTCCTGCCGGTACAATTCCAAGGCCCGATGATTGCCAAGACGACGCATAGATCTCCCCCTGTCTACAGGATCGGATTATGCCGAAAACGCTTGGTATTTATAGGGGAATGCACACCGCTGAGGGCCAGACCAACTCATAATCTGGTCGTCGTCGGTTCGAGCCCGACCCGCCCCACCAAGTGGCTGATTTCCCTTAGTTTCCAAGGGTTTTCGGCCTTTCTCTTTGCCTTCGCCACGCCGAGGTATCCCGGCACAACGCTTCTACAGGACCGGACTGTACCCTATTTCCATGAGCGTTACGGGGACCAAAATCGAGGATTTGCTGCCTGAGTGGGAGCGCAGTCTGCGCGCCCGAAACCGCGCACCGCGCACCATCGAGTCCTACCTGGACAGCGCGCAGTCCTTCCGCAAGTGGCGCACCGATCAGCGCAAGGGCACCGACGTGACCGCAATCAGTCAGGCCGACGTCGAGGAATATCTGGCCCAGGGCTTTGATCGTGGCCTGTCAGCCAACACCGTGGGCCGCGACTATCGCCACCTTCGGCAGTTCTTTCGCTGGTGCGTGGACGACGAGACCATCACCGACAGCCCGATGGAGAAAATGAGCCCACCTAAGGTGCCTGAGCAACCGGTGCCGGTGCTGGACGAGGACCAACAGAAGGCGCTCGTGGCCGCCTGTGCAGGATCGGACTTTGCCAGCCGTCGAGACCTTGCTCTAGTGCGCTTCATGCTGTCCACGGGCGTGCGCCTGGGGGAAGTCACCGGCATGGCCGTGGGCGATGTGGATCTGGATGCCGATGTCGCCGGCGTGCTGGGCAAAGGCCGCAAGCGCCGGGGCGTGCCCTTCGGGCAGAAAACACATGACGCCCTGCGCAAGTACCTACGCACCCGATCCCAGCACCCGAAGGCCGACGCTGATGCGCTGTGGCTTGGACGCCTGGGACCACTTACGAAGTCCGGCATCCAGCAAGTGATCGAGCGGCGCAGCATCCAGGCAGGCATGGACCCGGCAGTCCACCCGCACCAACTGCGGCACACCTGGGCTCACGAACACATGGCCCACGGTGGCAACGAAACAGACCTGATGATGCTGGCCGGTTGGACCTCGCGCCTGATGGTCGAGCGGTACGGCAAGAGCGCAGCGGTCGAGCGCGCACATGCCAACCGCAAGCGTTTGGCCGTTGACGATCGGTTTTAGTGCGCTGAAAACTGCTGCGCGTGTCGCCCGGATTGCCTGTCGCACACCGCTGCTACCGTTGTCTTACCTGCGCAGGGGGTATCCCGCCTATTTCTAGGAGAGCGCAGCATGTTGAACGTCCGAGTGCACGGCATCGCCGAGACCCGCAAGTGGTTGTCTCGCGTTGACAAAGAAGTGAACAAGGAACTGACCAAGGAACTGCGAAGCATCGGCAACGAATTGCGCGATGAAGCCCGCGATCGAATCCCCGGACAAGCACCGTTATCTAATTGGGCAGGCACCGGCCGTGCGATGCCCTCGCGCTTCCCCTATTGGGAAAGTTCATCCCAGGCCAAGCGAGAGATCAAGACGATCATCGGCGCAGGGTCCAAGCAACGGGGCACCTACCGCAAAGGTGCGGTGATTCGCGTGCAGTCCAATTCCGCGTGGGGGGCCGCCTTCGACAAGATCGGCGATGGTGGTGGCACTTTGGTGCAAAACCTGCTGCGCAAGCACGGACCCAAGCGGCGAGCCTTGCTGGGTGCCTATGACGACGAAAAAGACCGCCTGGTCGACAAGGCCGAGGAGTCCATTCAACAAGCCGTTTACCGCGCGATGGACCGGTGGCGGTAATGGCTAAGCGACTGCTCACGGTGCTGTGTCCATCCAGGCATGAACTCGCACGCATTGAAAAGTTCCAAGGCCGCACCTGCATCTCGGCACGCTTCCCTATTGCCGAGCGCAGCCCGCACGGTCCACCCGGTGCGATCTTGACCGGCACCAAGTTGGTCTGGGGGATCATGGGTGAGGTCGGCAACTGCGCGGCCGAAGGTGACCACGTTGTCACCGGCTGCCCGTGCGGTACTCACTCGATCGCGGCCAGTTGGATGCTCACGCAGCTGCAACAACGCACCACCCGCAAGCCTGACGTGATCCACCAGCCCTGCGCTGATGCGCAACCCTTCGCACCTGCGACACTCCTGCCCCAGCCCTTGCACACATAACCAAAACGATTCACACTAAGTCCCACAACTAAAAACCGTTGCTGGCAAGACCTCACCTGTCCTAGCGCGCCGATGGCAAGGCGCGCCTAGACGAATGAGGCATGTCCATGAGCAACGACCGCACCACCATTGCCAAGATCGCAGCGTTCTCACGCTGGTCCAAAGAGCAAGACCGAAGCGCAGCAACGGCCAAGGCCCGCCGCGCCTTCGATGACCGATTCCTCCGCGAAGTAGATCCCGATGGGGTACTGCCGCACGCTGAGCGCCACAAGCGCGCCGATGCTGCGCGCCGCGCCTACTTCGCCAAGTTGGCCCTAGCCAGCGCGAAAGCGCGGCGAGGTGGCCGATGAGTTACGCGCTGCTTTCTGATGATCTGCTGCTGCAACTCGAAGCCGCAGGCGTCAGCCGTTGTGCTCGGCTGCTGTACGTCGAAGGGCTGGTCTACTGCGCCACAGCGTTGACCGATGGTGAGATCCGCGTGCGCTTGACCCGGTTCTCCGATTGTGACGATGTCGACGCCTGTGCCGATGAACTCGTTCAGGCTGGACTGTGGGAGGACAACCTTGATTCGTACCGTGTCCTGGACTACCTCGACCATCAGCAAAGTGCCGCCGAGGTCGAGCGCAAGCGTGCCGATGCTAGGCGCAGGGCTGAACGCTCACGCCGTCATAAGCGCGGGGATCACTCACTGTGCACCAAGTCAGATTTTTGCCCTGACGGGGCTGTGAGCCCCTCGTCACATGCACGTCACACGAACGGTGCGCGTGACGTGCGCTCCCCTTACCAATCCAATCCAATCCTTACCGATCCTGACCAAAGGGAAGGAGAAGGGAAGGATAAGGACGGCGCCCGCGCGATCGCGCCTGACGGCGCTCACGCGCTAGCGCCTGCAAGCAAGTCACCGAAACACGATCAACTGGTGGCCGGTCTGCTTGAAGAGATCGAAGCCAATAACGACGATCCGCAACTAAGTGAAGGGACCACGCTCACAGGCCAGGCGTTCACTCGATTGCAACTGAACCTGCCTGGGGCCGTTGTCTCAGATCAGGGAGATCTCTACTACGTGATCACAGTGAATGAACTCACCACAGATGTGCGCGAGGCTCTAGATGGTCTGGAATGCCTTGATGAGTTTCGCGCAATAAATGCCACGCATTTGGAACTCCCACTCGACGGCAAGACCGTCGCACAAGCCCTAGTGATGATCATGTCGGCTGATGCAGCCCTCGACGACATCTTGCGCGGCGACATTGACTGGCGAACCGAGTACGACTGGAAAGAGAAAACACCATGAACCAAATCACCCACATAGATCTTCCCGGCTTCGCGCTTCGGGCGCTGCATTCGGGCTGGACTGACTGGCTGATCCAAGCGCCGGAGGAAGTCCGTGACGCGATGGTGCAGCGCTGCTCAGGTGTCACGTTCCAGCGCTTCGCGCTTGCGCTGTGCGCCGAGCGCCTGGTCGTCGTGCACCACTTGGAGGACGACACCGACCACCTCACCTTCGGGATAGGGGTGCCGGTAGTGGGGGCAGCGCCGTGGATCTTGTTCTGGCTGCCTGCCTCGCACACGGGCATGAGTTGGTCCTTCATGGTTGCCACGGCCACGCACAACCTCGACAAGCAACTTGCCGAACTTCTCGGAGGAGAACATGACTAGGAAACATCACCAGGAACCTCAGCGTTCCGACGCCCAGCCCGCGCCGAGGGCAAGCGAACTGTTCAGCAGGTGCCCTGACTGCGGAGCGATTGACTGGCCCCCTCGGTGGCCGGCTATCCACTCGCGCACCTGCAGCAACGTCGAAGCGATCTCGACGTTAGGACTGCGCGATGCGTAATCACTGTGCCTGTGATCGGCTTTCGCTTGCGTCAGCGATCGGTGGTGACGTGATGTCATCGACGACCGTGGGCAGGGGAGTGAACCCCCTTGGGGGCCTTCGCCGGGAAC
>CAYPSE010000069.1:0-8185 GCA_964413305.1 uncultured Rubrivirga sp. | reverse complement strand
GATCACCGAACGTGCAGATCATCGCGATGCCCGATCCCTTCTCCGGATCGGCGAGGGCATGTGCAACTACGGGGACCTCCACGTCGAACGCCGGCGTGCGCACCGTGCTGCCGAACAGCGGCTGATAGCGCTCGTCGTCCGGATGCGCCACCAGCGCAACACAGGCGGCCAGGAGCTCGGGCCGCGTGGTTTCGATGAACACGCGATCGGTGTCGTCCTGGCTGGTCTTGGGAAACCCGATGCGGTGATACGCGCCATCGCGCTCGCGGTCCTCGAGTTCGGCCTGCGCAACGGCGGTTCGGAACGTGACGTCCCACAGCGTTGGGGCTTCGGACTGGTAGGCCTCACCGCGCGCGAGGTTGCGCAAGAACGCGAGCTGGCTCGTGCGCTGGGCGTTGCGGTCGATGGTCTGGTAGGTCTGCGTCCAGTCGACGCTCAGCCCCATGCGCTTCCACAGTTCCTCGAAAGCCTTCTCATCCTCCACGGTCAACCGTTCGCACAACTCCACGAAGTTGCGCCGACTGATCGGGAGTTGGTTCTTCGCGTCCGGTTCGGCCGGGGGCTCGAAGTCCGCTTGATAGGGAAGCGACGGATCACACCGCACCCCGAAGTAGTTCTGCACCCGGCGCTCGGTGGGCAGGCCGTTGTCGTCCCAGCCCATCGGATAGAAGACCTCGAACCCGCGCATCCGCTTGTAGCGGGCCATGCAGTCGGTGTGCGTGTAGGAGAAGACGTGACCGACGTGCAGCGAACCGCTCACCGTGGGTGGGGGAGTGTCGATCGAATAGACCTGCTCGCGCGTCTTGCTGCGATCGAAACGGTAGGTGCCCTGTTCCTCCCAACGCTTCGACCAGGTGGCCTCGATGCCATCCAAACTCGGCTTCTCGGGCACCGTCGGCGTTGTCGACACGGGCGTCGAGGGAGTGGTCGAAGACATGGTGGCTCATCCTAGGAGTCGGCTCGAGGGTGCTGGCTCGCCCCAGGGCAGGCGATGGCCCGGTGCACATGAGCGAATGGGAATCGGAAATCAGCCAAGGAAGATAGGCAGGCTGACTAGTATTGAGTCGATGCGGGTGCTTATTGCGATCCTCGGTGTTGTCGCAACACTGTGGGTCTTCATGGCCATCGTGAAGGTGATGCTGGTCCCGCGGGGAAGTCGCTCTGTAGTAGTCGCCTCGGTCAATGGGTTTGTGCGGGCCGTCTCGACTGCGCCGCTATCGATGATCAAGGGTTACAAGCTGCGGGATCGCTGGCTGGCGGGAGCAGCCCCGATGGCGGTGCTACTCGAATTGGTTGCCTATGTCGTCTTGTTGATCTTGACTTTGGGTCTCGTTGTCTACGGCACGACGTCGTTGTCGGTTGTCGACTCGCTCTACCAGTCCGGCGCCACGCTGACGACTCTCGGCATCGTCGAACCTGTGAACGTGCCCAGCACCATCACGACTTTCGTCGCAGCCTTTTTCGGACTTGTCGTTATCGCCATCTTCATCGGCTATCTGCTGGCCATTCTGGGGGCCTTTACCTCCCGGGAGGGGCCGATGGCTCGCTTGGCGTTGCTTTCGGGAGAGCCAGCATGGGGCCCGGAGATACTCGCGCGTGGCTACGCCACGGGCATGCCTGCAGATTCGGCCCCGGACTGCGAGGCGTGGACGGGCTGGGTGACGGAGACACGGATGAATACCCAGGTGAACGCTGTACTGGCGCATTTTCGATCGACGAGTCCACACCGACACTGGATCATCTCGCTGCTCGCGGTCCTCGACGCTACTGCGCTGCGCATCAGCATCGCGAACGCTGCGAAACCTGAGGAGATCAGGCTCATCGGAGCCGGGACGGTCGCGGCGTCGGTTCTATCGGGCCGACGGAATGTCCACAACTGGCAGGTCGAGGATGCGGTGCAGGTGATCTTGGATAACCCGGGAGCAATGCCCTTGGGGGGACGCCCGCACCTATCACCTCAAGATCTCGACGACGCCTGGACCGCCCTGCGTCAGGTGGACTTCCCACTTCCAGACGACATGGCCGGAGCAACGCAGCGATTCCTGGGACTGCGCTGTCTTTACGCAGACGACGTACTCGCCCTCGCCGACCGACTTCAAGCAGTACCGGCACCGTGGTCCGGAGAGCGCAATCCCCCGATGGCCACCATCTGGCCGGAGATCGCGTCACGACCGGGAGCCGCACCATGATCGCATCGCTGGTGATGAGCGAAGCGTCTACACCCACAGCGTCGGAATCGCTACCCGTGTGGTTCGACCTCGCCGTGATGACCATAAACGGCGTGTTCGGAGCGGCCGTGGCGCGCAGCCTGTCGGCCCCCATTTACGGAACCTTGCTTGGAGGGATACTCGTCGGACTGGGTGGCGGCATGATCCGAGATGTGCTCCTAGGTCTGGAGCCAGTTGCGATTTCCTCATGGTTCTACATCCCAGCCGTACTCATCGGCGCGGTTATCGGGGGTGTCTTCTTCGGTCCCTTCGTCAAGAAGCCTCGTCCATTCGTCCTTCTCAATGGCATCACATTGGGATTCCTCGTCACCATCGGAGCTCAGCGAGCCATCGCCTACGACGCGCCGTTCCTTTCGGCGGTGTTCCTCGGGGTCGTCACGGCGAGTTTCGGAGGGGCACTATCGGACGTCCTCATGGGCAGGCGTGCGGCAATTACGCGTCAGGCTCATTGGCTGGCATCTGCATTGACACTCGGAGCGCTGGTGTTCGTTCCGCTGTCCCTCTTCGTGAACTTCTGGGTGGCGGTCGTGGCCTGCGTGATGGTGGTCACCGCGTTCCGCTACGTCAGCACTGTAAGGAACTGGCCTTCGCCTAGTTGGCCGGGTGAAAGCACCTCACCGAAGGAGGCTACGTGAGCAGCGTGAAGGTTTCTGAGCCATTCAAGGTCGCGGCTGTCGAATTCAATCCGCGGATGTTCGAGTTCGAGCGGAACCTCGACGAGGCGTGCAACGCGATACGTGAGGCAGCCGTCAACGGCGCCAAGATCATCGTGCTGCCGGAGGCCGCTTTGTCCGGCTACATCTATCGGGATCTCGAACAGTTCAAGCCCTACATGGACACAGTCCCTGGCAAGGCGACCGACGCAATAGCGGCGATAACCCGTGAGCACCAGTGCTACGTAGCGATCGGCCTAGCCGAAATCGACGAGGCCACGGGTATGACGTACAACACCGGAGTGCTCGTCGGCCCCGAAGGCTACGTCGGGAAGTACCGGAAGAACGGTCTGAACCCGAGCGACATCTTGTGGTTCAAACCTGGCAACACCGGATACCCGGTCTTCGATACCGAGTTCGGCAAAGTGACCATGCTGATCTGCTACGACGACACCTACTGGGAGCCGGCTCGCGTGGCGGCTGTCAAGGGCGCCGACATCGTCCTATACATAGTTTCGAGCGATCGGGTACTCACGGAATTGGGGCCCGAGGCTCGAGCGAATCACTCGACCATCGCAGCCGTCCAGCAGTTCGCAACTTGGAGCGGTATGGCGTTGATCGCCGCAGATCGCAACAACGCGGAGAGCAATCCCACGACCGGCGTCACCGTCGTCTACGGCGGTGCTTCCTCCGTGTGGCAGGCCGATGGATCGCGAGTAGCGCACAGCCCTGCCACCGATTCGAACATGTCCGCCGCCAACAAGGGGGCGATCCTGTACGCGACGATCGATCCTGCCTTGTTCACCAACTCGCAAAGAGCCACGCTTTCTCAGCGCAGGCCTGAACTCTATGGGGATTTGACTTTCTATCGCTCGCCAACTGATGGTGCCGCTTCGACGCAATCGCATGAAGTTTGCGCTCACGCCTTCCAGTACAGGGTCGTGGGAGGTGATATCGATGGCAACATCTCGCGCATCAATCAACTTGCCGAAGTTGTACAAAGTCAGCAGGGAGTGCAAGACCTGGTTGTGCTGCCGGCGTTCAGCATCACGGGTATGCCCCAAAGCGAAGAGGAAGCGCGTTCTCGCGCGGAATCCGATCTCGGATTGACCATCCAGGTCATGTCGGACATCGCCGGTCGAACTGGTGCGTACGTCGTGGGTAGTCACGTTGAATCCGAGGGCGAAAGACTGTTCCACAGTGTTGCCCTTGTGGACCCAGACGGAAAACTCGTTGGTCGGTACCGACAGACGCATCTCGATGACGAAATGCTGGTGTGGGCCACTCCTGGAGACGAACTCCCGGTGTTCGACACATCGCTCGGCAGGTTGGGACTCTTGACCTGCGCAGACGTCAGGTTCCCTGAGGCTGTGGGCGTTCTTGAAGTTAAGCGCGCCGACGTGATAGCGATTCCGACCAGATGGGATGGCAGCTACGGCGGATGGCTGCAGGATGCCGAAGGTCTCTTCGCGCACGGCTATCCCGCCAACACCATGAACTTCTGGTACGCCACAGCCAAGTGCGCTCAGGCTTACACGGTGGTCGCCAATCCCGTCGACGATGGATGTCAGGGATCAAGTGGCGTGTTCACGCTCAACCCCGTGGATGCGGATCCACCGATCGTCGCATCGACCGATCAGACCGAGATCCTGTCGGCGACTTTCACCACGCTCGGTGATCCGGGGGCATGGATGGACCAGCGTCGCCTCATCGGGGGTAGGCGCGCTGACCTGGTTGTCCCGTTGACTCTGCCGATGGACTCCCCGGCATTCTTGACGTGGCGCAGTTCGCCGCTGTTCAGCGTGGAGCCTTGGACGGCCTACTCCACCTAATCGGGGGTAGTTGGGCAACTTACCCACGGTCTATTTCCCAACCCACGTTTAGGCCATGTGTGGGTTACCGAACATTTCGTGGGTGAAGGCCGTTCGTTACCTACTTTCGTGGCATGTTCCCAGTTATCGAAGACCGCCCCGGCGGCGACACCAGTTATTTCAACAATGTTCCTGAGGCAATCTTGTCCCAGGCGGAGCTACCTTCCTTCAAGTTCGAGCTTGAGAAGTCCGAGGGGAAGCAGGAGGACGGCTCATTCGGTAAGGAGGCCAACGCGGTCAACTTTCCGATATCCACCGGCTTAGCCGGAGTGTCCATGAAGTTGCAGCCTGGCATCATGCGCGAACTGCACTGGCATGCGGATGCAGCAGAGTGGGCGTTCGTGGTGAGTGGTCGAGTACGTACCACCCTCGTTGATCCAGCCGGCCATTCCGAAACGTGTGATTTCGCGCCGGGAGACGTCTGGTACTTCCCGCGTGGTCATGGTCACCAGCTCGAAGCGCTCGGGAACGAGCCATGTCACTTCATTCTGATTTTCGATAACGGCTACTTCAGCGAGTTCGCCACGTTCAGCATCTCGGACTGGATGGCTCAAGTTCCGGTCCAAACGGTTGCCAAGAGTCTGCAGGTGGATGAGGACGTCCTCCGAGGCCTACCGAACGGAGAGGTCTACTTCGCCAAGGGGGTGATTCCGCCCGAGCCAACAGCACCGCCCATCAGCGGACCCAACACCCGGACGTTGACTCACAAGTTCCCGTTGATGGCCCAGCAACCGATGGAGTTCCCCGGCGGCCGGGAATGGCTCGTGGATTCCACGCGCTTCCCGATCTCGCGGACCATGACCGGGTTGGTATTCGAACTCGACGCTGGCGCGCTGCGAACTTTGCACTGGCATCCGAATGCATCCGAGTGGCAATACGTGATCGGTGGTCAGTATCGAGTGACCCTATTTGGCGCGAAGGGTCGATACCGTGAGGAAATCCTCAATCCTGGAGACGTCGGCTACATCCCGCAGGGCTACGGCCACTCGATCGAGAACATCGGCTCGGAAACCGGTCGCATCCTGCTTGGGTTGAACTCCGGAAACTTCCAGAAGATAGATCTTGCGGAATGGATTGCAGGACAACCGGCAGATGTGCTTGAGACGAATCTGGGCCTACCTGCCGATCAAGTGGCTGAACTCCCCAAGCGGGATGTCTTCATCACCAACCGAAATCCCAAGCCGGGTAAGCAGGCGTGACGATGGAAAGCGCGCTCAGCACGATCGGGCTTTCGACGGCGGACGCCACTCCCGTGTGGTTCGCACTCATCCTCGGACTCGCCGCGGCTGGAGCCACCCTCATCGGGTGGCTCCTAGCAGCGGTGCGTAGGGATTGGCCCCCCGCTGTGCAGGGTGCCGTCTTGGGTCTGGCGGCAGTGGCGATGATTGCGCTCACCCTCACCGAGATCATTCCGTCGGCACTGCAAACCGGCGTTCACCACGGATTGCTGCTTGCTGCATTGCTAGGGGGCTTTGCGCTGGTCGTGGTGCTGGGACGTCTGACGGATCGCTTGGCGTTCCGAGGCTCACCCTTGGTGCGCACCGGACTCGTGGTAGCGCTAGCCATTGGCCTGCACAACATTCCAGAAGGTGGCATCGCGGTGGGGCTTTCCACCATCTCGGTGGGAGCGGCGCTCACGGCCGCTTTCGTCATCGCGGCACACAACATCCCTGAGGGTCTTGCTGTCGCTGCACCTGTCCTGGCGGCTGGTGGAACGCGTACCCGGGCGCTCGTCTTCGTGCTGCTGGCAACGGCAGGCGAAGTTGCGGGTGTCCTGCTCGCTGCGCAATTCGTTACCGCCCTGGCAGGTACCGGCATCGCCGTCGTTCTGGCACTCGTTGGTGGCGTGATGTTGGCTGTGAGTTCTGTCGAGCTGCTCCCGGCCGGAGTTGCGCTGGTTCGGCAGTCGGCGAAAACGGCTACCACGGCTACCACCGCACCGGCGTACACCTCATGACATCAAGAAGCGAGTTCGAGAAATGCGCGGGTGGCGGCTACCCGGGCGTTGCCTGGGTTGCCCACCAGCGGTGCGAGTCGGGTGAACATGCGAGACAGCAGCGCTTCGACCGCGCGCACGGACGTCTCTCGATGTGCTGCGATCTGGGTGTTGCTGTAGCCGAGCGAGACCAGATGGAGCACTTCGTACTGGGTCGCCGTCAAGGTGGTCATCGGCGCGGGGCTGGAAGGTTGCGCGGTCGTAGCGGTGCCGGTGCCCGTCGTGCCCTGAGTGAGCGTGCCGCGCAGCATGGCGTCTATTCGTTCGCCGAGGTCGTGCAATCCAGCGTGGGACGGCGGCGAGACGTCATGGATCTTCGGGAACTCAGCGATGCACGTACACGTGCCCAACGGGTGGAGAACCCCTACCGGAAGGGGACCGATTCTCGGGGCTATCGAAGCAAGGACCCGGTGGTGCCCTGGATCCCCGACGACCACCACGCAATCGGGATCGTCGGTCTCGACGGACTCGGCCAGACGCGCTCGGGGGATCAGCGAGACGTCGATGCCCCAGTGACCCACTGCCTGCGCCACGACATCGGCCCAAAGTTTCGTGCTACTTACGACGTTCACGGACCGTGTTGTCGGCGTGGCCAGCACACGCCCAGGCTTCCACTCCTCGAGCAGATTCGTTGTCTAGTTTCCGAAGATGCGTGGTTTCGATGCACGCTAATCCATAACGCACGTGATTCATGGGACGAGTGAGGCCGAAGTGAGCAACGACACCTTTGTGGGGCGGAAATTTCCGGTTCGCCTCGACAGTCGTCGACGTCCGACGTTGCCGGGTGAACTGCTGGATTTACTGGGTGTGGGCTCCGGAGACGTCCTGATCGCCTCCATCAACGAGGACCGGATCTTGGTACTGGAGACACCCGCCCAGGTTCGCGGACGCCTCCGGCAGGCTTTCGGAAGTTCGGGAACGCGGCCATGATCTTGTCGGAATCCGCGATTGTCGAGTGGTGCCAAATGGGCCCATACGCAGCACTGATCGACGACTGGCTCGACGGCAGTTGCGTTGCGGCCCTCGATGTCATGAACGTCCTCATGCATGTCAACGACACCGATGATCGACGACGACGTTTTCTCGAGGACCTGCGTGGCCTCGGCGTCACCATCGAGTGCTTCGGATACGAAGACGTACGAGAGAGCCTCTCACCGGTGTTGGGCGTTGTGAACTCGTCCGTCGGGATGGACGTTTCCGGTATCCGTTGTGCATTGGCGCTCGCAAAGAGGAAGTCCCAGGATGTGGCGGCCGTGGTGAATGGCCGGCTGGTTCGCGTTCGTGTCACGGGAGACGGGATAACGGTGTGCGATTTCCTCAAGCGCGGCCATGGTCACGGATCGTCGGAAGGGGATTGTGCTCTCTAGACTCAGTGTGTGGACCTCGCGCGCTTGTGGGCCGAGTTGGACTCGCGTTGGCCGGAGTCCATCATCGAGC
>CAYPSE010000068.1:0-8230 GCA_964413305.1 uncultured Rubrivirga sp. | reverse complement strand
ATGGCTGCCAGGCCCGCTGCCAGATCTGGAGTTGCTCGTCCAGGATCTTGCCGCGCGCGCGAAAGTCGACCCCGAGGGCCGCGTACTCCTCTTCATGCCAACTCACGGTGGGCTGGACCACCAACCGACCGTCGCTGAGCAGATCCAAGGTCGCCAGATCCTTGGCGAGTGTCAGTGGATGGCGAAGTGGGGCGATCAAGGCGATGGCGCCAATGCGGATTCTGGTGGTGGCGGCCGCGATGGCCGCCAGCACCACCAGACTCGATGGCCAGGGCGTTGCGGGGTCTTGATTGCCCGGCATGGCGTAATCGCGCGGGTTCTCCATCCGCCCCGATGCACCGGCCGACGGCCCCATGACGACGTGGTCGCTCACCATCACCATGTCGAAACCGGCGTCCTCGGCCTCCTGGGCCATGCGCACGAGGTCGCGCACGTCTCGAGGATCGGTGAGGGTCCAGTTCTCGGTGAGCACGCTCACCATGCGTGGGCGCACGTTCAACGCGGCTGCGAGGAGTCGTCGAGGAGTGTTCCTCCCGCGAAGGTGACTCCGACTTCCCGGTAGTACCCGGCGATCACTTCGCGCACGGGGAGCAAGGACGCGGGCTTGTCCCACTCGGAGTCGTGCAACTCCAGTTCGGCGTCCCCGACCCATGGTTCGCCGAGATCGGCGTCGACACCACCCATCGTCACGATCTGTGACAGCGACATGCCGTGACCTGTGATGGATGGCATGAACCGGTGATGCACCATCGGATGACCATTGACGAAGCCGTTGGTCGGGCTCGGCTCGCGCAACGTGACCTTCGCAGTCGCAAGCCGGTGGTCGTACGCGGCCAGGCTCGCGCCGAAGGCGCCCCCCGGTGCCACCCGTGGACTCGCCTGGCCGTGGTTGAAGGCTCGCGTAACGAAGATGCTGCCGAGCTTCTTCGGATAGCCCTGGAACCAGCCCCGGCCGATCGCGAAATCGGTCGTGACCCAGATCAATTCGCACCGACTGTAGGTGACGCCCTGGTACTTGCAGCGAACGACGAAGAACGCTTCGAGGTATTGCGAGCGGGACGGGTCGAGCAACTCCGCCTTGGATGAACTGCACGACTGCCAGTCGGCCCAGATGAGTGCCACCGCCGCGGGCTCTTCGTCGGCAAGGTCGAGTTCGGGGGGCAATAGGGCCCGGACCTTGTCCACGTCGGATCGGTACTCGACGGTCAGCAACGTTCCGGAGTAGTACCAGGGCATATCCGGCACCAGGGCCGATGCTCCACCGGGAGTGAAGGGGGGGAGGAAGCCGCGCGACTCGTTCATGGGCAGTCAGCCTAGCGGGATTCGTTCGTGTGCGAATGATCAATCGGGACATCGAACGCGCCCCTAGGGTGTGTGCATGGGTCGACCTGCCCGCCTGTCCCGCGATGCGATCTGCGAGGCGGCCATGGACCTGCTGAGTCGTTCCGATGCCGCCGACTTCACGCTGCGCTCCCTCGGGCGCGAGTTGGGCGTCGATGCCACCGCCGTCTACCGGCACTTCGCCGACAAGGACGACCTACTGATCGAGGTAGGCGACCGGTCCATGGCACCGGTCACCCGTGGTTTCCGTGCCACGGACGACGCCATCGCCGACATCAAGAGACTGTGCAAGAAACTGCGCGCGACCTTGATCCAAAACCCCGTCGTCTTACCGATCGTTGCGGCTGGACCGACTCGACGGGACAACGAACTTCGCATCACCGAGATCGTGCTCGATGCACTGGGCCGAGCCGGTCTGACGCCCAAGCGCCGGGTGATCGCCTATCACGCGATCATCGAGTACACCCTCGGCTCAGCATGGCTCGATGCGCCGCTGTCCGTGACGGGGGCTGATCGAGAGACCACGTACCGGCGGTGGCGCGATGACTATCGGCACCTTGACTCAGGGGAATTTCCGGCAACGGTTTCGGCGGCCAAGGACCTCTATCCATCGAGCAATGCCGTCTTCGAAGCCGGTTTGGATGCCTTACTCGCCGGACTCACCGGAAAGGATCAATAGACCCGCGCGTACTCGGTTTGCTCCCAGTCCGTCACAGTCGCACTCCAGCGGTCGTATTCCTTGCGTTTCAAATCCACGTAGACGGCAATGAGATCGGAGTGGAAATACGAGCGCAGCACCTCATCGGCCTCCAGCGCGTCGAGGGCTGCGGCGAGGGAATGTGGGGTGTGTCGGTCGGTATTGGGAGCGGCATCGGCGTCGCCTTCCTGGGGTTCGGGAAGCGGCAACTCGCGTTCGACCCCCGAGAGCCCGGCGGCCAAGAGGGCCGCAGTCAGCAGATGGGGGTTCGCCGAACCGTCGGCCATGCGGTGCTCGACCCTGGTCCCTGCGCCCCTCTGACCTGGGACACGCACCGTCGAGATCCTGTTATCCCAGCCCCAGTTCGCCCAGTAGCCAGACAGCATTCCCGGGGTCAACCTCTTGTAGGAGTTCACCGTGGGTCCTGCGAAAGCGGCGAGCGCTTCGTGGTGATCGATCAAGCCAGCGATGAAGTGCCGCATGAGGGGGGAGATGCCGTGCTCGTCGGATTCGTCGATGAATGCGTTCGCGCCTGTCTCGTCGTTCAAACTCATGTTGACGTGCAGACCGTTGCCCACGGCGTCGTTGAAAGGTCGAGCCATGAACGTCACGTCGATGCCGCGCTCCCGGGCGATCTCCCGCGCGAGGATTCGGAACAAGAACGCGGAATCGGCAGCTCGGACGGCGTCCTGGTAGTGCAGTGAGGCTTCCACTTGGCTCGGAGTGAACTCGCTATTTGCCCCCTCGGGCTGCAGTTGGCACGCGTGTGCGACCTCGATGATCTCCTCCAACGTCCCGGTCGGGTCCGCCCCCACTCCGACTCCGTAGACGCGGTGGTCGGGCACCGGAAGTTTGGTCAGCGGCGATCGCTGTGCGAGCAGGAAGAACTCCATTTCGAAACCGGCAACCGGAGACAACCCGCGGGCCTTCCACCGATCCACCACAGAAGACAGGGCTCGCCGTGAGTCGAGCGGGAGCTCTCGTCCGTCGGCGAAATGGAGATTCGCGAGGCCGACCGACCGATCTCGCCATGGTCGCACCGAGGAGACGTCCAACTGCGCTTCCATGTCCGGGAAGCCGGCGCTGGTGGAGTAGTGGGCGGTTTCGAGGAACTCCAGGTCGAGTCCTTGCACCATCACGGTGATCGCATAGTGGGTCGGGTGGTCGCGTCGGTTTTCGGGCACCGTCTTTCCGTGCGCGAGACCCAGCAGGTCCGGGAAGACGACGTCGATCTGCTCGGCCACTCCTCAGCTCTCCTCACCCGCAGCGACACCGGTCAAGCGACCGGCGCTCACGACCTGGTGATCATCCAAGAACACGTTGCAGTTGCGCATGGGAATATCGAAATGACACACACTGAAGCGCTCGGCGTTCTCGTTTGCGCCGGTGCTGTACATGAAGTTCCCTTCGAAGGCCCGGGCTTCGGTTCCGTTGAACTGGGAGCGGTCGTACAACTCAAGGTAGTCCCAGCGGGCTGCGGGGTTCATTCCCCAACCGATGTGCGAAGTGGCGTAGGCGTCCTTGTCGAATGCCGACATGTAGGACTTGAGCATGTCCGCTTGGTACCCCTTGCCTTCGATGGCGACGACGTAGTCGTCCTCGATCGTCAAAGTGATGGGATCCTGCACGTAGTGCTTGAACGTGATGTTGATGTCACCCGGAGCCAAGACGATCTGACCGTTGACCCGATGACGCGCGGGAAACGCCAGAACCAGACCACCGGGCCAGTGGGCGATCTCCCCCGGTCCGCCGATCACGCCGGTCGAACCTGCGGTGAATGCGTCGGCCAATTCGATCTCGATGTTCGTCCCCATGTCGCTGGTGGCCCGCATCGTCTTGGCCTGGCGCATGAAGTCATGCGACTTCGCCACGCGTTCGGCCATGACCTCGTCGTGCGGGAGCCTTTCGAAGATCTCCGGGTGCTCGTTGCTGATCATGAACACCGAGGTGCCGGCGCCGAGGATGTCGCGCAACTCTCGGGAGTGGAGCAGCCCCTCGACGGTCACATCGATCACCAGCGGCACCGAGGACACCGCCGCCACGGCTCCCGCCTGACCCTTCAGGGCAAGGGATGTGCCCGTCGAACGGAGTGCGACCGGTCCGCCGTTGGCAGGTGTGCGCATGACGACCTCGAAGGGTCGGGCGCCGAGGTACTCCGCGGCGAGAATCGAAGTCGCCACCAATTCGGGTCGACTTGCACTCTCCGAGAGGATGACCACTTCGTCGCCGGGCTTCATTCCGTTCAGTTGGAACTGTTGCGCGAATCGCTTGATCCAGCGCCACTCGGTGTTGGCAGTGTTCACGGTCGCTCCTTATCGTGCCGATCCCAGTGGTCGAGGAGCGCGGCGTTGATCTCCTTGGGAGCCTCCAGGTTGAGCAAGTGTCCCGCACCGGCGACCACGATCATTCGCGAGTTCGGCATCAGTGCGTCGATCGCTTCGGAGTAGGCGACGGGCGTCTCCTCGTCCAATTCACCGACGAGCAGCAATGTGGGGGTGGGGATCGTGGGCAGGATCGCCCGAGTGTCGTGGCTGGCGATCGTGCTGAGGGAATCCAGCAGCCCGGCGAGGGGAACGCGAGACATGGCCTCGACGGCTTCGGGTACGACGTGGGCTCCGTGCGGTCCAGCCAGGGAGGACAAGATCGCCGGAGCCGCGGCCGCCGGGCTGCCCATGGCTTCCAAACCCGCGAGGCGATGGGCCCGCCACTCATCGGGATCGGTTCCATCGAGCCCGAACTTCGGACTCGTACACAACAAGGTGAGCGTTCGAATGCGATGGGGAACGGCAGCCGCTACGTACTGGGCGATCATCCCGCCGAAGCTCATGCCCACCAGGTCGACCGGATCGCCGGGGGAGGTGGCGTCGATGAAGTCGACCGCCGCGCTCGCGTAGGCATCGAACGATGTGTCGGCAACCGGCCGGGAGGCTCCGTAGCCGGGGGCGTCCCAGGCGACGCACCGACGCACGGAACTCAGCCCCTCCAACTGTGGGCGCCAGGCGGTGCGTCCCCCACCGAGGCCATGGAGGAACACGGCGGTGGGACCGTCGCCAGCTTCCCGCCAAGCCGTGGGCTCGGCGTCGACGTCCCTTATGTCGACGTCCCTCATGTCGACGGACGCTAGGTGGAAGGTCGCAACTTTGTCAACAGCGTTGACAAAGTTGCGACGGTCCACCACCATCAAGCACATGACACCACCTGTTGCATCGCATGAGGGAACACGAGTCCACACCGGAGCCGAGCGCCCCACTCGTCTTGACGAGCAAGAACGAGATCAACTCGTCCAGATCGTTCGTGAGTTGGGGCCGTCGATGCGCGAGCGTGCGGTCGATATCGATCGCAATGCGGTCTTTCCCTTCGAGAACTTCGACGACTTTCGTCGCACGGGGCTGCTGGCCGTGTGCGTGCCCAAGGAGTACGGGGGTCTAGGAGCGAGTTTCGCCGATTACGCGCGCGTGTCCGCGGAGATCGGTCGCTATTGCGGATCCACGGCGCTGACCTTCAACATGCACAACGCCACGATGTTGTGGGCGGGCGAAGTGAGCGATCTGCTCGACATGACACCCGAGGAGCGCGAGACACATGAACGCAGGCGTGCCGCGATGTTCCGCGGTGTGGTCGAGGACGGCGAGATCCACTCCCAACCCTTCAGTGAAGGCCTGAATCCAGGCGCCCTGGCTGGTGTGGCAACCAAGGCTGAACCGGTCGATGGTGGATACAAGGTGACCGGTCGGAAGATCTTCGCCTCGCTCTCGGGCGCGGCCAACAGGTACAACGTCACGTGCCAGGTACCAGGAGAGGACTTCCTGCGGTTGCTCTCGGTCCGCTCGGATGCGGAGGGTGTCGAGATCGTCGACGACTGGGATCCCCTCGGCATGCGCGGAACCGTCTCCCGGACACTGTTGCTGAAGGAAGCATTCGTTCCGTTCGACGACGAGATCATGCCCGGCGGCATGTACGACCAGGCGGCCAACCGCTACCCCTATTTGTTCATGTCCCTGGCACCGAGTTATCTCGGCTTGACTCGTGGCATCTTGGATTTCACGCGCGACTACCTGCGCGGCGAACTGCCGGGAGCGGCGAAGGGAACGGGACGACGCGACAACCCGATCAAGCAGATGGGGTGGGCGGAGATGCAGATCAAGTACGAGCAGAGTCGGGCGATGCTCTACTCGGTCCTCGACAACGCCTACCTCGACCCCGACGAGGACATGATGGTCAGCGCGTGGTCGGCGGTCAACGTCGTCATGGAGAACGCGAACGAGGTGGCGCGAACCGCCGTCCGGGTTTGCGGCGGCCAGTCCATGTTGAAGCACCTCTCGCTGGAGCGCATGTACCGCGATTCCCGGCTGGGTTCCACGATGCTGCCGTGGAGCGGGGAGGTCACCCTCGAACGGATCGGCAAGGCGCGCCTGTATGACTGATGGGTTCGATCAAGGATCGGCGCACGTCGACACGTTCGTCGGCGAGCGCCTTCCGCCAGCCGAGCAGTGGCCCGAGTTGCTTTGGGACCTGCCCGACCTCCAGTACGGCGCCCACCTGAACGCCGGCGTCGAGCTACTCGATCGGACGATCGATTCCCACGGAGCCGACCGAACCGCCTTCATCGCCGACGATGGAACCTGGACATACGGACAGTTGCTCGACGATGTCCGCGCAGTCGCCTCACTCCTTCGAGACCACGGTGTGCTTCCGGGCAACCGGGTCCTACTGCGAGGCCCGAACAACGGCAGACTGGTCGTTGCTTGGTTGGCGGCCCTGCGTGTGGGTGCGGTAGTCGTGACCACGATTCCCCTGCTTCGCTCCACGGAGCTCGACGCCATCATCGATATTGCCCAACCGAGCGTGGCTATCGTCGATCATCGCTTCCTCGAGGACTGGAGTGGTTGTCGATTCGACGGCATCACGATCCAGTACGGCGATGGTTCGGCCGATTCGATGGAGGTGCGTGCCCGGACGGCCGCCGAGGCCGGTGATCCGGTGAACACGTTGGCGACGGACATCGCCTTGTTGGCATTCACCTCCGGAACCACGGGACGACCGAAGGCCACCATGCACGCGCACCGCGACATCCTCGCGATCGCCGACACCTTCAGCGCACACGTCGTCAAGCCGTTGTCCTCGGACGTTTTCAGCGGCAGTCCACCGCTGGCCTTCACCTTCGGCCTCGGTGGACTCGTGGTGTTCCCGATGCGAGTCGGTGCGTCCTCGGTCCTGCTGGAAGTGGGTGCCCCGCCGAAGCTCGTGGATGCGATCGGCACCCACGGCATCACCTGCCTGTTCACCGCACCCACGGCCTACCGAGCCATGCTCCCCAGCCTGCCGGAAGCCGATGTGCGGTCGCTGCGCCGGTGCATCTCGGCCGGTGAGACGCTGCCGGAGGCGACGTGGCGAGCGTGGAAGGACGCAACCGGCATCGACCTCATCGACGGCATCGGGGCGACGGAGATGCTGCACATATTCATTTCGGCGAGCGATGGCGACATCCGCCCGGGGTACACGGGGCGCGCGGTGCCCGGGTATCGCGCGCAGATCGTCGACGACGACATGCAGGTCCTGCCGCCCGGATCACCCGGGCGCCTTGCGGTCCAAGGGCCGACCGGATGCCGCTACCTCGACGACGAGCGCCAACTCAGTTACGTCCGGGATGGCTGGAATCTCACCGGCGACATCTACGTCATGGACGAGGACGGTTATTTCCGCTACGTCGCTCGCGCCGACGACATGATCGTCTCGAGTGGATACAACATCGCCGCGCCGGAAGTGGAGAATGCGCTGCTATCCCACTCGGCGGTACAGGAGGTAGCAGTCGTCGGCACCCCCGACGACGACCGCGGAATGGTGGTGACCGCGTTCGTGGTTCTCGCCCCAGCATCTTCTCCGTCGGACGATCTTCGACGGGAACTGCAAGATCACGTCAAGGCGAACATTGCGCCCTACAAGTATCCGCGCATTCTCGAGTTCGTCGATGCCCTACCCAAGACGGCTACCGGGAAGCTGCAGCGCTTCCGACTACGCGGGTGAGCGATTGTGAATCCATTCACTTTCCGACTTCGGTCCCAGTTCCGGCAAGTCGCTTGACTGCGTATATCTGATACAGAACAGTGCGATCGTTCGGTTCGTGAGGAGGACCGGCGTACCACCGGACAACCGTGGAGGAACCATGTCCCAAAGGGAGAATCTCCCTCGCTC
>CAYPSE010000067.1:0-8431 GCA_964413305.1 uncultured Rubrivirga sp. | reverse complement strand
CGGGTGTGCCCACTATGCGAAGCCAACTGCGGGTTGGTGCTCACCATCGACGACGCGGTCGTCACCGAGGTCCGCGGCGATGCGGAGGATGTGTTCAGCCGCGGCTACATCTGCCCCAAGGGCGTAGCGCTCGGTGAGCTCCACGCCGATCCACGGCGTCTACGCACGCCGATGGTCCGCCGCGATGACGGCTCCCTCACGCCAGCCACGTGGGATCAGGCTTTTGCAGTCATCAGGGACCGGCTGTCGTCGATCATCCGTAGCAATGGCCCCCAGTCGGTGGGACTGTTCCTAGGCAACCCGAACGTCCACAATCTCTCCGGAGCCTTCTACCTGCCCGCCTTCATCAAGGCATTGGGGACAACCCAGCGATTCTCGGCGAGCACCGTCGATCAGATGCCCAAGCAGGTCGCCTGCGCACTGATGTACGGCACGGCCCTGTCGGTTCCGGTCCCGGACATCGACCGCACGCACTACTTCCTCATGCTCGGGGCCAACCCGCTCGTCTCCAATGGCTCCATGATGACCGCCGCGGACTTCCCGGGCCGTCTGCGGCGTCTACGCAAGCGCGGTGGGCGCTTGGTCGTAGTGGACCCGATGCGGACGCGAACGGCGGCCGTGGCAGACGAACACCTCGCGATCCGTCCAGGGGCCGATGCTTTGTGGCTCGCTTCCCTCGCTCATCTGCTGAGTGCCGAGCCTGTCTTGGGTGATGCGGGCCCGTGGATCCAGGGGGGCGACTGGGACACGCTCGTTTCGGCGTTGAAGCCCTTCACTCCGGAGGTCACGGCGGAACTCACCGGCATCGATCCAGCCACAACTCGGCGCATCGCCGACGAACTACGATCCGCGCCCAGTGCTGCTGTGTACGGGCGGATGGGGACGACTACCTCCGGCCTCAGTACGGATTCATCCATCACGTCGATGGCCACGCTGGCCTCGTGGCTTATGGACATCATCAACATCTCCATCGGCGCACTCGATCGACCCGGTGGCGTCATGTTCGCCCTGCCGGTTGCCGGTGGCCCTTCGACCGAAGGCACACCCGGCTCCGGTCACGGCGTCCAAATCCCCGGCCGGCGCAGGACCCGGGTCAGGCAACTCCCCAGCGTGCTGGGTGAGTTCCCGGCCGCGGCCCTGGCCGAGGAGATAGACACCCCTGATCCGCAGACCGGCGAGCGCATCCGGGCGGTGTTCGTCATCGGCGGAAATCCGGTGCTGTCCACCCCTAACCAGGATCGACTCACTCGGGCCTTCGGCCAACTCGATCTTCTGGTGAGCGTGGATCCTTACCTGACGGAAACGAGTTCACTGGCAGACGTAGTGCTGCCCGTGGCGTCGCCACTGACCCGCCCGCACCACGACGTCGTCTTCAATAACCTCGCCGTGCGCAATCAGGCCCGGTACTCCCCCGCCGTGTTCGACGTACCGCCAGGGGAGAAGGACGAGTCCGAGGTCCTTGCCCAGTTGGCGGCCATCGCGGCCGGGATCACCACCGGCACCGAACCCGCGGCGTCGGCAATCGACGACCTCATCGCGTACACGATCGCCACCAGCGCCTGCGAAGACGAGGCATCGCGTGCTCATGGTCGATCCCCCACAGAGTTGATGGAGGCGGTAGCGGATCGCTCGGGAGTGGACCGGATCTTGGACCTGCGGATCCGCTCCGGCCCCTACGGCGATGGTTTCGGTACGTATTCCGACGGTCTGACCTTGCAGCACCTGCAGGATGCGCCGCATGGGATCGACCTCGGACCCCTCCAGCCACGTCTGCCCGAGGTCTTGCGCACTCCCAGCGGTCGCATCGACCTCGCTCCCCCGGTTCTCATCGAGGAACTGACTCATGCGGCGCAGCTGCTCGATCGACCCGATGCCTGGCCCCGGTTCACCTTGGTGGGACGACGCCAACTGAGGAGTAACAACTCCTGGATGAAGGGCCTACCGACATTGACGGGTGGCTCGAACACGGCCACGGCGATGATCCACTCGAAAGATGCCCGTGATCTGGGCGTCGAGGACGGGATGGATGTTCGCGTTTCAACTCCGGTGGGCTCGATCACGCTTCCCGTTGCCGTTCGCGACGACGTCTCGCCGGGCTGTGTGTGCATTCCGCACGGATGGGCACAGGCGAACGTGAACGCCCTGGTGGATGTCGAGGCTCTCGATCGCCTCGCTGGCACGTCTGTGCTCAGCGGTATCGGCGTGGATGTGGTGCGGGCCTAGACCGTGCGCAGTCGGGAGCTAGGCGGTGTCCGTAGCGTCGACAGCGGCTGACATGAGGGGCTGCGTGAAGGTCGCTCCCATTGCCGATCGCTCGAGCCACTGGGACCAGGTGTCGTTCCAGATGGTCAAACCGTTGCCGTCGTTGCCGTGCGGGCGTCCAGTGTTCTTGACGATCACTACATCCCCGATTTCGTTCTCGTTCCACCACCAAGCGGCGTTTTCTTCACTCAGGCCAACGCAGCCATGGCTGACGTTCGCGCTGCCGTGGGAAGCCACACTCCAGGGCGCGGCGTGGATGAACTCACCGGAGTAGGTCAGGCGCATGGCGTAGGGCGCGGTCACGCGGTAGTAGTTCGGGCTGTCCGGACTGATCCCACCGCTTGCCGCATCCATGACGCGTGAGCGTTCCTTGGTCAAGATCACCTTGGTTCCGGTGCGGGTCTCCCACCCTTCCTTGCCCGTGGTGATCGGCACCGTGCGGATGAGCTCACCGGCCTTGAATACGTCCATCGTGTAGGTGGAGGCATCAACGATGCTGACCATGGAAGGCCGGAATCGGAAGGTCTGCGATGAATCCTCGCGGCCGAACACCCCTTCCTTCGCCTGAACTCCCTCGAAGTTCAACTCCACCGTGACATCCATGTCGCCGGGCCACAGGTCCTTCGGCCGGAACTCGACCGTCTTGTCGTCCTTCCACGCCCATGCACCCATCAGCGGTTCGGGAGTTCGGATAACCATCGCCTGTTCGATCTCGGCCTTGTTCTCGACCTTCTTGTTGAAATTGACGGTGATGGGGATACCCACTCCCACCACCTCCCCATCGGCAGGCTCGGCGTAGGCGCGGAAGAACTTCTCCGGTTCGATGGTGCTGAAACTGGTGACGTCGGTGGCGACCTGACCTCGAGCGTCGAACGCTCGCGCCTCGATGGTGTACGACGCTCCGTAGTCCAAGCTCTCGTACGTCGACGTCCACCGGGTACCGGTCTCATCGAATTCACCGGGGATCGGCCCCGTAGGTCCGATCACGGCCACTTCCTGGAGCAGACCGCCTTCCGCCTCGACCACGATCGGGGTCCGCGGCTGGACGTCCTTGGCGGCCGGGGTGGCCGTGATCTGAACGGCCGGCTCATCAGGCATCGGGACCGTCGATACGGTCAGGTACGGCTGACACGCGGTGACGCCCAATACAGCCACCGCCAGCGCGGCGAATCTCCACGGTCGCGTCATTGCCGGCACAGATCGCGCTCGCGACCTTGCCCCCACGGTGTGCATAACCCATCTAGCGTACGTCGCGGGAGTCGGGTTCGTGCAATCGCACGCGCTGGGGGAAACGTTCAGAGATCGGATGAATCCGGGGGAAGCGAAGCGAATCCCCCGGATTCCGGGGGAAACGGGGGGGGTTAGCGGGCGAATTCGCCGCGGTAGTACTCGAAGACCAGTCCGACCACCCCGAGCATCAAGATGGCCACGCTCAAGACCACGAACCACACCGCGAAGACCAGCCCCAGGGCGATCCCAGCAGCACCGATTCCGATGACCAGCGGCCACCATGAGTTCGGGCTGAAGAAGCCGTACTCGGGGTCGGCCTCGTCGATCTCGGCGTTGGCGCGGTCCTCCGGGCGCGGGTAGACCCGCTTGGCGGTGTACAGGGTGTAGAACGCCACCAGGAAGGCGAGCGCGCCGGTGAGCACCAGCAGCGTGGTGCCGATCTCATCGCGGCTGAAGTACCAATAGATCCCTCCGACGAGGAGGTAGAACACGAATCCGAGGACGAAAGTCCAGCCTTCGATCTTCATCAGTGACCGCCCCCCGCCGGGGTGCGACTTGCACTGCTGCTGATCTGCGGTTGCGAGCGGGCACTCGGGGGCGCCAACTCCGGGTGGTGCAGATCGAAGGCGGGTCGCTCGGAGCGGATGCGTGGAAGGGACGTGAAGTTGTGCCGCGGGGGCGGGCAACTGGTGGCCCACTCCAGCGATCCGCCCCAGCCCCACGGATCGTCCACGTTCACGTGGGGTGCGTTCTTCCAGGTGGTCAATACATTCCAAATGAAGAACAGTGACGAGATACCCAAGATGGCAGCACCGACGGTCGAGACGATGTTCAAGGTGGTGAAGTCGTCGACCGGAAGGTAGTCGCCGTAACGGCGCGGCATGCCTTGCACACCGAGCCAATGCTGGACCAAGAACGTGACCTGGAAGCCGATGAAAAGTAGCCAGAAGTGGATCTTGCCCAGTCGCTCGTCGAGCATCTTCCCGGTCATCTTCGGCCACCAGAAGTAGAAGCCGGCGAACATCAAGAACACGACGGTGCCGAAGACGGTGTAGTGGAAGTGCGCCACCACGAAGTAACTGTCGGAGACGTGGAAGTCCAGCGGTGGTGCGGACAAGATGATGCCGGTCAGTCCGCCGAACAGGAAGGTGATCAAGAAGCCCATGGTCCACAGCATGGGCGTGTCCATGGACACAGAGCCCTTCCACATGGTGCCGATCCAATTGAAGAACTTCACGCCGGTGGGAACGGCGATGAGCATGGTCATCAGCGCGAAGAATGGCAGGTACACCGAACCGGTCACGTACATGTGGTGCGCCCAGACGGCCACGGAGAGCGCACCGATGGCCATAGTTGCGAACACCAGACCCTTGTAGCCGAAGATCGGTTTCCGGGAGAACACGGGGATGATCTCGCTCGCGATACCGAAGAACGGAAGGGCCAGGATGTAGACCTCAGGGTGTCCGAAGAACCAGAAAAGGTGCTGCCACAAGATCGCACCACCGTTCTCGGGTGCGAACACCACCGTTCCAAACTGCCGATCGACGAACATCACGATCAAGGCAGCTGCGAGGACCGGGAAGGCAATGAGCACCAACACCGAGGTGATGAACACCGTCCAGGTGAAGATCGGCATCCGGAACATGGTCATGCCCGGTGCCCGCATGGTGAAGATCGTGGTGATGAAGTTGACCGCACCCAAGATGGTGCCGAGACCACCCAGGGCGAGGCCGAGGAACCACAGGTCGGCACCCGGAGTCGGTGAGAACACCGCGCTGCTCAAGGGGGCGTAGGCGAACCAGCCGAAGGACGCCGCACCACCCGGCGTGAGGAAGCCGGCAGCCACGATGAGGCCGCCGAACAGGAAGAACCAGTAGCCGAGCATGTTCAAGCGCGGGAAAGCGACGTCGGGGGCGCCGATCTGCAGCGGCATGATCACGTTCCCGAACCCGACGAAGAGCGGCGTTGCGAACAAGAACAGCATGATCGTGCCGTGCATCGTGAACAGTTGGTTGTACTGCTCCAGGGAGATGATCTGTAGTCCCGGGACGGCAAGCTCGGCTCGGATGGCCAGGGCCATCGCGCCCGCGATGAAGAACCACACCATCGAGGTGACCAAATACATGTATCCGATGATCTTGTGGTCGGTGGACGTCACCCAGTTCACGATGGACTTGCCCAGGTTCGGCTTGCGCGGGGTGTAAACCGGAGCCTCGTACGCGGTGCTTGCTACGGGCGGTTCGTTCAGGATCGTCATAGCGTGCGCTCTCCAGGACGCTGTCCTTGATCGGTGATGCGGTCTGAGTCCAATACTCCGGTCTGCCCCTTGGCGCGCAACTCGGACATCTTGGCGTCGAACTCGTCGCGCTCGACGACCTTCACCTGGAAGAGCATCCGAGCGTGATCTACTCCACACAGTTCGGCGCACTTGCCTGCGTAGGTACCAAGTTTGTCCGGGGTGAGCTCGAAGACGTTCGTCTTTCCGGGGATGACGTCCATCTTGAACAGGAACGACGGGACCCAGAAGGAGTGGATCACGTCGGGCGAGTTCAACTCGAAGCGGATTTTCTCGTCGACGGGCAGGTACAGCGTGGGTGGCTCACCGGGTGAACCTTCGCCGTACGGCACACCTACGTCGAAAGCGTCCTGATCGAGGTAATTGAAGGCCCACGACCAGCGAAAACCCACAACCTCGACGGTCTGCTGCTGATCGTTGTCGACCGTGAGGATCTCCGTTTGATCCCGGGCGGTGAACCAGAACAGCCCGAGGATCATGATCAGCGGCACCACTGTGTACAGGGCCTCGATCGGGAGGTTGTACTTGGTCTGCACCGGGACTTCGTTCGCGTGGCGACGCCGATAGGCGATCGCGGCCCAGATCATCAATCCCCAGGTGACGATGCCCACGGCCCATGCGGCTATCCAGGACCCGTTCCACAGGTTCTGGATGATCGGGGCTTCGGCCGTGGCCGGTTCGGGAAGGTCGAAGAAGAACGCTTCGTTGGCGGTGCACCCTGACAACAGGACACCTGCGGCGGCGAGGGCCAGGACACCGGCGCTCGTGCGCGATCTGCGAGTCCCACGCCAGGACCGATCGGTGATCGCCACTTCACGCCTTTCTCGCCTGCACCGAAGTGCGCGCCTGTCAGGTATTCCTGGCGAGACTAGCGCACCTTTTGCCCCAAGTTACCCCGTGGTCGCCGGTCAAATCCACGTGACCTCCCCCACGCTTTCGGCCGCTAGCGTTGTGGCATGGAAGGCACGGGCTCGCAGCGGGAATTCGCGGGCTTGTCGGGTGCTCACTCGTGGCCCGATCCGGCCCCGACCCCACCGCCGGGCTACCTCGATGCCGTGGGGGGCCAGCCCGTTCTGCCGATCGCACGGCAGGCCCTCGCTGCGGCCCTGGAGCAGTCGTGGGCGGACCCGGCCCGCCTGCACCACAGCGGACGCCGGACCGGCTTGCTGCTCGACACCTCCCGAGCGGCGATCGCGACCTTCCTGGGCGTGCGCCCGGCCGACACCTTCCTGGGACCCTCGGTGTCGGACCTTCTGCGCGTCTGCATCAGCGGATTGCTCACATCGCGGGTAGCGAGCGGGGCGCGCCCGCGCATCCTGGTGGGAGCCACCGAGTCGCTTGCCGTGTGGTCCGCAGCGCGCGCCTGCCCGGGAGCCGAGGTGGTGACCGTGCCGGTGACCGTCACCGGTGCCGTGGACCTGGAGAGTTTCCACGATGCCCTTGTCGGGGGTGCCGCCGTGGCGTGCGTCCAGGTCGCGAACGCCGAGGTGGGCACCCGCCAACCCCTCGCCGAGGTCCACCGCATGTGTCGTGAAGGCGGCGTGCCGCTGGTGAGTGAGGCAACCCAGGTGGCAGGCCACGACGAGATCGGCGATCACTGGGACGCGCTGGTGGCATCACCGCGTGATTGGGGTGCGCCGTCGGGTTGCGCGGTCCTCGTGGTCCAGCCGGAGATCCGCTGGCAACCACCCGAGGCCCCGGATCGCGGTTGGGTAGGCGGTTTCCCCGACGTGGCGGCCGCGGCGGCGGCTGGTGCCGCAGCCGAGTACGTGGGAGTCCACTGGCGCAATCAGGCCGAGCAGCATCGGGCAATGATCGATCGCATCCGTGCCGAGGTGGAGCAGTTGCCCGGGGTTCGCGCGGTGGGAGACCCCGTGGATCGCCTCCCGCACATCCTCACCGTCGTGGTCGACGGTGTGGTGGGGGAAATCGTCGTCACCGATTTGGATTCACGAGGCTTGGCGATCGCCAGCGGCTCCGCCTGCACCGCCGATACCAAGATGGCCAGTCACGTCCTGGACGCCATGGCCATCGCGACCCCGGCGAGTTTGCGCATCTCGCTTCCCTACGGCTGCTCGCCCGCAAGCATCGACGCGCTGATCGAACAATTGCCGCTCGCACTCGCCCGTGCCCGCGCTTGACCGCTCACTCACCCAAACACGGGGACTGGGCGACAAGAACCGGCAGCCGTCCCAGGTAGTCGCTCCTTGCAATCTCGCTCACTCCCAAGCTCCGCAGGTGCGGCGTGGACCACTGCACATCGATCAGCCGCTCCCCCGCACAGGCCGTCAAGCGCTCGACGAGTGACACGAGTGCAACCTTGGATGCGTCGCGAACGCGATGGAACATCGACTCACCCGCGAACAAGCCACCGACCTCGACTCCGTACAGACCACCGACGAGTTCTCCTCCCGACCACACTTCGATCGAATGCGCGTAACCCATCGAGTGGAGATGGGTGTACGCCTCGACGAACTCCTCGGTTATCCACCCTTGCGGTCTCGCCGGGTCGGCGCATGCTCGCATGACCGCTTCGAATTCAGTATCGACGGAGACCGTGAAGCGTCGTCGCGACTTGGCGAGCGATCGCGACACCCGAAGGTGGCTGAGTTCGAGGATCCCTCGGGGGTCGGGCGACCACCA
>CAYPSE010000066.1:1817-8493 GCA_964413305.1 uncultured Rubrivirga sp. | reverse complement strand
CCCACCTGCAAAGCGGCGGCGATGACCACGGCATTCGCGATCGTCCCCAACCCCGGCTTCTCCTTGAGGGGTAGCCACAAGGCGAGAACGATCGCACTGAGGACGAAAGTTGCTGCCCCTATCGAAAGCGGAGTACGAGTGGTGATGCCTTGAGCAAGCACAGTCCACGGACCGTTGCCGAGTTCGGCAACCACGAGGAGCGCCTCGCCGGTTCCGAAGAGCCACAATCCAATGATCAGAATCGCGAATGTGGACGGGCGGGCGCGCCAGCGCGATTCGGAGCGCCACGGGGTTATCGGGATGGAACGTGAAGGACGCAGGGCACCGGGTAGCCGTAGGCGACTACCGATCGAGGGGCTCACAGGTGACTCTTCGGCATAGAGCAGGCACGGTACAGCGTGGCGCGAGTGTTGCGTCACAATCGCGGTGCGATATCGAGATCGTTTCCGTCTGCCACATCCGCTACCTCGATGAAGTTGATGTCGTCGCGTTCGGCCAGGAAGGCCCGTGCCCCCTGATCGCCGGCCGCAGTGTCGATCAACTCCTGAAAATGCTCTCGTGGAATCCGGACCGGATGACCGCGTTCACCACGGAATGTCGCGACGGCGATCCCGTTCGGTGCTTCTATGACCCGTCTGACCGCTTCGCCGGTCAGGCCCGGGAGATCGACCAGAGTGATGACCACGGATTCGGCCTCGGTTGTCGTATCGACCGACTCAAGCGCGATGCGCAACGACGATCCCATGCCCGTCCGCCAATCGTGGTTGATGATCACCGTTGCATCATCGACCGAGCCTTCCCACGCCCCCAAAATCACGAACACTGGATCGCATCCGGCTTCCCGCAAGACACGAACTGCGCGGTCGACCAAGCGCTCCCCTTCGAATTCGAATGGCGCCTTCGGTCCGCCAAAACGCTTGCCCTCGCCGGCCGCGAGAACAACTCCGGCGGCGGGCCGGGCTGGGGTCATCGAGGGGCGCCTGGATGAATGGGTCCGTCGGTATCGGTCAGATGTCGTCCGGTGCCTCCCCATCGCGCTTGGACAATCTCGGCAGCGATGGATATCGCCGTCTCCTCGGGGGTGCGCGCACCGAGGTCAAGGCCGATCGGCGAGTGCAGGCGCTTCAACTCCTCCTCACTGACCCCGGCTTCTCGCAGACGCTCGAGTCGGTTTTCGTGCGTGCGACGCGAACCCATGGCGCCGACGTACCCGGCCTTGCTCGCGAGGGCGACCTTCAGCGCGGGCACGTCGAATTTCGGATCGTGGGTCAGGACGGCGATAACGGTGCGCTGGTCGACATCTTGCTTTTCAAGCCACCGGTGTGGCCAGTCCACAACCACTTCGTCGGCCTCCGGGAATCGCTTCGTCGTGGCGAAGATCGGCCGGGCATCACAAACGGTCACTCGGTAGCCCAGGACCTTGCCGACCCGAACGAGTGCGGCGGAGAAGTCGATCGCCCCGAACACGTACATCTGAGCGGGGGGCGCATAGCTCGCGACGAACACATCCAGACCCTCGCCGAGCCGCTCACCTTCTGCGCCGTAATGCAGGAACCCGGTAGTGCCGGCGGCGAGGAGACCGAGGGTGTCTTCGCGGACTGTGTCGTCGAGTCTGCTCGTCCCCAAGGTGCCTTCGGTGCGATCCGGTCTCACCACCAGGTGCCGTCCGACGCGCTCGGACGCTTCCTCGGGTGCCCGCACGATGGTCGCGATTGCAACGGGTTCCTCGGCGCGGATGCTGTCCGCGATGCCTTCGAGTTCCGGCCACGACTGCGGGTCGACACGCTCGGCGAATACTTCGATGATGCCGCCGCACGTGAGTCCGACTCCGAAGGCCTCGTCGTCGCTGATCCCGTACTTCTCGTAGCGCGATCGACCGTCGGCCAGGATTTCGAGTCCCACGTCGAAAAGTGCGCCCTCGACGCATCCACCGCTGACCGAACCCACAGCCTCGTGACCGCTCGTGACGAGCATGGCTGCCCCCGCGGGTCGGGGTGCTGACTTCCAGGTTCGCACAACGGTGGCCATCGCCACCGGCTCTCCGGCACGGTAGGCCACCAGCAGATCTTCGAGCACCTCGCGCATGATCCGCAGGGTAGGCCAATAATGGTGCGGTGTCGCATGCGCAGGTGTTGCCGATCGTCCGCCGTGCGTGGGTCGGCTTGGATCCCATCGATCCCGACGATCTGCGTAGATCGGTGGCGGATTCATCCGCCGGCGCGTGCGTGTTGTTCACCGGAGACGTTCGCGACAACGATCATGGTCGCTCCGTCGTCGAATTGACCTACGAGGCGCACCCCAGGGCCGAGGAAGTGCTCAAGGAAGTAGCTGCCGAGGTCGCGAGCCGCCATGACGTCATCGCGGTTGCGGTAGCCCACCGGCATGGCCCAATCCCGATCGGCGAGTCCGCCCTCGTGGCCGTAGCAAGTGCCCGCCACCGGCAACAGGCCTTCGAAGCATGTGTGGACCTTGTGGAAATGGTGAAGGCACGTATTCCCATCTGGAAACATCAGCGGTTCGACGACGGAACCGAGGAGTGGGTGAACTGCGCATGAGCGAGCAGGGCAACAACCTCGTCGACACCTACGGTCGTGCTCACCGCGACATGCGTGTATCCCTGACCGATCGCTGCTCGCTTCGCTGCAATTACTGCATGCCGGCCGATTTCGCCGATTGGATCCCCGGAGACCACCTGCTCACCACGGACGAATTGATGCTCGTCCTCGACGTCGCGACTGAAATGGGGATCGAGCAGGTGCGATTGACTGGCGGTGAGCCGCTCTTGCGCCCCGATGTGGTGGATGTGGTGCGACGCATCTACGCCCTACCCCATGCCCCCAAGATCTCCCTCACATCGAATGGGCTACGCCTACCCCAATTGGCGCAGCAGTTGGCCGACGCTGGCCTCGAGCGCGTGAACATCAGTTTGGACACTCTCGACCCCGATCGCTTCAAGCAGATGACGCACCGCGATCGTTTTCACGATGTGATCGCTGGCATCGAGGCGTCGAAGGAAGCTGGATTGCTACCAGTCAAGGTCAATGCCGTATTGATGCGTGGAGTGAACGACGACGAAGCCGTGCCGCTACTGCGACACGCCCTCTCTCACGACTGGAAGTTGCGCTTTATCGAGCAGATGCCTCTCGATGCTGGTGGACTGTGGGCGCGACCGAAGATGGTCACGGCCGACGAGATCATGGAAATGCTGTCGCAGGAGTTCGAACTCACTCCCGTGCCTGCTCGCGGTTCGGCACCGGCCGAGGAGTTCTACGTCGATGGAGGTCCAGCAACGGTGGGCATCATCGCGAGCGTGTCGCGACCGTTCTGTGCTGCATGCGACCGGCTTCGACTCACCGCTGACGGCCAGTTCCGCAACTGCTTGTTCTCCCAAGAGGAGACCGACGTTCGTGCGCTGTTGAGGGATTCGTCTTTGGCGGAAGACGAGATCCGGGTGGGGATCGCCGACACCCTGCGCAAAGTGACTCACGCCAAGTTGCCTGGACATGGGATCAACGATCCGTCGTTCATCCAGCCGTCGCGACCGATGTCAGCTATCGGGGGCTAGCCGCCCGCAAAGGGTGGAAGCACGTCCAGTTCGTCTTCGTCGGCGATGTCGATCGAGGCCATGTCTCCATGAACGGCCGTGCCGTTCACGAGAAACGAACAGCGGGGAAGTACCGACCTCAGGTCCGGGTGCCGGCGGATCATTTCGGTGGCAATCCCCTCGAGGGTTCCCGGTTCCAGTTGAAGCTCGTCCGTGCCCGCAGCAGATCGCGCGGCGGCGAAGAGGCGGACGGTAATCGGCATGCCGGCAGGCTAGCCCCCGCTAGCCACCGGGTACAGGGGGCACATTCCAAGGACGAAAGGGACATTCGCCTTGTATGGTCGCGATCTCGGCTTGATAAGGAGCGACGATGGAACTCAAGAACTCTTTCACCGTTCCAGCGGATATTGAGACGGCGTGGAAGACCCTCTTGGATGTCGAGGCGATCGCGCCGTGCATGCCTGGCGCCACTTTGGAGTCGGTCGATGGTGATGAGTTCAGCGGCAATGTGAAGGTCAAGTTGGGTCCGGTGTCCATGACCTACGGCGGCCAGGCGAAGTTCCTGTCCAAGGATGAGTCCACGCATACCGCGGTGATCGAGGGAACCGGTAAGGAAACTCGAGGCTCGGGAACCGCGCGGGCGAACGTGACGACTGCCATGGTTGCCGAGGGGCCAGGCGTGACACGAGTCGATGTGACTACGGATCTGACGATCACTGGCAAGGCGGCGCAATTCGGTCGTGGGGTGATGCAGGACGTCGCCGGTCGACTGGTGGGTCAGTTCGCGACGAACCTCGAGGGCGTTATCGCATCGCGTACCGGTGGCGCGCACGAAGAGGTGAAGCCGGAGGCAGGGTCCGAGGCCGGGCCTGCCCCTGCAGAGCCCCGCGTGGTCGCGGCACCGCCGCAGCAGGCCGAAGCATTGGACCTCGGAAGCGTTGCGATGGGTCCGGTGCTCAAGCGTGCGATCCCCGCAGTCTTGGTGGTGGTTGCGGTGGTTGCGATCATCTGGATCGTCGCAAGTCGGTGACGCGCGAGGTGTCCGTCGAGGAGTCGATTCCCACACCTGATGCTCTACAAGAGCAGTTGGGAGAGCACGGATACCTTGCCGACGAGGGCTTGGCAACAGCACTCTTCTGCGCGGTGCGTCTCCCGCAGCCGCTTTTGCTCGAAGGCGAAGCCGGGGTCGGCAAGACACAAGCCGCCAAGTCCCTTGCCGAGATGCTGGATACGCCACTCATTCGCTTGCAGTGCTTCGAGGGTATCGATGCGTCGGAGGCGCTGTACGAGTGGAACTATCCGCGTCAGTTGCTCGGCATCCGCATGGCGGAGGCTCAAGGAAAGTCCCTCGACGAGGCGTCGCTTTTCGAACGCGACTATTTGATCGAGCGTCCTTTGCTACAGGCGATCGAACACGACGGTCCGAACCCTGCAGTGCTCTTGATCGATGAAGTGGATCGCGCCGATGAGGAGTTCGAGGCATTCTTGTTCGAGATGCTCGCCGAGTCAACGGTGACCGTGCCCGAACTGGGGACGATTACAGCCAAGCGACCACCGATCGTGATCCTGACCTCCAATCGCACCCGCGATCTGCACGATGCACTCAAACGCCGCTGCCTCTATCACTGGATCGAGTACCCGGATCTGGAACATGCAACGGCGATCGTGCGAGCCCGCGTTCCACAGGCCTCCGCACAACTGGCCGAGGATGTGGCAGGCGCTGTCCAACGGATCCGAAGCCTCGATGTGCAGAAGGCCCCCGGAATCGCCGAAGCCATCGACTGGGTGCATGCAGCGGCTCTGCTCGGCTTGACCCGGCTCGACGAAGTAGGCGTGGAACGAACATTGAGTTCGGTGCTGAAGTATCGAGAGGATCAGGACCTCGCGCGCGCCGAAGGGCTGGCTTGGGTTGCCAGTGGCTGAGCGCCCCGATCTGGCGGCGATCTGCACTGCCTTCGGAGAGAAGCTGCACGAAGCCGGCTTACCCGTGACTCCCGAACGCAGTGCGCGATTCGCCTCCGCGGTGGTCGTGGCCGAACCGAAGGACCTAGGAGGGTTGTACTGGCTGGGTCGGGTCACGCTCACCACCGCGCGCGACCAGCACGAGATCTACGACCGCGTCTTCCAGCAGGTGTTTCGTGGACTCGTGGACATCGCGGATCTACGGGGTGAGAGTCCCCGCCATGGACCGCCGGCCACGACGCCATCCGGGGATCGGGTGCCGTCGGCACATGAGCACGGTGGAGACGGTCAGGCGGGGCAGCGGGGGACGAGTGCTACCCCCGGAGCGGCTGATCCGGACGCCGACACCGACGAAGCGAGTGCTCTCGCAGCCGTGAGCGCTCAGGAGCGACTCAACGATCGAGAGTTCTCGACCCTCACCGAAGACGAACTTGCACTGATCCAGCGCCTGGTGGAGCAATTGCCGTTCGTGCCCCCACTGCGACGCGGGAGGCGAACCCGACGGCATCGTTCGGCGGGTGACATCGACATTAGAGGCACTCTGCGTCGATCACATCGAACGGCCGGTGACCCGGTGCGCTTGATGTATCGCAAGCGCACTGCCAAACCGCGCCGCATCGTCTTGATCGCGGACGTCTCCGGGTCGATGGAGCCATATGCACGCATATATCTGCATCTGATGCGCGGTGCCGTTCAGGCAATCAAGGCGGAAGCATTCGTCTTCGCAACCCACCTGACGCGGCTCACTCGGCAACTGTCCACCTCCGATACCGAGATCGCGTACCGGAAGGCGGCCGAGGCGGCCAACGATTGGTCCGGTGGTACCCGTATCGGCCATGCGATCAGAACCTTCATCGACGAGTTCGGCCGACGCGGCATGGCTCGCGGTGCGGTGCTGGTGATCGTGAGCGATGGGTGGGAAAGCGATCGACCGGAGCATCTCGCGGAGGCGATGGAGCGGCTTTCGCGGTTGGCGCATCACGTCATCTGGGTGAACCCGCGCAAAGCGGCTGAGTCCTTCGAACCGCTCACGGGCGGCATGGCAGCAGCGCTGCCGTACGTCGACACGTTCCTGTCCGGCCACAGTCTTCGGGCGCTAAGCGACGTCATGGCTGCCATCTCGGCGGCAGGTGATCGGGTGGATCGCTCGACTACGGCTCGCGCTCGCCT
>CAYPSE010000066.1:0-1717 GCA_964413305.1 uncultured Rubrivirga sp. | reverse complement strand
AGTGCTGGTTCCCGTCGATGACTATCGCGAGGGCATCCTCGCTGGAGTCGAGCCGTTGGCTCCGATCGCATTGCCGCTGGCCGACAGTCATGGATGCGTACTCGCCGAGGATGTGGTGGCTCCGTGGCCGCTGCCGTCCTTCGACAACTCCTCCATGGACGGCTATGCGGTTCTGGTGTCGGACATAGCGGGCGCCACCGAGGAGTCACCGGTCACGTTGACCGTAGTCGACGACGTTCCAGCGGGGCTACGCGCGGACATCCCGGTCACGTCAGGCAATGCGGTAAGGATCATGACGGGCGCTCCTATACCCAGTGGAACCGAATGCATCGTGCCCGTCGAACTGACCGACGCAGGGACTGAAACCGTCCTCATCCGTGGATCAGTGGATGCGGGTGCGTACATCCGGCGAGCAGGCGAAGACGTGATCGTCGGCGACACCGTCGTCAAGGCCGGCACGTTGCTTTCGGCCCGGCATCTGGCTGTGATCGCTGCGGTGGGAAAAGGCCAACTCATGGTTCATCCCCGCCCACGCGTGGCGGTGCTGTCCACCGGGAGCGAGCTCGTGGAGCCGGGAACGCCGCTCACCAAGGGGATGATCAGCGACTCCAACAGTTTCCTGCTCGTCGCCGCCGCAAATGAAGCTGGAGCGCAGGCCTATCGCGTGCCTCCGGTCGTGGACGATGCCGAAGCGTTCGCCAATGCGATCAGCGATCAAATTCATCGCGCTGATCTCATTCTCACCAGCGGGGGAGTGAGTATGGGGGCGTACGACACCGTCAAGGAAGTCTTCACCGAGATGGGTACTGTGAGTTTCACCAAGGTTGCGATGCACCCCGGCATGCCGCAAGGGCACGGATTCGTGGGTGAGTCCGAGGGTGAGCGCATTCCGGTCATCACTCTCCCGGGCAATCCGGTTAGTTCGTTCATCTCCTTCCAGAACTTCGTTCGTCCGGTCATCAACAAACTCCGTGGTCTATCGGGCGCCGATCGCCCTCGTATCGGGGCCCAGATCAGCAAGGCACTGGACTCACCACAGAACAAGCGCCAGTTCGCGCGCGGTCGCTTCCTTTCCGATGGAAGAGTCGAACCCGTGGGTGGCGGGCAGGGATCTCACGTGATCGGCGGCCTGGCGCAGTCCGATTGCCTCATCGTGATCCCTGAGGGGGTCGCCCAGGTGAATGCCGGCGACACGGTGGACGTGATCGATCTACGAGGAGACATCCGATGAGCGATTTCACGCACCTCGATGAATCAGGCGACGCTCGAATGGTGGATGTCGCGGAAAAGGACGTCACGGATCGACGCGCCACTGCAGCAGCCTTCGTGAAGACGAGCGCTCAGGTGATCGAACTTCTTCGCGGGGCTGGGGTTCCGAAGGGCGACGCACTCGCGGTGGCACGCATTGCCGCGATCGCCGGAACCAAGCGCACGCCCGACCTCATTCCCCTGTGTCACCCGATCGCGGTGCACGGAGTGGATGTCGATCTCGCGGTGGAGGACGGCGGTGTGCGCATCACCGTGACCGTGCGCACCGCCGATCGCACCGGCGTGGAGATGGAGGCACTGACGGGCGCGAGCGTCGGCGCACTAGCGATGATCGACATGGTCAAGGGCGTTGATCGATCGGCGATGATCGACTACGTGGTCCTGCTCGAGAAATCCGGTGGTCGATCCGGCCATTACGTCCGGCAGCAGTAGCAGGGGCCGACGTGAA
>CAYPSE010000065.1:0-8520 GCA_964413305.1 uncultured Rubrivirga sp. | reverse complement strand
GTCGGAAGCGGATCGCTTGCAGGAAGGGTGTGCGAGTCGAGAGGTCGGCAACGCGCGGGGTGCCGTCGGGACGCACCTGGTAGACCACGCCGCCGAGCATGATCAGTTCACCGTCGAGGTTCTCGAAAGTCCCTAGACCCATCGTCTGCCCACGGACGACGTCCTCGATCGACATGATTCCGGTGAAGTCCGGTTGGGTGAGGTAACCGTAGGTCCCAACCTGCACGAGATGCGAGTCAGTTCCGGACGAGCCCGGCGTTTGCTCCGCGCTCGCCGCCCCGGATCCGAGCGTCACAGTTGCAACTAGGCCTGCGGCGACTAGGGCGCCAACTACGCGCTGCAATCTCACTCGAACCCCTTCTCCATTAATTCAATGATCATGCACCACGTAGTGTGATGAAGGTGAATGCGGCGATCACTGCTGCGAGTAACCCGGCTCCAAGAAGGACGAGAGTGAGAGTGTCGAAGCCGATCGCGAAGGCACGCACCAAGCCGGAACCGGTGAACATGACCACCGCGAAAATCTGCAAGAAGAGCGAGAAGCGTAGGCGACCGCGTTCGTCCATGCTGGAACAGTAGCGGCTAGTAATGGGCTCAATCGGTCCCTACATCAGGACGTGATGTCCTTACGGTCGAATCGAATGACGGCGATGGCCATGAGTAGCGTGAAGGCGATGATGTTGTATGCGGCACCGATAGCCATCTCATCCCACACGATCACCGGGTTCAACGCGTCGACCCAGGCGGCGCCGTAGTCCGTGGGAAGGAGCCGACGCAGGTCTCCGAGGGCGTCGATGGCGTCCAGGATGTTCAGCACGATGACCACGATCACTGCGGTGCCAACGGCCCCGAGCGGAACGTCGGTCAGAACGCTCATCAGGAAGGCGAAGCCGGCGGGGAACAGCAAGGTGATGGCTATGTAGGTGGTGACAATCGATAGGCGCTGCAAGGACTCAGCCGAGGTGAGCGCGCCACCGAAGGGGCTCGCCAAGGGGCCGGTCCCGAAGGCGACCGCTCCGATCGCCCACGATGCCAGCACGAGGGTGAGCAATACGACCGCGGTCAGGACCAGGCCGACGATGGCTTTGGTTCGCAGCAGTCGGCGCCGAGGCACCGGGGCGACGAGTAGGTAGCGCAGCGTCGACCAGTTCGCTTCGCTTGCAACGGTGTCGCCCATGAACATGGCGGCGATGATGATGAGCAGGAATCCTGAGGAGAACAGCAGCATGGTGAGCGCGAAGTTCCATGCACCGCTCGTTGCCAGTCCGACGAGATCGAAGTCGCCGTCGCCGAACCCACCGCCACCTTGGTTGCCGCTACCGCCATCGGACGAAGGTCCGAACTTCACGGCCGCCACGACGATGAGGGGAAGGGCGACCACGAGTAGGAAGGCAACGAGTGTGCGCCTCCGTTTGACCTGACGGATCAACTCGACGCGGATGCCCAAGGTGTCGTGCCTCGAGTACTCCAGGGCGGGCGCACTCATGACGTCACCACCTCGTGGCCTTCGCCCACGATCTCCATGAACACGTCCTCCAGGCGGACACCGGTGCGCCCGGCGAGCAGTTCGGCGACCGTGCCCTGCGCGATGAGGGTGCCGTGGTGCATCACCACCACATGCGAGCACGTCTGCTCGACTTCGCTCAACAGGTGCGAGGAGACCACCACCGTGCGTCCGGTAGTCGCGTAGTTCTTGAGTACCTGACGCATCTCACGGATCTGGGGCGGATCGAGTCCGTTGGTGGGTTCGTCGAGGACGAGTACATCCGGCATGCCGAGCATCGCTTGAGCGATCCCCAGTCGTTGGCGCATCCCCTGGCTGTAGGTGCGTACCTTGCGGTCGATCGCACTGCCGAGTCCGGCGATATCGAGGACGTAATCGAGTTTCGGGTCGACCCTTTCGCGCCCGCTCGCCTCCCAGTAGAGCTTCAAGTTCTCGCGGCCGGATAGGTGCGGCAGGAACCCCGGCCCTTCGATGAACGAACCGATGTGCGCCAACGTCGCTGCACCGGGGAAAACCGGCTGCCCGAAGACGTAGGCGTTGCCGTGACTTGGGTAGATGAGCCCCATGACCATGCGCATCGTGGTGGTCTTGCCCGCACCGTTCGGGCCGAGCAATCCGAGCACCACACCCTTGGGCACCTGGAAGGTGACGTCGTTGACGGCGTGCACTCCACCCTTGAATACCTTTGACAAGCCCTCCACCGCTATCGGAACCTCGGCCAGATCCGACCTGGCGGCGCTCCTCGCCCCACCCGGTCGCAGGATGCGAACCACGAGCACGGCGATCACGGCGATGACCACTGCGATGAGTGGCCACAGCCACAGGGGCGAGCCTGAACCAGTCGCGTTCATCGGCGTGATGGGCAACTCCAGATCGGTGCTGGCGAGGTCGATCGTGTAGACCGCCGGACCCGGTGGCATTCGGTATGCCTGATCCGTGGTGCCGACGACCACGGCGAGCCGTTCACCGGCAGCCACATCGGCCACGATGGCGGGTAGTGCGATGTCGATCGTGGTAGGCGTGGGACCGATCGAAGCGATTCGGATAGGTGCGACCAGTCCCTGGGGGAGTACCGGGCGTTCGGTGCCTCCGATGATGCGAAGGCTCGCGAACAAGGTGACGTCCTCGGTGGGAACGTCGCTGGAGATATCGAGGGTGATGGTCGAGGAGCCGATGATGCGTATCGCCTCGGTCAACGGTTCACTGCTGAACGTGGCCGTTTGATTCGGTAACGGCAAAGCGAGAAGGCTCCCGGCTAGCCCGGCGAGGCCTCCAGCTCCCGGCAGCGACGAAACCGCGGCTGGTACCCCGCCCGCGGGAGCCAGCACCTGCTGGGTCGGACCACCGATTTGCACGGTGCGACGGCTCTCACCGAATAGTCCCGGGTAGTTCCCTCGGGTCAGGACCACAACCTCGGCATCACCCTGGCCACCGAACGCTGATCCCTCGACCAGCGACACCTCGAAGGAGTCATCGACGGTAGGGCCGTTTGCAAGATGCGCCAGGAACCAGCGAGCGTTCAACTCGCGCAACCTCTCGGCCTCGTTCACGCCGCCGTCATGACCGCCTGCGTGCCAGACGACCTTGATGTTCGGGTTATTCGCCGAGATTTGTTCGGCGTTCGCATTGACCTGTTTGAGCGGGAAGAGCGAATCCGATTGACCGCCACCCAGCAGGGTCGGAATCGTGATGCGGTCGGTGATGCTGGAGGGCGACGACGCAGCCATGAGTGCACGCGCTTGATCGGTCAGGATCCCATCGGCTGCGGCGGTCGAGTAGGCGGCACACCAGTCCGGCGCGAAGCGTCCGCAGTCAGTTACCTGACCGTCGTTCGTGGTCAGGCCGGCGCTGAAGAACAACCCGCTCCACAACTGTTTGAACACACCGACGTCGTCGTTGTCGATGGCCGACTGGCCGAACAGCGACGTTTGAAGATCGTTCCAGGTGATGTCGGCGGATATCGCATCCACGCGAGGGTCGTATCCCGCGATCATCAAGGCCAGCGCGCCTCCGTAGGAGCCTCCGGCAAATCCAACGCGAGGATCGCCGGGGGCATCTCGCGTGACGGCGTCCTGCGTTGCCAGGTAATCGATGATCGACGACGCGTCGGCGACCTCGAAATCGGGTGCGTTCATGGAGATGGTGCCGGTGGACTGACCGAACCCGCGTGCGGTGTAGGCGAGAACCACGAACCCCTGATCAACCAGGTAATCGGCCTCGGTGACGACGGATTCCTTGCTTCCCCCGAATCCATGGGCGAGTACCACCGCGGGTGCGGGCGTGCTGCTCGGCAGGTACAGGTCGGCATCGATTTGGACCGGGGTCGGGTCCGTCGCACTCGTGGGACCCCCGGGAAGGGTGAGCGTGGAGTCGGTCGCAGCGACTGAAGGGGAGGTCAGTGCGAGAGCACAGAGGCCGGTTGCGATCCAGATGAGGGCTAGCCGGCGCACCTTTCGAGCATAGGTGGACCTTCAGATCGTTGCCCGTTGCGGTGCATCCCCGTGCAGAAGGTCCTGCTCGACCTCACGCCACTCGTAGTTCTCGCCGGAGGGGACCAGGACCCAGATGAGATCGAATCGATCCTCGGGCCATTCCCCAGGTACCTGCTCAGGATTCGCGAGGGGGAAGGAGCTGACGAACGCCGGGATGCTGCCGTGATGCCAGACGACCAAAGTCGGTTGCCGCGACTGCCCGAGATCCTCGACCAGCGGTGCGTAGTCATCGGGGACCTCTCGACCATCGATGCTGATGTCGAGTCGGTTGGCGGTGGGCAGCGCTGTGTCGTGCTCGCGCTTGCTCTTGTAGCTGTGGCTGGCAGCGGTGGCGATTATCCGCCCCGGTTGGGCGAGTGGCGCGCGGCTCGACGCGTTGGCGAAGAGCGCCGCTAGGGCACCCGCCCTGGTCCAACCCCGCACGGAGAGCGAGTGCTCGTCGTGCTCACCATCCACGGTCACGCCCTTTTGGTTCTTCTCGGGCTTCTCCGCATGGCGGATGAACATGATGGGCGGCATCGATCAGCCCGCGAGCAGTGAGTCGATACGTGCGGAAAGCGCAGGGGCCGGCTGCGCACCGATGACGCGATCGACCACGGCCCCATCCTTGGCGAAGACCAGGGTGGGGATGCTGCGTGCGTCGTAGATTTGAGCCGAGCGCGGATTATCGTCCACGTTCACTTTCACGACTTTGATCCTTCCGGCGTATTTTGCTGCGAGCTGTTCCAAGACGGGTGCGACCATCCGACAAGGACCGCACCAAGGCGCCCACAGATCGATGAGTACGAGTTGGCTGGTGTCGAGCGCACTCTCAAGTGACTGATCGCCTGCCTCGACAATCCAGGGAAGTGCGGCCTTGCAGGACGCACACTGCGGTCTGCCCCTGCTGGCGACCGGCACCCGGTTCTTCTTCCCACACGATGGGCAGGCAACGACCTTGCCGTCAGATGTCATTGCTGGCCTTTGCATTCGTGGCGGCTTGCTTCATGACCGTTGCCCCGCTGACCAATGCGCGTCGCCATGGCGGAACACCGTCGATCTCGATCTCGAGGCTGAAGCTGAGGACTGTCCGGATGAGCACGATGATCGCGAGGACCCCGACATTCTCGAGAGTCGGGTAGACCGCGACGGTACGAATCAAATCCCCGGCGACCAGGATCTCCAAGCCCAGCAGGATCGCGCCACCGAAGGATTGCCGCATGGTCTTGTAGGCAAGTTTGCCGTCGTGCGTCGCACGGTAACTACGTGCCGTGAGCGCGACGGACCAGAACAGACCGACCAGCAGCGTCAGTGCGGCGATGATCTCGAAGGCCTGCGCCAATCCCAGCATCACCTCGGTGTACGGGAGAAACGAAGCCAACCCACCTTCTTCCATGGCCTAGGTATATCGCGTAGGGAGCGTGTGGCGACATCCGGTTCGGTGAGTTCATGGCTCTAGGGTGTCCCGGTGCGTGTCCTCCGGCTGGCCGTCGATCTGGTCCGCGGCGGGCTCATCGGAGTTGCCGAAGTCATTCCAGGAGTGAGTGGCGGCACGATCGCGTTGATCGTGGGCATCTACCGCACCGTTATCGACGCGATCGCGGATGCGGTGCTCGCCGGACGCCAACTCATCGGTGCCGCACCGGGCGGTCCCTCCGGTGCGATGCGAACCCTCACGGGACTCCCGTGGCGCCTACTGATTCCGGTTGCCATCGGTATGGGAGCGATGGTCGTAGTAGGGGCGGCGGTGGTCGAACCGTTGCTCGAGGAGTACCCGGTCCAGATGCTCGCGTTGTTCTTCGGCCTCGTGCTCGCGGGCGTTTTCGTTCCTGCCCACATGGTTCACCGAGGGGTGGGCTGGCGTCCTTCCTACGTGGCGGCCGCCGTCGTCGCTGCGGTGGTGTTGTTCTTCGTCACCGGGCTACCTCCGGGAAACATCGATAATCCGAACCCGATCGTGGTCATGCTCGCAGCAGCTGTGGCGATCTGCGCCCTGGTTCTGCCGGGGGTTTCCGGTTCGTTCCTTCTGCTATCCATCGGACTGTACGAGCCCACGCTTCAGGCGGTGAATGATCGAGATTTGGTGTATCTCGGTGCTTTCGCGATCGGAGCGATCATCGGACTGGCCTCCTTCGTGACACTCCTGAAGTGGTTGCTTGAGCACCGGGCCGGGATCACGTTGGCGATCCTTACTGGATTGATGATCGGCTCCCTGCGGGCTTTGTGGCCCTGGCAGACGCAGGATCGCGACCTGCTGGCGCCCGACTCGCTGCTGATCCCCGCACTCCTGATCGCAGCTGCCGGTGCTGCTTTCGTCGTCGTTCTCCTGTTCGTCGAGCGGCGCCTCGGTATCAGCGAGGAGCAGACGGACGAACCCGTACTCAACTAGGCAGTCAACGGCGTAGCATCCAGGTGTGCCAGGCAAGTCGTCTCATGTCCGCCGGAGTGCTCTGGCGGGTGTGCTCGTCCTTCTCTCGCTGATCGCCCACGCTGCGGCTGCAGGTTCATTCCCCGGTGGCTCGGCTCTCCTGGGGGGAATCGTCGTTGCGACGGCACTGGCCTGGCCGGTGTCGGCCCGGCGACGCTCGGTGGCCTGGTTGGCGGGGTATCTACTGGTCGGTCAGCTGCTGATCCACGTTTCGATGGTCGCTCTCGGCCACCACGAAGTGAGCTACCTACCCGAGGGCGCGATGGTCGCTACGCATGCTGGAGTCGCGCTGGTCGCCGCCCTGCTCTTCGCGCGCAGTGAGCAGATCGTCCAAGCCTGGGTGCGGGCCGCTGCTCGATTGCTCGGTGCGCCGTGCCTTCCGCGCCTACCTATCCCGGGCTCGTCTGTGGTCCGCAGCGCCGACCCCGTAGTCGGATCCGATCCCTTCGTCACCGTCAGCATGTTGCGTCGAGGACCGCCGCTGCCGATCGGAGCACCCACCTTCGCGTAGTCGTGAACCGGTGGGTGCTCGTGCATTCCACTACTTCACTCGACTAGCGAAGGGTTTTTCATGCGTATTCGTTCGATTCTTGCCGGTAGCTTGGTAGCCGGACTGGCGATCTCCGGACCGGTCGCCCCCGCTCAAGCAGCGCAGGTTCCCAAGCCCGGAAGCACATGCGAGATGTCCGGGGAAACGCGCATCGTGTCCGGTCGCGCGTACATCTGCACGGCTGGGACTGGCGGCAACACCTGGGGCAACGGTCTCAGGCTTTCGAAGTCGCCACTGACCATCAGTGATACCTGGGTCAAGGTCGCCGATTCGGGGATGACTTCCGGTTTCGGTGTGATCGCCAACCCGACCAACAAGGCCATCCGGATAGTGGGGGCCCGCTCACCCAAGTTCGCCGGTGCCGTCCAGTTGCACGACGTCCTCATGCAAGACGGAGCCATGCAAATGAAGGAGATGGATGGCGGTTTCGTCGTCCCGGCAGGGGGATCCCTGGAACTGAAGCCCGGTGCTGAGCATCTGATGTTCATGAAGTTGAAGCAGCCGATCGAAGCGGGAGAGATGGTGCCGGTCGTGCTCATCACCTCCGACGGCGGCCAGTTGCGCTTCCGTGCGATGGGCAAAGTCTTCGCCGGTGCGAATGAGTCCTACGACGACACTGGCGGCGGCATGAACCACGGCGGCACGAACCACGGTGCGATGAACTGATGTCCGAGCACGACGAGGCAACCCAGCAGGGGTTCTCCCGTCGTGGACTGCTCACCGCTGGCGGCGCCGCGATAGTCGGCGTCGCTGGCGGGGCGGTCCTCGGACGGGCCACCGCACCTGATGCGCAGGGGTTGGGGGCGCCCGTCCCGCGCCCACGGATCTCCGAGGAGAACCCGGCAGGCTGGAGTGCGCAGCAGACCATCGACTTCCACGGCGTCCACCAAGCTGGGGTCGATACTCCCGAACAGACGTACGCCACCTTTCTCGGGTTGAATTTGCTCGATTCCTCAGCGCAGGATGCCGACAGTGTGCTTCGCATCGTGAGCGATGATGCGGCTCGCTTGATGGCTGGTCGCCCCGCTCTCGCTGATACCGAACCGGAGATCGCCAAGGTGCCAGCGCGGTTGTCGATCACGTTGGGACTGGGACGGAGTGTGTTCGAGAGGACCGGACGCGTAGATCGGATGCCCGACTACCTGGTCGAGATTCCCGCCTTCTCCACCGACCAACTTCAGGACACATGGTCGGACACGGATTTCCTTGTCCAGATCGGGTCGGATGATCCGCTCACTCTCGCGCATGCACAGCGAATGTTGATCAAGGATCTTTCGACCCTCGCGAATATCGCGTGGGTGCAAGCAGGATTCCGTTCACCAACCCCAGCCAATGCCGGGGGCCGCGCATCGCGCAACATGATGGGTCAAGTGGACGGCACGGTGAATCCATTGCCTGGCACCAGCCAGTTCGACACCGTGGTCTGGGCGGAGAGTGATGCCACCTGGCGGGCCGGTGGAACGGTGGTAATAGTCCGCCGGATCCGCATGCTCCTTGACGAGTGGGACGCGATGGACACGGGAGCCAAGGAACTTGTGATCGGTCGCACACTCGACACCGGAGCACC
>CAYPSE010000064.1:0-8641 GCA_964413305.1 uncultured Rubrivirga sp. | reverse complement strand
GGCGTCGCTGAATTCGCGAACGTGATCGCCTCCCCAGGCGTACAGATCGTGGACGTGCGCACTCCGCAGGAGTTCGCCGAGGGTCACATCGAGGGCGCCATCAACATCCCCGTCGAGTTCCCCGACTTCATCGATCAGGTCTCGCAGTTGGATCCCGCTGCGACTTACGCCGTCTACTGCCGCAGCGGTAACCGCTCACAGCCCGCTGTTGCCGGAATGGCGAGCGTGGGCATCAACGGCATCTACGAACTTGAAAGTGGCACCACCGGATGGACTGCCGAAGGACAACCGCTCGTCCAGTAGCTAACCTGATCGACGTGCGCCGCGCAGCAGTCCTCTTCGCTACCGCGGCGTTCGTCGTTTCCGGGAGCATCCCGGCGCATGCGACCTCGATTCCTGATTCGCGAGTAGGTGATGCCCGTCAGGTCATCGTGGTCGAAGCGCCAACGTGGTCGGCCACGGAAGGAACACTCACCGCCTACGAACGTACCGGGGATTCGTGGTCTGTCGTCCAGCCGACCGTTCGTGCACAGTTGGGTTACGGCGGGTTAGTGCGCGGTGACAAGCGGCGTCAAGGAACCGGCACGGTGCCCACCGGAGTCTTCGACATCCTCAGCGGCTTCGGCCGAAAACCCGATCCGGGAAGCGAACTCGACTACGTGCAGGTAGACCGCAACGACGCGTGGACCTATAACCCGAAGGTCCCTAGCACCTACAACGTCTTCCAAACGGCCGATCGGTCGTGGAAGTCCTACGGCGGCTATGTCGAAGAGCTGTGGAACATGGGAATGCAGTACGACTACGTTGCGATCCTCGACTACAACCTTCCAAGAGGCCCGATCACCACCGACGCAAAAGGGATTCGTCGTAGTTCGAATCCGCCGAACACCGCGCGTGGCGGCGGCATCTTCTTGCACGTGGACAACGGCAAGAAGACAGCTGGCTGCGTTGCAGTCAAGCGTTCGGTCATGCGCGGTCTCATGGAGTGGTTGGATCCGGACGAGGATCCGGTGATCGTCATCCGGGTGACCTGACTACATCTCCACGACGTCCCGCAGCGCCGGGAACTCCTCACGCCAGGCATCAACCGCCGCCGGATCGACGGGTGCGTGCACCACACTCTCCTCGGATCCGCCACGCGAGACCACCACACCGATGGGGTCGATGACGGCGCTATGTCCACCGAGTTGAACGCCCTTTTGCATGCCTACTTGATTGCACGCGATCACCCAGGCTTGGTCCTCGATCGCCCGCGCCTGCACCAGGACATCCCACGCCTCGATGCGCTTGGTGGGCCAGCCGGAGGTGACCAGGAACGCCTTCGCGCCCAAGGTGGTGAGTGCTCGGAACTGCTCGGGAAAACGAAGGTCATAACAGGTGGCCAGCCCGGTGGGCCCTAGCGGTGTGTCGACCACCACGAGCTCATCGCCGGCCGACATCAATTCGGCCTCGCCCCCGTACCCGAAGACATGGATCTTGCGGTAGGTGGCCGCCACGGAGCCATCCGGCGCGAACATGACGCTCGTGTTGAAGTGCTGACCGGAGTCGGTGATCTCGGCGAACGAACCACCGTGCAACCACACCCCTCGGTTACGAGCAATGTCGGACATGCGGGAGATGAGCTCGCAGTCGAAGGGCTGTGCATGTCCGCGGGCGCAGCCAAGATCAAAGGCCGCAGTGCTCCACAACTCGGGCAGCATCACGAGATCGGCCTTTTCGCAGGCCCGGTCGGTCTCGGCTAGGACTCGATCGATTCTGGATTCGAAGCCTTCATCGGAACTGCAGTCGGCCTGAACCAGGGCTACTCGAACGCCCGAAGAGTCGGCGGAAGCACTCACGGCTTCACCGTACCCCCGCGAACTTGCGCGTGGGGGTGGTTGAACTTGCGCGCTTCATGGTCCGCGTGCCCTAGCCTCGCTCCATGGTGGAGGACCCGACCGCAACGTGGAATGCTGCAACAACGAACTTCGTCTCCTTGGTGACCGCAATCGCTGACTGGGGCACGGCAACCCCATGTCCTGGTTGGGACATCGCCGATTTGGTCTCCCACACCATCGATCTGGAGGCACTGCTTGCTGCCGATCCTCGGCCTGAACATGACCCTGACTGGTCCGTGCTCCCACATATCGACTCCGACTTCGGGCGATTGACGGAGATAGGTGTCGACTTCAGGCGTGGCCGCTCCCGCGATGAGTTGCTCGCGGAGTTGGACCAGACCCATGCTCGGGCTGTCGCTCGGGTCGAATCGCTCGGCCCCGACGCCTCGATCCCATGGCTTCGCGGCGACACACCCATCAAGCAATTGCTGGGCATGCGCACATTCGACATCTGGATGCATGAGCAAGACGCGCGCGTTGCCATCGGGGATATCGGAAATCTCGACGGACCTGGGGCAGCCAATGTCTGGAAGTACTTGTCGGCTGGCTTGCCCAAGGTCTGGGGCAAAGGCGTCGGTGCGCCGGTCGGTTCCGTCTTGCACGTGACGGTCACCGAACCGGGAATCGCCGGTGAGTGCTGGGTACGCGTGAACGAGGACGGAAAGGCATCCCTCGTCGACAGTCAAAGCGCAGACGTAGATGTCTCGATGCCGTGGCTCGCGTTCGTGATGCTCGCCGGTGGTCGCGCTACGCAGCAGGATTTCGCGGAGTCCGTCGTCGTCGCTGGGGATCAAGAACTCGGCCGAAAGTTGATCGATGCCATGGCGGTAACTCCCTGACTTGGCAACTCGCCATGGCATTTCCGGCAATTCGCGCTTCGAAACCTGGCAGTTCGCGGGGAGAAAGTTGGCAGTTCGGCATACTGAGGGGGTGGCGGAAATTCGGGTATTCCTTCTTGATGACCATGAACTCGTTCGGCGCGGATTGGCCGACCTCTTGGGTGTGGAATCCGATATCGAGGTTGTCGGTGAGGCGAGTTCGGTAGCCGAAGCGATGGTTCGCATCCCCGCGACCAAGCCAGATGTGGCGGTATTGGACGTGCGGCTCCCCGACGGTAGCGGCGTGGAGGTCTGTCGGGATATTCGATCGGACATGCCCGAGGTGAAATGCCTGATGCTCACATCGTTCTCCGACGATGAAGCGTTGTTCGACGCCATCATGGCCGGCGCCAGCGGGTACGTCCTGAAGGAGATCCGAGGTAACGACCTGGTCGATGCCATCCGCCAGGTGGCGGCGGGCAAGAGCCTGCTCGATCCTTCCCTGACGCAGAAGGTTCTCGAACGGCTGCGGCGCGGAAGTGACGAAGACGAACGCCTTGCGGCCTTGTCCGATCAAGAACGCCGCATCCTCGAACTGATCGGCGAGGGAATGACCAACCGGCAGATCGGTGAGCAGATGCACCTTGCTGAGAAGACGGTCAAAAACTACGTCTCGAGTCTGTTGGCCAAGTTGGGTATGGAACGACGCACGCAGGCTGCGGCGTTCGTTGCACGCTTGGAAGCAGAGAAGCACTCCTAGGCGGGAACTCGCCAGATCACCCGGGTGCCGCCGGATTCCGAGACCCGCTCGGCGCTGCACTCACCACCAAGTTCTTGGGCGCGCGTCGACATGTTCGCCATCCCCGAACGGCGACCAGAAGACTCGGTGGGTAGTCCGACGCCGTCGTCTGTGGCGGTGAGGATCACATCCGAATCCTCGAGGGCGACCACCACATCCACGCGTGATGCTCGAGCGTGCTTGGCCGCGTTGGCGAGCATCTCCCGCAACGCTGCAATCAGATGTTCGGAGGAGTCATCTGAAACCGCTGAATCGACCGCGCCGACGAAACGCACAGCCGGCTCGAATCCGAGGGACGCAGCCGCCTGTGCGGTTTCGCGCATGACCCGACCGCGAAGGGTCGAGTTCGGGCCTTCGACTGGTTCGTGCAGTGCGAAGATCGTGTGACGGATCTCCTTGATCGTCTCATCGAGTTCGTCCACCGCTCGACCGATGCGCTCGTGGGCATCGTCAGGAATTCCACTGAGTCTGCTGGTGCCCTGCAACGACATCCCAGTTGCGAAGAGGCGCTGGATCACGAGGTCGTGAAGATCCCGTGCGATGCGATCACGGTCCTGATAAACCGCAAGACGTTGCTGACCGAGTTGTGCCTCAGCGAGAACCAGGGTTACTGCCGCCTGGGATGCGAAGGGCTCGGCGAGTTCGAGCAGCTCGCGCGATCCGGGTGCGTGGATGCTGACCGGTGAATCGACGAATCGCATCGCCGTGAGCACCCCCAGGATGCGGTCAGGTGTTCGTAATGGGACGGCGATAGCCGAACCGACCATCTCCAGGTCACCGATGGTGCATTGTTCAGAGGATTTCGCCACACCCTCCGAATACGCCTGATAGGTGATCGAGTCCTCAGGAACCAACGCACCGATGATGCCCGCTTCCCCTTCGACGAACTCAACCCGTAGGTCCTCGTCGACAGGTAAGGCGATGGCCGCCACGTCCGCCGACATCAACTCCCGAGCACGCTGAGCGATCAGGGCGAGTGCCTCCTCTGCATCACCGCCCTCGAGCACGGTGGTGGCGATCTCGGTCAACGCCTTCTGCCACGCCTCGCGTCGCCTCGACCTTTCGTAAAGGCGCGCGTTCTCGATTGCGACTGCTGCGGCCGCCGCCAAAGCCATCACGGTCCGCTCATCGTCGTTGCTGAACGAACCACCGCCTCGTTTCTCGGTCAGGTAAAGGTTCCCGAAGACTTCACCGCGCACGCGAACGGGTACACCGAGAAAACTGTTCATCTGCGGGTGGTTGTCCGGGAAACCCACCGACTTCGGATGGTCGGACAAGCGCTCGAGCCGGATGGGAACGGGATGGTCGGTCAACAAGCCGAGGATTCCCCGACCTTCGGGTAGTGATCCGATGCGCTCGGATTGCTCGCCCGTCAAGCCCACGTGCACGAAATCCACGAGACGGCCGTCGGAGTCCAGGACACCAAGGGCACCGTAGGTTGCATCGACCAGGTCGATTGCAGCTTGGACGATACGTCGCAAAGTCGCGGAGAGCTCCAAGCCCGCCGCGACGGCAACGACTGCTGAGAACAGGCCCCGATCGATGTCCTCACGCATGCGTCTATCTTGCCCGCCCTAGCGCTGTGCTGCGACGCCTGGAGTCAGCTCGTCCATGAGATTCAGCATCTGTTCGCCCTCGTGTTGGCGGCGAACCTGGGCGGCATACCAGCCGTCTTGCTTAAGTAATTGATCGTGGTTGCCGCTAGCAGCAACCCGTCCTTCTTTCATGACGATCACATGATCGACATCGCCCACCACCTGATGGGAGATGAGGATGGATGCCGTGCCCGCAGTTTGAGCAGCAATCGTCGACTCGACATCGGCGGCGGTCTGCCGATCGAGGTGCTCCGTGGGTTCATCCAGCACCAGGGTTGGTCTGTTCGCCAGTAGGAGTCGTGCGAGTGCGAGTCGTTGCCGTTCACCGCCGGACATCCGCGCGCCGAATGCACCAACCCGTGACTCGATACCTTCGGGCAGGGTGCGAACCCACGCGGACAGTTGTGCCCGGTCGAGGACATCCCAGATGTCGTCAGCGCCGGCATCGATTCGGCCCAGGCGCACGTTCTCCTCGATGGATGTGTCGAACACGTGCGCGTGTTGGGACATCAATCCGATCCGCTCGGTCACCTGGTCACTACCAAGATCGCGTATCTCCACGCCGTTCAACTGCGCCAATCCCTGATACGGCAGGAATCCCATGATCACTGCGGCGAGCGTGGACTTGCCCGATCCACTCGGTCCCATGATCAGTACTCGGCAGCCTGGAGACAGGTCCAGATCGACATCGATCAGCGCATCGAAGTCGGCTCCCGGCCAGCGGGCACTGACCCCGCGAAGTCGCAGCGATGCGAAGCCCTCGGTCGCGACAGCGGGTGTTGCGCTGTACGTCGGTTCAGTTGCCTCGGTAATGCGCTCGATGCGCATGGCCGAACCTCGAACCCGCTCACGTGCGATGGCCGCTGCAGGAACGGTGTTGATGACATCGAACAGAGCCAACGGCAACAAGGCGATTACAGCAAGCCATACCGGTGCCAGTTCGCCGTCGATCACCTTGGGAATAGCCAGGGCCATCGCACCGGCAACTGCAAGACCCTGCAGGAACAGGCCAACCCCCGCGCCTACGCCGAGCGCGCCTGCTTCCTGGGTCTCAGCTGTGGTGAGTTCTTCGTCGCGTGCGCGCACCGCATTCTGTGCGGATCCACTAGCCCCGAATGCAGTCAGGATCGGTGCTGCATCGAGCATCGCCACGAGTGTCTGCGTCAGGGATCCACGGGCTGGCGCAACGGTACTTTCCGCTCGTCGCACGATCCGCCCCACCAGCCAGGGCCAAGCCAGCACCGCCAGTCCCGCGAGCACGGCGATCACGAGTCCCGATTCCGGTTGCAACCACAACACGAAGGCTGACGTTGCCACGGCAACGAGTCCGGCCTGCACCCATGGCAGCACCACACGCAGTGGTAGATCCATCGCTGCATCGACATCGGCACCCAACCGCGCGAGGAGATCTCCGCGCGTGAATTTGGCGAGCCCCAGAGGCGTGATCGACTCCAGTGATCGATACACCCGCACGCGCAACACGGTGAGCCCACGGAAAGCGGCGTCGTGTCCGACGAGGCGCTCCAGGTAGCGCATCAGACCCCGACCGATCGCGAAGGTGCGCACCATTACTGCAGCAACGGTCAACGTCAGGACAGGGGGCAACTCGGCTGCGCGCGAGATCAACCAGCCTGATGTTCCGAGCAACGCAACGGCGCTGGCCGAGGCTAGGAAACCTAGGAAGGCCGCGAGTCTGATCTCGCGCCGGTTACTCGCGACGTCATCCCATAGCGCGCGCATCGAGCTACCGCGCTTCAAGGTTTGCGAATCGATCGTGCTCACGTTGTTCACCAACACCCGTTCACCAACCCCGTTGCCCAGGAATGGACGCTTGCATGTGGGGCTCGCTCGTTGGTTGCGCAGCGCCACCTGCCATCGGTTGCACCAGAACAACCTGATCACTGGCATCCACCAACGCCGGTCGATGCGCGACCACGATCACCGTTACTCCCGAGAGTGCCGCTGCTGTGATGGCATCGATCACGATCGATTCACTCTCACCGTCAAGGGCTGCCGTTGGTTCATCGAGGAGCAATACCTTCGGATCACCGGCTAGTGCGCGCGCAAGGGCTAGCCGTTGCCGTTGTCCGATGGACAGCCCCGAGCCATCGGCTGCCATCGTGCGATCCAAGGAGACCTCATCGGTGAGACCTGCGCGGTTCAATGCGTCGCGAATCTGATCGTCGGTCAGACCACGGCCGATGTCCACGAGGCCGCGCACGGTCGGTTCGGTTTCCAGATCGGCGTCCACCAGCTGCGGGTTCTGCGGCAACCAACCCACTTGAGATCGCCACGCTTTCAGATCGAGATGTTGCAGGTTCTCCTCACCGACGCGGATCGAGCCTTCACTCGGTGCGGCGAATGCCAGGAGTGCAGTGAACAACGACGACTTGCCGCCGCCCGAGGGTCCTACGAGCGCAGTGACAGTTCCCGGGCGAGCGGTGAAGGTGACGGGCACCGAGCCGCTTTCCGGTCGATCTGCGTAACGGACAACCACCTGATCGAAATTGACTGCGCTTTTCGTAGGCACCGGTCGTGTGCCTCCGGCGACTGGGAGGGGCGTCTCGATGATGGTGAACATCCGATCGGCGGCTCCCAGTCCTTCGGCCGCCGCGTGGAAGTGCTGACCCACCAATCGCAGCGGTAGGTACGCCTCGGGTGCGAGTACCAATACGAACAGCGCTACCGAGTACGCGATCTGCTGCTCCGCCAATCGCAAGCCGACCGACACTGCAACGAGCGCAACCGACAATGACGCCAGTAGCTCCAGGGCCAACGACGACAGGAACGTGATTTTCAAAACCGCCATCGTGGTGCTGCGGTAACGGTCGCCGATCGCTTCTATCGCGGCTGCCTGGGTCTTGGCCCTGCCGAAGATTTTCAGCGTGGGCAGTCCGGAGATCAGATCCAGGAAGTGCCCAGAGAGAAGCGTGAGTGTTCGCCACTGTCGGTCGACGCGTCGCTTCGTATACAGCCCGATGAGGATCATGAAGATCGGGATGAGCGGCAACGTGATTGCGATGATGAAGGCCGAGAGCAGGTCTTGACCAAGGACAGTGGCGAGCACCGCGATCGGCACGATCACCGCGAGAACGAGTTGCGGCAGATACCGGGCGAAGTAGGAATCCAGGGCATCTATTCCTCGGGTGACGAGCGACGCGACCTCACCAGGGTCTCGGCCCGCAGGACCGAGGGGTCCGAGCGCAACGGCGTGCGAGATGGCAGCTTCTCGAAGTTCGCGTTTGGCTCGTGCAGAAGAACGAACAGCCGCGGCTTCGGCACCCCAGGCCAGCAGAGCGCGCACCGTGAATACCCCGACGAGCAGGAATACCGCAGCGGAGACATCCGACCAGGTAGCTCCACGGCTTGTGACGTCCACGATCACGCCGGAGAGCAATTTGGCCTGCCAGATGACCAAGCCCGCTGTCGCAACACCGATGAGAACGGCGATGATCAGAAAGCCGCGGGTGCTACGCGCATACTTCAGCAGCCGCGGGTCAACAGGACGCACGCCGCCATCTTTCCAAGGGTGGAATTCTGATTTCAGATGGC
>CAYPSE010000063.1:0-8782 GCA_964413305.1 uncultured Rubrivirga sp. | reverse complement strand
CAGGTTTCCTTCCAGGGCAACCAATTCCACGGTCGAATCAATCGACGCTCGGTGCGGTGGCGGACAGGAAGTTCTCTAGCGAATCGAAGTAGCTCTCCATCCCCTCCTGCGCCCTCGCGGCTTCACCCTCAGGTAGTTCGCCGAACTGGCTGAACTTGACCCAACTGCGCATTCCACGGCTATCGAACTCGATGCGCACCAGGTGGTGCTCGCTTGACAGATCACGAGCATCAAATTCCTCGGCCGACTGCGTGTAATGCATCGTGTGCTCGAGACGCGCATGCGGGAACACCGCGGTATATCGGCCGTAGAAGTACGCGACGAACCCGTACTCCGGAACGTCGACGGCCACCGCCCACTCCCCGTCATCAACGGGATCGGACACGACGGATCCAGGTACGCACGCCAAGTCCGTCGGGTGATACCAAGCTTCGAGGGCTACCGGATCGATCCAGGCATCCCACAACACCTCGACGGGGATGTCGAACTCACGCTCAACGGAGTACAGGAAGTTGTCCATGAACTCACCTTAGGCGTTTCCTTCTAAGCACAACCGGTCATCGGTAGACGTCTCTTCGATGATCGATGTTGATCACGCGAACGAGAACCCGGTTCTCGACTATCTCGTAGACAACACGGAACTCACCACGTCGCGCGGCGTACAGACCAAGGAATCGTCCCCTCAGCGGCTTGCCGACTCGGTGCGGGTTCTGTGCCAATGGACCTCGAATGAATTCCCAGCACGCGACAGCTGCTGCTTCAGGCAAGTACTCGGTCAGCGCCCTGCGCGAAGCGGCGGTCAGTTCAATTTCATACGTCAACGAGGCAGCCGGCCTGCATCTCGCATCGCCTGCTCCACTTCGTCAAGCGAATAGGTGTCGCCGCGATCGGCTTCAGCCCGCGCCTCCTGGATCTCTGCGACAAGCTCTCGATCGCTGAGAATGTCCAACGTTTCGACCATGGAGTCGTAATCGTCGGCACTCAGAATGACAGCCGCCCGCCGACCGTTCTTGGTGACCTCAACGCGCTCGTGAGTGCTGACAGCCTCATCCACCAACTTCGACAGATTGGCTCGTGCTTCGGCAAGGGGAACAGTGGTCATGTACAGAATTCTAGCGTGAGTGCAGTACTTCGCTCCCCTGAAATCCCCGGAGCCTGACGGCTACACGTTGAAGCGGAACTCGACTACATCGCCGTCCGCCATCACGTAGTCCTTGCCCTCCATGCGCACCTTGCCTCGGGACTTCGCTTCAGCCATCGTGCCAGCGTCCACGAGTTCGTCGAAGGACACGACCTCGGCCTTGATGAAACCTTTTTGGAAGTCGGTATGGATCACGCCGGCAGCCTCTGGCGCGGTCGCCCCCTTGGGAATCGTCCAGGCGCGGGCTTCCTTCGGCCCTGCGGTGAGGTAGGTCTGCAGCCCCAGAGTGTCGAAGCCCACGCGCGCGAGAGCGTCGAGGCCGGATTCCTGCTGACCCACCGACTGGAGCAATTCCAGGGCTTCATCGTCAGGTAATTCAACAAGCTCAGACTCGACCTTCGCATCCAGGAATACTGCTTCGGCCGGAGCGACCAGTTCGCGCATCTGCTTCTTGAAGTCGTCATCGGTGAGCTGATCCTCATCGCAGTTCACCACGTATAGGAAGGGCTTCGCGGTCAGCAAGAACAGCTCGCGAATCGGCTCGGTATCGAAGCCCGACGCGAAAAGAGTCGTGCCCGAGTTCAAGATGTCAACAGCCTGCTCGGCTGCTGCGAGCACCGACGCCTTCGACTTGTCGTTGCGGGCTTCCTTGGTCAGGCGGGGAATTGCGTTCTCGAGCGTCTGGAGATCGGCGAGGATCAACTCGGTGTTGATGGTCTCCATGTCCTCGGCAGGCGAGACGCGCCCTTCCACGTGCACGACGTCGTCGTCGTGGAAAGCCCGAAGCACCTGACAGATCGCATTCGATTCTCGAATGTTCGCGAGGAACTTGTTGCCCAACCCGGCGCCTTCGGACGCGCCCTTCACGATGCCGGCGATGTCCACGAAGGTGACCGTGGCGGGAATGATCTCCGCCGAATGGAAGATCTCGGCAAGCTTGGCCAGCCGAACATCGGGCACACCCACCACGCCGGTATTCGGTTCGATGGTGGCGAAGGGATAGTTCGCCGCGAGGACGTCGTTCTTCGTCAGTGCGTTGAACAGAGTCGACTTGCCGACATTCGGGAGACCGACGATTCCGATGGTGAGCGCCACAAGCGGCGATCCTAGGTGGACCTTCCTGGCTTCATGGAGCGGACCGGAAACCACCCGGCTGCGGCGTTCATGTCCTCGGCTATCCCAACCAGGGGGATAACGTTGTGTCCTGTGACACGGGAAGGCAGCGGAAACCAGTCGCCAGAGGAGTTCGACCACCTATTCCGTCCCGATTTCCCCCAGACCGACAACCCCGAGGCTCCCGACGCGCCCGGCGGCAGCGAAACCGCGCAACGGCGCAACGAGTTCGCCGACGCCGATCCCTTCAGCGACTGGGAACCATTGGTAGCGGTTCCACAAGCCACCCCTCAGGGCGGCATCAGTGCGGTCGATCCACCGCTGCCGGAGCCAGTCTCGACACAGGTGGCCCAGCGGCAAGCGCCGGCCCTGGAAGAACCCGACGCGATCGACGCTGTGGACGCGCCCTTACCACCGGCCGACCCGAAAGAAGGTCGGCTCTTCCGAAGCCGGGGCGGACCCGAGCGTCAGGACGCGGTGACCGCAATCGGATCGATGCAAGCCCGCAGATTGCGCACATTGGCGCGAAGCGACGAGCCGTTCCCTGCAGCAGTGGCAGCCGAGTTCGTTCAGGAAGTCGAGCCGGAAGCCGCTATGCCACCGATCCTGCCGGTGGCATCGAGCGGCGAACCGGCACCGGCCCTACAAGTCATGGCGTCGACAGGGCAGCAGCGGCAGCTGGACGGTCAGCAGGCAAGCGCGCGGGAAACCGGAAGAGGACGTTCTCGCGAACCTCGGCAGCGAGCCGAGCGCCCGAGTTCTGGATCCCTGACCGGTCTAGGGGTGTATGCGGTAACGATCGGCGTGACCGTGATCTTGGCCTTCGGTGAGACCCTCATCTTCGGCGGTGAGCCGGGAATCATCACCGGGATCGGGCTGCTCGTGGTGTCAGTGTTCGCCGCATTCACGGTGCGAACCCACGATGGGATCAACGCGATATTCGCCCCAGCCATCGCCTTCTTCGTGGCGGCGATCACCGCCGGTCAGGTGGGCGTGAACGCCGCCGGTCTCACCAGTCGAGCCGTGGTGGTCTTCTTCCTGTTGGGTTCGAACTGGATGTGGATCCTCGGCTCAACCGCAGTCGCGCTGGTGATCGTCGCGCTACGGCGTCGAGTCGGCTGACGCGGCAGCAGCCGCCTTCATGTCCCGGCGCAACTCCGGCGGCAGGGCGAAAACGAGAGTCTCCTCGGCCGTTTGCACTTCCTCGACCGTTCCGAAACCTTGCCCTGCCAGATAGTCGAGCACCTCGGTGACCAGGATGTCGGGAACAGATGCGCCACTTGTGACTCCCACAGTCGAGGCCCCCTCGAGCCACGCGGACTCGATCTCGGATGCCGAATCCACCCGATAGGCACTTCCGGCACCGGCGTCGAGGGCGACTTCCACGAGTCGAACGGAGTTCGATGAGTTGCCGGAACCGACCACGATCACAACGTCGCTGTTCTTGGCGATCTCCTTGACGGCCACCTGCCGATTCTGGGTGGCGTAGCAGATGTCGTCGCTCGGCGGACTCATCAGGTTGGGGAAGCGACTTCTCAAGGTGTCGACGGTTTGCATCGTCTCATCGACCGAGAGAGTGGTCTGCGAGAGCCAGATGAGCTTGTCCGGATCCTTCACCTCGAGTGTTTCTGCGGACTTGGGATCCTCGACCAAGGTGATGGCCTCGGGTGCTTCACCCATCGTCCCCACTACCTCTTCGTGACCCTCGTGGCCGATCAAGATGATGTCGTAGCCCTCGGCAGCGAAGCGCTTGGCTTCGGAATGCACTTTGGTGACGAGCGGGCAGGTCGCGTCGATGGTCTTCAATCCGCGATCCGCCGCCTGATCATGGACCTCGGGAGCTACACCGTGCGCGGAGAAGACCACCGTGGCACCCTCCGGTACTTCCTCCACTTCGTCGACGAAGATCGCGCCGCGCTTCTCGAGCGTCTCGACCACGTGCTTGTTGTGCACGATCTGCTTGCGGACGTACACCGGAGATCCGTATAGGTCGAGCGCCTTCTCCACGGTGACCACTGCCCGATCGACACCGGCGCAGTACCCACGAGGGGCGGCCAGGAGAACCTTGCGATCAGTTGGGGCGTTCGACATGCCCTCCATCGTATGCGTGTCGAACGGATTCACAACGCGGCGGTCGTGGCCCCTCATACGCTTCAACCATGGCATTAGAGACGGGCCCCGATTCACCGGTACCCGTCCGTACGGTTTCTCGGATGCTCGGAGACTGGATCGGCAAACTCGGTGCGATCTGGGTTGAAGGGCAGGTTGCCGAGTACCGGGAGCGCCCCCGAGCTCGGATGCAGTTTCTGGTGCTGCGCGATACCGAGGCCGACGTCTCATTGTCAGTCGTTGCGGACTCCGAACTCGTCGGACGGATGGAGCCTGCGCTCGAGGCCGGCCAACGAATCATCGTCTGGGCGAGACCTGAGTTCTGGACCGGACGCGGAAGCCTGCAATTGCGAGCTCGATCCATGCGAGCTGTTGGTCTGGGTGAGTTACTCGCCCGACTGGCTCAGTTGCAGGCAACCCTGGCGGCCGAGGGTCTCTTCGCGATGGAGCGCAAGAAGCCGCTCCCCTTCCTACCCCGGCGGATCGGGTTGATCTGCGGACGCAACAGCGATGCTGAGCACGACGTCGTCGTGAATGCGCGCGATCGATGGCCAGCTGCACAGTTCGAGATACGTGAGGTTGCGGTTCAAGGAGCCAATGCCGTCCGCGAGGTAACCGATGCACTGATCGAACTCGACGCCATCGACGGTGTCGATGTAATCGTCATCACCCGCGGTGGCGGCAGCGTCGAAGACCTTCTTCCCTTCAGTAACGAATCACTTGTGCGCGCTGTCGCGGCAGCATCCACGCCCATCGTCAGCGCTATCGGGCATGAACAGGATTCGCCGCTCTTGGATCTAGCCGCAGATTACCGAGCGTCGACTCCCACGGATGCCGGTAAGCGGATCGTTCCCTCGTTCGCCGAGGAGGATGCACGGGTGCAGCAACTGCTCGTTCGCGGTCGGGCGAGCATCGTCCGGCGCATGGATCAAGAGACCCGCTTCATCACGGACTCCCAGCAGCGCATGCGCCGCACTTTGGATGCAAGGATCGACTCTTGGACGAACGACGTCTCGCATCTACTCGCTCGCACCAGAAGTCTGTCGCCTGCGGCCACACTCGAACGTGGCTACGCCGTGGTGCAACGTGTTGACGGCGCCGTGGTTCGCGGACCGAGCGATGTGGCGTCCGGCGATACCCTCGAGATCTTCGTACATCTTGGCACCGTGCACGCGACGGTCACCGGTACATCATCACGATCGGAGAATCACCATGGCCGATGAACTCGGCTTCGAAGAAGCCCGCGAGGAACTCGCCGCCATCGTGGCCAAACTCGAATCCGGCGGGCTCAGTCTCGAGGAGTCGCTTGGCTTGTGGCAGCGGGGTGAGGAGGTTGCTGCGGTGTGCACCCGCTGGCTCGACGACGCACGCGAGAAGCTGCAGGCAGCCTTACCCACCGACGATGGCGACGATTAAGGCAGGACCAGGTGACGGGCAGCGTCGCCGAGTTCGGACCAAGGGCCGGTACCGCTGATGACGGTCGTCGAACCGTCGTTGGTTCGTAGGAGCGAGCGACGGGGCTGGGTAGCTTCCGCGATCAGTGGTACCCAGCCCTCGGCCGTCAGTTGCTGCACAGCAGCCGGAAGGTCTGCGTAGTCCGACAAAGCAACACCGTCAGAGGTCTGCTCCGCTATGTACGTCTCGCTCTCGGCGAGGGACTGGCTTAGTTGGAGGTACTCCTCCGTTGGCGTCACGTAGCCCACGTGCCAGACCAACTCTCCATCGGAAGCCTCCGTGGACTCCCACCGCACGCTCGTGGGCTGGAGTTCGCGGTCCACCACGAAGACCGGGAATCCGGCTTGGTTGCTGGCCATCGTCACCAGAGGCTCCAAGGAGACTTCACGAATCGCATCGGGTTGCGGGCGCCAGGTCACCAGCAGGATCGCCCCCACGACAGCCAACACCACCAACATCGAGCGGATCATGTCCCCGATGCTCTGGCGTAGCCCGCGCATCGGACGCCCCGTCGGCTCAGGAGTGCTCACGTAGACATCTTCGGCCATGGCCGACTTTCGCGCGACAGAGCCGGGCACAACCAGCGAACCTCTCACTACGCTGACCGTATGCCTGACCGCGTGCCTGACCGGATGGACGCCCGCAACCCCGAGGCGCCCGACCGCAACTTGGCTCTGGAGCTGGTGCGAGTCACCGAGGCGGCGGCTATGGCTGCCGCTCGCTGGGTGGGGAGAGGCGACAAGAACGGTGCAGACGGTGCCGCCGTCAATGCCATGCGAACGCTGATCAGCAGCGTGTCGATGGATGGTGTGGTGGTGATCGGCGAGGGCGAGAAGGACGACGCTCCGATGCTCTTCAACGGGGAGCGAGTGGGCGACGGCACCGGAGCGGAAGTTGACGTTGCGGTCGACCCCATCGACGGCACCACGCTCACGGCGAAGGGAATGACCAACGCGATCTCCGTCATCGCGGTCGCCGAGCGCGGCGCGATGTTCGATCCGAGCGCGGTCTTCTATATGGAGAAGCTTGTCGTGGGTTCCGACAGCGCCGATGCAATCGACATAACGGCACCCATCGAGTGGAACTTGCAGCAGGTGGCGAAGGCAAAAGGCGAGCGAGTGGCCGACCTGACCGTGTGCATCCTGGATCGACCGCGGCACGATGCATTAGTCGATCAAGTACGGAAGGCCGGTGCGCGCATTAAGTTCATCGTGGATGGCGATGTGGCCGGTGCGGTCATGGCAGCACGACACGGCACGGGAGTCGACATGCTCGCCGGTATCGGGGGCACACCGGAGGGGATCATCGCCGCGTGCGCCATGAAGTGCCTAGGTGGCTCGATCCAGGGTCGACTGTGGCCGCGCGACGAAGGCGAGCGGCGAGCAGCACTCGATGCTGGTCACGACCTTGACCGAATCCTCAACACGGGTGATCTGGTGTCGGGGGACAACATCTTCTTCTGCGCCACCGGGATCACCGATGGCGAGATCATGGAAGGAGTCCGCTACACGCCCGAGGGTCCGACCACCCACTCGATCGTCATGCGGAGCAAGAGCGGCACCATCCGAGAGGTTCGCAGCGAGCATCGACTCGCCAAGTTGTCCACCTATGCGTCCGTCGACTTCAGCGGCGAACGTGACTGACGCCACCTTGACCACGGCGCACTGAACGGGCGGTAGGCCTACGCTTGAGTCGTGGATTTCTCGTATACGGACCTACTGCCCAAGGAAGCCGGCTCACGTGATCACGGCGGTGATCAGACGCCGTACCGACTCGTTACTTCCGAGGGCGTCTCCACCATCGAAGCCGGCGGTCGAACGTTCCTGCACATCGAACCCGAGGTGCTTCGCCTGCTCACCTACGAGGCCATTCACGACATCTCGCATCTCCTCAGGCCAGCACATCTGGCGCAACTCGCACTGATCCTGCAAGACCCGGAGGCGAGTCCGAACGATCGCTTCGTAGCACTGGATCTGCTGAAAAACGCGAACATCGCCGCTGGAGGTGTCCTGCCGATGTGTCAGGACACAGGCACAGCGATCGTCATGGGCAAACGCGGACAGAACGTGTGGACCACCGGACAAGATGAGGAGCACATCTCACGTGGCGTCTACGACGCATTCCAGAAGCTGAATCTGCGCTATTCGCAGCTGTCGCCGCTGAGTATGTGGCTGGAACGAAACACCGGCAGCAATCTGCCTGCACAGATCGAGATCTACGCAGACACCCATCCCGGACACGAAACCAGCTACAACTTCTTGTTCATGGCGAAAGGTGGCGGCAGCGCGAACAAGAGTTTCCTGTTCCAGGAAACCACTGCCTTGTTGAAACCCGAAGCCTTCGCACGCTTCTTGGATGAGAAGCTCCGAATGATCGGAACCGCAGCATGCCCGCCCTATCACCTTGCGATCGTGGTGGGTGGGACAAGCGCGGAGTACACGCTCAAGACGGCCAAGTTGGCAAGCGCCCATTACCTCGACGACCTCCCCATCCACGGCACCGACGCAGGTCACGGTTATCGCGATCTGGAAATGGAGGCTGAAATACTCCGCATGACCCAAGCCTTCGGCATCGGTGCGCAGTTCGGTGGCAAGTACTTCTGCCACGACGTCCGCGTAATCCGGCTGCCGAGACACGGCGCGTCCTGCCCCGTCGGCATTGCCGTTTCATGTTCTGCCGATCGCCAAGCCCTGGCGAAGATCACTCCCGAGGGCGCGTTCCTGGAACAACTTGAGCGAGATCCAGCACGCTTCCTGCCCGAGATCACCGACGAACACCTCGATGACGACGTTGTTCGCATCGATCTGAATCAGCCGATGGACGCGATCCGGGAGCAGTTAGCGAAGCTGCCTGTCAGAACGCGAATATCGCTCACCGGTTCACTCATCGTTGCGCGCGATCTGGCCCACGCCCGCATCAAGGAGATGCTCGATCGCGGTGATCCGATGCCGCAGTACATGCGCG
>CAYPSE010000062.1:0-8841 GCA_964413305.1 uncultured Rubrivirga sp. | reverse complement strand
TAGAGCGCCGCGTTGTGGTCGCGGATGCCGCGGGTTCGAGTCCCGTCACTCACCCCAAGGTGGGCCCTGCTCCACGACTACAGGCGTATCCTGAGGACATGTCATCGGGAGCTACATCTTCTGAGGTGCGCGCGAAAATCGCAGTTCACCGCGATGACCTGCAAGAGTCGTTAAATCGGCACGCAGCAACCAATCCTCGCCTTTTCGGATCGGTCGCTCGTGGGGATGCGACGCCTGACAGTGACATCGACATCATCGTCGATCTGCTTCCGGGGGGAGCCAACCCGCTCATGCGCCTAGCGGGGCTGAGCGAGGAGTTTCGTCTCATCCTTGGGCGTGACGTTGACGTGGTTGCTGTTGACCTGCTCAAGGCACCGGTCGCCAAGATTGCTCTCGATGAGGCTGTAGTCATTTGAGTCGTTCAACTGGCGAGCGGTTCGACGACATCCTTTCCGCCATCGAACGATGTCGCACCTATCGCGGCTTTCTGGGGGGCGACGACGCTCAGCTGTCAGGAATGGCATTCGATGCCACTTTGCGAAATCTCGCTGTCATCGGCGAAGCCGTTCGTGCCCTACCCGCCGAAACCGTCACCTCGATGCCTGACGTGCCATGGACGTCGATTGCCGGCTTACGCAACATCGTCGTTCACGAGTACTTTCGGGTGAATCCCGAACTTATTTCGGACATCGTGGACAACTACCTCGATCAACTCTCCGAAGCATTTGAAGACCCCTTGACCTGATCAGTCGCATTGGGCAATCCGCCGCATGTGGCCGTGTGCTGTGCAGATCACCGAACATCGCGGGTTCAAGTCCCGTCACTCACCCCAAATAGTTGAGGCCCAGAGTCCAACTCCTGAGACTCAACTTCGCCCACACGAGCGTTAGCCAGGAGCCGTACTGACGGACGCACGGAAACGGGATGCTCCCCTTGATGGGCGCCCTCGGACTCGTCGTTCCGGAATCCGCTGCCGCAACGATCACCGACCGCTGACCGCTCAGCCCAATATCTCTGCGGATAATCCCGGGTAGGAGCCAAATCCCCTGTCAAACGTCACGATGGTCGCTCGCTGTGCGATGGCGGAGCCTGCCAGCAGCGCATCAGGCACTCGGCGCGGAGCAAGATTGAGAGTCCGAGCCAATTCGGCAAGTACCAAAAAGGCGGCAGCGGGGTGACCGAGCACGCTGGCTTGGCTCGCTTCGAGCCACTCTGACAGCAAGGCAGCAGCCGAGGAACTCGATTCAGGGTCTTGCCACACATCGAGCATCAGAATTCGCATGGAGGACGCCAGCACCTCCGTTGGGGCAATGAATGAGTGACCGCCCATGGCCGCGTATTCCAGGAAATCCAGAGCCTCAACGTGATGCGGATGGTCCGCCCGCACCGAAGCCACGACGACGTTCACGTCAGGCAGATAGACCGTCACGTCTGAGCAATTCCTCGATCACTACCTCGATCATCTGCCCCATAGAGGAGGTCATACATCTGATCGGGGTCATTCAGGTCGACTCCCGGCCTCAGGCCGCCCGATCGCGATGACACGGGGAATGGCACCCGCGCCACCTCGCCGCGCTGGTCAAGTAGACGCCTCAAAGACTCCTCGACAAGGCTGGTGACGGTGTCTCCTCGCCGAGCGGCCTCAATCTTCACCGCTTGATACAGATCATCGGAGATATTCAGGGTTGTTCTCACATGAGGCAGATTAGCATATATCTGCTCATATACATGCTAATGCTGATGGCACCCCCGAGAGTGGCCAGAAGCAGTTGCCACGCCCTCCATGCAGTCGTCCGGGCTTCGAACTGAACGGCTGGACCGACACCAACCCACCCGACGGCTCCGGAGCGGCCCAGGAATGCGCACAGACACACGAACCCGGAGCCGCCGTGCCTGCCGCCTGGCTGTAATGGATGCACGTTCGCTGCGCGTCGGCGTCGTGTGTCGCAAGCTCAATGCGCGCCGCATTTTCGTCGCCAATGGCCCCGTTCACCCAACAGCTACCTAAACCGACCCCGATTACAAGTGCTTCAAAGTCCGGGTGGTCGCCGTCCCGCCCGCCCCGACCTTGATGCACCGCGACCGGACATGTCTGGAACGTAAACCCTTTCGAAGTCCGACTCGCTGCTTGCGGAATTCGATCTGGATCAAGGCATCCACGAACCACGTGGAATCGCTCTGTCGGTACACGAGCGTCCGCGTACACACCGGACCACCTTGACCGTCATTTACCCACCAGGACCAGCTGGGAGTCCAACCGCCACTTTCGACTCCCGACCAGTTCAACTCCGGTCGGTCCACAGCTGAGCAGTCGTCTCCCGGTAGCCGCGGAATCTGTTGAAGAATTGGTCCCGGGCCTTCAGTCGGCTCCCCACCCCCATCGCCGCCCGACTGCTCTGGCAGGACGGTCAACTGGACCACCGCCCCACCAGCGCTGTACTTGATATTCACGTACTGCACTGTCGAGCTTGCTGAAACGGTGACCTGCACCGTCAGACCCGTCAGTACTGAACAGTCTCCGTCGGAATTACAAGGCGTGCTGAAAGCGCGTCTTCAACGACACCTGGCGAACTGCCCCACACGGAAACACTGGTGCCAGCATCAGTCTGGACATTGAGTGACAGCGAGGTCGCGGAGATTGTTGACGGTGTGATCGCGAAAGGCGATACCGACACGACAACAGTAGGTGACGCGAGTGCTGGCGAAGCACCCCATAGTCCGAGGAGAAGCACTCCTACGAGGGCCAAGACGGATCGCAGCGGTGACCGTTTGAGCCGCACTGAGAGCACCACGCCCACAAGGTAGAAGGACCCTCCCTCGACCACTGCGCGCTATACGGCTGCTTTCACATTCAGGAAGATGTCGTAATGACCGAATGTTCTTCGGTCACTACGACACGACACGCGACAATTCAGGTATGGATCAGCCACCCGCTAACACTCGGTCGGTGCTCCTCATCGAGGACCACCAGGCACTGCGCGTGGCTTTGACGGATCTTCTTATCGGTCGAGGTTTCTCAGTAACCAGCGCCAAGAGTGCCCACGAGGCTCTCTCGCTGTTTTCCCACTGCGATCCCGACGTCCTGATTGTTGACGTCGATCTCGGTGAGCGACCTAACGGTGTCGAGTTGGCCACCATCATCCGCGCTCAGGCTCCATACATAGGTGTGGTTTTCCTGACGGACTATCCATCCCCGGATTCCATCGAGAAGGTCGGGTCGGTGCCCTCAGGATCTGCCTTCTTGACCAAGTCGCTACTCGAGTCCGCCGACGATCTCATCGAGGCCATCGATTCCACACTGGACGATGACGCCATGGCGATCATCAAGGCCAAGGAGAACAGCAACAATCCGATTCACGATCTGACCGCCGGGCAAGTGGCGGTCGCACGATTGATCGCACTGGGTTTGTCCAATGCCGAGATCGCCAAACAACGAGGCAGTTCGCTTCGTGCCGTGGAGCAGCTCGTGGCGCGCACTTTCGAAAGCCTCGGTGTGTCGAACGATCCCAACCACAATCCCCGCGTTGCCACGGCGATGCTGTACGCGCAAGCCTTCGGCCAACCGGCTCCGATCCAGCAACGATGAAGCGCCCCTATTGGTTGTCGATCGTCGGCGGACCGAACGCCCTGTCGATCTGGACCTGGGTGGTGAGCTTCGTCTGGACGGTGTCGGCTACCGGCATCCTCGAACCGGTGCTGCAAGGCAGGTTCTCCCTCGCATGGGTCACCGTGACACTCATCAGCCAATCGCTGATCGGCATAGGGTTGTGGATCGCTATCAAGTCCGTGTTGCCCCGGCAGGGACAACTCCCTCGACCTTTGGCCGTGCTCAGCGTTTTCGTGGCGCTGGGTGTTCTCCGCGCGGTGACCATGCAAGTGGGCGCTGAGGTCACGGATTACGACGACGGCTTGACCCTCACAGACCGAATGGTCTTCGGCGTCGGATTCTCCGCCGTCTTCGGAATACTGATCGCGCTGGTCGTCGATGGAGCACGCACCCACGCCCGCACCATGGGTCAATTGCGATCCGCCCAATCTGCATTGGAGGAAGAGCTTCGCCACGACGAGCAGAAACTCGAGCATCTGCATGAGGAGTTCGTCCACGAAACCCAGCAGGAACTGCTCGGCGCACTCGAAACGTCGGACCTGACGCCCGATCAGATTCGCGCGTGGGCAAGAGATGTCGTCCGCCCCTTGAGCCACGAACTGGCGGCACTGGCGGCCGAGCCCGATGTGAACCAAGGCGAGCGAGAGCCGACTCCAACACCTGTACCCGTGCGTGAGCGCCTCATCGATATCGCGGTCACGATGCGTCCACCGGCAACGGTAGCGCTGGTGGCAATCGCCGAGTCCTTGGCTTTTCTGATCGCCTTTCAGTACGAATCACCAGCCATCGCTCTCACTCACGCTGTGATCGGTGCCGTTCTCATCACCGCCTTGATGTGGCTCTTCACCTGCATTTACCGACCCATTCGATCTGCATTCATGAACGCCTTCATCATCACACTCGGCATCGCCATCGTAGCGAGCGTGGCAGTCCTGGGGGACGACCTCATGGTGCGGACGATCTTCCCCGCCGCAAACACCTACCCCTTGTACGTGGGCAGCATTCTGCTGATCGGTCTCGGACTTTCCATCTACCAAGCTGTCCGCGCAGTGCAAAGCACCGCGGAAGCCGATCTGGCCATCACCGTTGGCGACCTCGTCGACCAGAGTCAGCACACCGCTCGCGCGATTACCGGAGCGCAATCTCGGGCATCACGCTTCCTCCACGATTCGATCCAGGGGATCTTGTACGCGGGGGCACTCAGTGGAGCATCCGCTGCTCACGTCCGACGTGAAATCGTGCGTGCATTCGAGGACTTCTCCCAGCCGGTACCGGAACCCACCAATGGTGAACTACGGGCCAGCTTCGACCAGTTGATCGCGATGTGGCAGCACGCGCTCGATGTCCAGGTGTCGATCGACGACGAGACCATGGACGCCGTCTTCACCGACCCCCAGACGACGGAACGTCTGTTGAGTGTCATCTCCGAAGGCCTGACGAATGCCGCCAAGCACTCCACCGGGTCGACGGTCCTCATTCACCTCCAGCTCGCGCAGGCAGGAACCACCATCACCATCACCACATACGGCGCCATGCCCCCTACGGCCGAGCGCGGCCTGGGTTTGGGGAATCTAGCCGCCGCGGCACGTCACTGGTCACTTCGCAGTGACGGGAACACCACGGTCCTCACGGCAACGGTTCCCTGATTCCACCCGGTCGCTGAACGACTGCGCACAGTCGCATCGCAGAAGCGACCGGACCTTCCATGGCCGGTGTTGAAGCCACCGGAAAGGATGCCCGCGACTCCCACGACGCTGGCGAGTGACGGCACGCCCTGCGCATCCGTGCACACGCACTCCTGTGCCTTTGTCGGCCCCAGCCGAGTGTTCGCTGCCGGCGACCACCTACGAGTCCAGGCACACGATAAGACAGCACTTGAACACGCAATAGCCATGTGAGTCGTTCACCACACGAGCGGTTCGACGACATTCCTTCGGCGACCTACGCACCGTGTCTCCCAGAGCGTGGATCGCGGCAATTGCGGCCACCCAATCCTGCAGGCCAGGTGCGGTTAGCGGCGCAATTCGAGCAATGGGGCGGCCGCGCTTGGTGACGGTTACCTCCTTACCACCAAGAACCTCCTCGAGAACAGACGAGAGTTTGTTCTCGAGGTCCTAGGTGGCGGCCTCGTTCAACTCTTCGGGTGAGGATCCCTTGGCCGTGCGCCCGATGACGGTGGTGATCGCCATGACTGCAAGCGAAAGCGCGATCGCTCCCAGCGTGGCTTCGAGTCGATACTCCGCCAACTCGGTGATCGACGAGGAAAGACCCTCGAGGATCACGATTCCCGGGGTGAGGAATAGAGCAAAGAAGAAGTAACTCCAGTTCTTGAGCTTGGCGTACAGGGCAGCGGTGAATGCGATCGCACCAAGGGCGGACAAGATGACGGGCGAATTCGTGACTTGCGAGACACCGATCACGATAAGGAAGCCCACGATCGTCCCGGCTGCTCGCCGCAGCGACTTCACGAAGCCGTCATGGATGTGCGGGAGGATCACCAGGAACGGCGTCATCACCAACCAGCCGCCTTGATGTCCCAAGCCCCACGCGATCGCCACGCTCTGGGTGATGAACGTAACGACGACGAGCATCGATGCGTAGCCCAGGACGGTCCTCCAGGTCTCGGGCTTGGCCGCAAACACCGGCCTTCGAAAGAACATGAACGTGACTGCCGAGACCAGCGCGCCCCAGACGACGAAGCCGACACCTAGGACCAGCGCGGCGCGACTGAGGGGCTCAACCACCGTCGCACCCTCGGACGAGACGAAGCTCAGCGCGATCATCATCGTTACCAGGCCGCCCTGCCAGCCTTTGCGTGCGGTGAGACCAAAGCTGAGCGCGGCTAGCGACATCACAATCGCCGCCGACCACCAGGTCACGGACGCCAAGGTCAACACCGAGGCGACCAGACCGGCCACCAGCGTGACGATCAATCCGACGCGAAGACCAACGGTGAGAACGGCGACGACCGACCCCACACCGGCCAGCCCGATGAAGGATCCGGCTTCACCGAACCCCATGGCAGATGCCAGTGGCACAGGCGTGGCCACCGCGAAGAAGATCAATCCGAGAACCTTCGCGATCGCCACACGTAGTTGCGCTGGCGTGGGTGTCGCGACCGATTGATCACTCACGGCAAGAGTCCCATCAACACGTATGGGACATCGCGGCGTGCGGCAGATCCTGGTGCTCGGACGGGTCGATTGCCTCGATCTGCGTCAAGAACGCATCCGGATCGACCTTGTTGCCCTTGACCCAGGTGCCCTGGACGCTCACCTGCTTGGTGAGCTGGTCGGAGTCCACCGTGTACGGATCGGCGGATAGTTGGACGAGGTCCGCGAACTTGCCCACCTTGATCGAACCGAGGTCGTTATCTCGAAACATCTGACGCGCGGCGTTGATGGTGTGGGCGCGCAATGCGTCATCCAGACTCACTTGCTGCTCAGGGCCGTGCACATGTCCCGACGCGCACCGGCGCGTGGTCATGGCCTGGATGTTCAGCAACGGAATCGGCGGCGTCACGAAGCCGTCGTTGTGGAATGTGACGAGTGCTCCGGAGCGGAATGCGTCACCGGCTCGCATCCACTGGCTGCCGATCTCGGTCGGGAACATCTGACCGTCGAGCAGATCGCCCCAGTAGATGAACTGCCCCGGCAGCATCGAGATAGTCACACCCAGGGACGCCGCGCGGTCGAACTGATCACCGCGGCAGGCGCCTACGTGCTCCACGCGCCAACGGTGATCGGTACCGAGCAGATTGTTCGTCGCCAGGGCGTGCTCATAGGCATCCAGGACGATGTCCAAGCCGACGTCGCCGTTGACATGGAAGGCGAATTGCCAGCCTTCGGAGACATGCGCGGCGATGATCTGATCGAGTTCGGCGCGGGTGTAGTTCATCATCCCCTCACCACCTGGTCCCAGCGGAATCTGCGCGTTGCGAACCACGGGTGTGTCCAGGTACGGGAAGGACGCTGCAATGGTTCCAACCCACGGGGATCCATCCGCCCACAACTTGATGCCGACCTTCCACAGCATGTCCGGGACGGGTGAGACCACCTTCTCCCCGCAGTCCGATTCGATCGACATGTGATAGAGCCCGATGCGCACGGGGCTGTTGGGAACCGAGACGCACGCGGCGTACGTCTTGAACATCTTGTCCTGGTAGGTGTGCTCGGATGTCATGGTCACGCCGTTGCGAGACATCTCGGCGAGCCAACGGGCTACCGAGAGCAAGGGATGCGGAATCGCTAATGCCAGAACCTTGTTGACGGCCATCAACGCCGCAGCTGTTTCGTAGGCGCGACCGTTGGAGGTGCCGTCGGCGTTGCGCCCGAATCGCGCACCCACTGGATCGGCCGGTGGCTTGCCATCCGCCCAACCGTTCAAGGCGATGACGGCGGAGTTGAAGTAGACCTCATGACCGGAGTTGTCGATGACTACCACCGGCCGCGAGGCGAAGAATGCATCAAGATCGGTGTTGGTCAACTCGGGTGCGCCCTGCAGCAACCGATCCAAGCCGGTGAAGACGAGGGCTTGACCGGCGGATGCGGACGCGTCGACCTTCTTCCATAGGGCCTGGACGTCGGCGTACGCGGGATAACCCACGTACGGAGCGATCCAATACGCCGGCTCCTGGGTGGCCAACCCACTCAGCGCGGGGTGGTTATGCGGATCGATGAACCCGGGCATCAGCACAGACGATCCCAAGTCCGTCACAGCAACACCCGGCGCAGCGGCCAGGACGTCGGCGAGAGAACCGACTGCTGTGATGAGGCCGGTGGAGGTGTCGATCCCGATCGCCTCGGCGCGGGGATTGTCGCCTTCCATCGTGATGACGGTCGATGCCTTGAGGATCAGATCGCTGGCCATGGGTGACCTTTCTCGGAGAGTCCAGCCCGTAGGACATCGCAGGGCCGACCTCGCTTGCGGACGGGGAGTGCAAGCGCAACCCTAAGAAAGGATGGAGTTCCCGAGAGCGGATTGATTGATATCCCTCAACCTGGTTGCCTCAAGGACTCCTAGGCAACACAAAGTGAATTACTACGCATAATCAGGCTATATACTCTATTTATGCGTAGTAATTCACCGCCCCTTCTTCCGATTCTTCGCTCCCGGACGCAGGGCGAAGTTCTCGCGGCCCTCCTGGTGGATCCAGCCCGCGAGTGGACGATCACCGAAATTGCCGAACACGTGTCTCGTCCGTTGACCAGCATCCAGTCGGAAGTCACTCGACT
>CAYPSE010000061.1:6396-8946 GCA_964413305.1 uncultured Rubrivirga sp. | reverse complement strand
CCGACTTCGCGGCATCCTTGCGAAACCCGGATCCCGGTGAAACCGCGCTCAGCGCTTCAAGTGCCGCGCGGGTCGTGGTGGCCGTTCGCTCCTTCCATCGATTCGCGGCTTTGGAGAATTGGACGCGCACGGATCCGGCCGCGGACATCACCCCGCCGCAAATCCCACGCCGCCTGCCCAAGGCGTTGCCGTACGCCAGCATCGAGCGACTCATCGAGGCATCCGGTGACCCGAGCACCGCCCTCGGTTCACGGGATCGAGCACTGATCGAACTCCTCTACGGCACCGGCACGCGCATTTCCGAAGTGGTGGGCTTGGACGTCGACGACGTCGACCTCGATTCGGCCACCGTTGTGGTGACCGGTAAGGGCGACAAGCAAAGGCGCCTGCCCCTGGGCGGGGCGGCCAGTAGTGCGATCGCCGACTACCTGGTCCGGGGACGGCCGGTCATGGCCCAAGCGGCCACCGGAAGGCGGCGTCCGGGTCCGGCGCTGTTCTTGGGAGCAAAGGGGTCCCGGCTGAACCGCCAGGCGGCCTGGGAGGTGGTGCGTCGCAGCGCCCACGAAGCGGGTCTGAGTGGGGAGGTGGGTCCGCACACCCTGCGCCACTCCTACGCCACCCACCTGATGGAAGGCGGGGCGGACGTCCGGGTGGTCCAGGAACTCCTCGGGCACTCCTCGGTCACGACCACCCAGATCTACACGCTCGTGACCGCCGACGCGCTGCGCGAGGTGTACGCCGCCAGCCACCCGCGCGCGCAGTAGGCTCGCCGGGACAGTCGAAGGGACCTCGATGAGCGACGAGCAGGACCCGGCCACGAAGAATCGGGGCCCCGAGCCACCGGCCCCAGAGCCGGTGACCAAGCACGGACCTGCGCGCGTCATTTCGATGGTCAACCAGAAGGGCGGGGTGGGCAAGACCACCTCCACGGTGAGCCTCGGGGCGGCACTGGCCGGGTACGGCCGGCGCGTGCTCTTGGTCGATTTCGACCCGCAGGGCGCGCTTTCGGTGGCCCTCGGCTACAACCCCAACGAGATGGACCTCACGGTCTACAACCTGCTCACCGATCCTCAGTGCCATCTAGGTGACGTCCTCGTCACCACCGACGTTCTCGGCATGGACCTCGTGCCGAGCAACATCGACCTGTCGGCGGCGGAGATCCAACTGGTCTCGGAGGTTGGTCGTGAGTACGCACTCCAGCGTGCGCTCGAGCCGGTGCTGGGCGACTACGACATCGTGCTCATCGACTGCCAACCCTCGTTGGGCCTGCTCACCGTCAATGCGCTGACCGCCAGCACCGACGTGATCATCCCGATGGAGACCGAGTACTTCGCCCTTCGAGGAGTCGCGTTGCTCAAGGACACCATCGACAAGGTGATGGGTCGGTTGAATCCGAACCTACGCATCCTGGGCGTGCTCGCCACGATGTACGACCCTCGCACTCTGCACAGCCGCGAGGTCCTCGAGACCGTGCAGAAGGCTTTCGGGGATCAGGTCTTCACCACGGTCATCAACCGCACCGTCAAGTTCCCCGATGCTGCAGTGGCCGGTGAGCCGATCACCACCTTCGCTTCCAGCAGTGCAGGCGCCGAGGCCTACCGCCGTCTGGCCCGGGAAGTCCTGGCTCGGTGACGATTTCCACACACGCTGGGAACCAGGCTCAAACGGACGCGGTCGACTCTGAGCCGGCTGCCCCAGCCGAAGGTTTCTCGGTCAAGGTAGGCGACTTCGAAGGGCCCTTCGACCTGCTGCTGTCCTTGATCTCCAAGCACAAACTCGAAGTCACCGACCTGGCATTGCATCAGGTCACCGATGAGTTCATCGCTTACATCAAGGGGCAAGGCTCCACCTGGGATCTCGATGAAGCCAGCGGCTTCCTGGTCGTGGCCGCGACACTGCTCGACCTGAAGGCTGCGCGACTGCTGCCCAGCGGGGAAGTCGAAGACGAAGAAGACCTGGCACTGCTGGAAGCGCGCGACCTGCTATTCGCGCGGTTGCTCCAGTACCGCGCTTACAAGGAAGTCGCCGCGCTCATCGCGAAGCAGATGGAGACTGCAAGCAAACGGCTGCCGCGCACGGTCTCACTCGAGCCGCAATTCGCCGCACTGCTGCCCGAAGTGCTCATCGGCATAGGTCTGGATCAGTTCGCTGCGTTGGCAGCGGCCGCGACGGCACCGAAGTCAGAGCAGCAGGTGGGTCTTGGTCACCTGCATGTCCCGAAGGTCAGCGTTCGCGAGCAAGCGGCGGTGATCGTCCAGCACCTGCGACGCACCCGGACCTCCACCTTCCGAGCCCTCGTCGCCGACGCCGACTCCACGCTGGTGGTGGTCGGGCGGTTCCTTGCACTACTGGAGTTGTACCGCGAGCACGTGGTGCTCTTCGAGCAGGTCGTGCCCCTCGGAGACTTGACCATCCGCTGGATCGGTACCGACGAAGGGGACATCGAGGTCACCGACGAGTTCGACGTGGAGCGCGACGTGGATCAGCAGGCCGAAGCCGGCGTTGAGGCAAATCACGAAGGCGAATCGAGTGAAGTCGTCGAATCGAGTG
>CAYPSE010000061.1:0-6296 GCA_964413305.1 uncultured Rubrivirga sp. | reverse complement strand
CGAATCGAGTGAAGTCGTCGAATCGAGTGTTGCAGATGAAAGCGAGATGCCGTGAGTGAGGACATGACGGACGACGTAACGAATGACGTGACGGACGACGAGCCCGCAGTCGAAGACGATTCACTGGGAGCACCCGACCTGCGATCGGCACTCGAGGCGCTCTTGCTGTTGGCCGACGAGCCGATGTCGGTCATGACCTTGGCTCAGGCGACGCGGCGACCGGTCGAGGAAGTCGAGCCGGTGGTGCACGAGCTGTCCGCGGAATACACCGAGCAGGGGCGCGGATTCGACCTTCGGGAGGTGGCCGGCGGTTGGCGCTTTTACACGCGCGCCGAATGCAGTCCGCTGATCGAACGCTGGGTGCTCGATGGGCAACAAGCCAGACTCACCCAGGCCTCGTTGGAGACGCTTGCGGTCATCGCCTACCAGCAGCCGGTTTCCCGGGGTCGCGTCAGTGCGGTGCGCGGGGTGAACGTGGACGGTGTGATCAAGACGCTGCTCACGCGCGGTTTGATCGAGGAAGCCGGTCACGATGGGGAGTCCGGTTCCATCCTGTATCGCACCACGTCCTACTTCCTGGAGCGACTCGGTGCGTCGTCGTTGGAGGAGTTGCCGCCGCTGGCCGAGCACCTTCCGGACCTCGCTGATTTGGAAGAGGTGCTGGACTCCGTCGGTGGATGAGGCTCGCGAAGATGAGAACGCCATTCGCCTGCAGAAGGTGCTGGCGAAGGCCGGCATAGCCAGTAGGCGCGCCGCCGAGCAGTTGATCCTCGAAGGCCGGGTCAGCGTGGACGGTGAGGTCGTCACTGAACTGGGCAAGCGCGTGGACCCGACCACGGCGGTGATCCACGTCGACGGTGAGCGCGTGCCGACGGCGCCGGGCGTCGTCGTCTTGATGATGAACAAGCCTCGGGGTGTAATCACGTCCATGTCCGATGAGCGCGGACGTGAATGCGTGGGGGATCTGATCGGGCAGTGGCCCAAGGGCATCTTCCACGTGGGTCGTCTCGACGCCGACACCGAAGGTCTGCTACTGCTCACCAACGACGGGGAACTGGCGAACCGACTGGGACATCCGTCGCACGAGGTGGCCAAAACCTACCGCGCCACCGTGCGAGGGCCGATCAGCAAGCAAGCGCTGCGCGACCTTCGCGAAGGCATCGAACTCGACGACGGTCCGATCGCCTGCGACAGCGCGCGGGTGATCCAGCGCCTCACGGACCGCAGCCTCGTGGAAGTGGTGCTCCACTCAGGGCGCAATCGGATCGTGCGCCGCATGCTCGACGCGGTCGGTTACCCGGTGGTCGACCTGGTTCGCACGCGGATCGGACCGCTCCACCTGGGAAGGATGCGTCCGGGGGAGGTGCGCGAGGTGGAAGGCGCGGACCTGCGTGCCCTCTACACGGCGGTGAACCTGTGAGCCCCATCGCTACGCTCTGGTCCCTCGAGGAAGGTCGATCATGAGCGGGATGCGGGGCATACGCGGGGCCACGTGCTTGCAGCGCGACGATGCGGCGGAGATGTCCGAGGCCGTCGCGGAGTTGCTGGAAGCCATGCTGAGTCGCAATTCGGTGGACAGTTCGAACGTGGTCAGCGTCATTCTCACGTGCACGCCCGATCTGACCAGTGCATTTCCCGCAGCAGGCGCTCGCGCTTTCGGATTGGTCGACACGCCCTTGATGTGCGCCCAGGAGATGGCCGTCGACGGTGCATTGGAGCGAGTGGTGCGGATCCTCGCCCATGTGGAGAGCGACATTCCTCGAACCCAAATACAGCACGTGTACTTGCGAGGTGCGGAGGTTCTGCGCCAGGACTTGATCCCGTGAACGCAGATCAACCATCGGCCATCGAACCATCGACTAACACGCGCCGAGCGATCGAAGGTCCGGTGCTGATCGTCGGCACCGGCCTGATCGGTACGTCTATTGCGTTGTCCTTGCGCCGGTCTGGAGTGGACGTAGTCCTGGAGGACGCCGATCCGACGGCGTTGCAGGAAGCGGTGTACCGCGGTGCCGGGAGTGTGCTGACCGACCACGAACCCACGTTGGTAGTCGTAGCGGTGCCGCCGGATGACGCTGCTCGATCGCTGGCTCAAGCAAGCCAGCGTTTCCCGGGAGCCACCATCACCGACACCACCTCGGTCAAGGGCCACGTCCTCGACCAAGCCGTGTTGTCCGGTGCCGATCCGTATCGGCTGGTGGGTGGTCATCCGATGGCCGGTCGCGAGGTCTCCGGTCCGGCGGCGGCGCGCGCGGATCTACTCGACGATCGACTGTGGATCATCACCCCGAGCGGACACGAAGGCGAGGAACACGTAGCCCGGGTGCGTCGACTCGTCGACACCTGCGGCGCCACTGCCGTGGCGATGGATGCGGCACAGCACGATGCAGCCGTAGCTCTGGTGTCGCATGCGCCGCAGGTCGTGGCGTCCACGTTGGCGTCGGTCCTCGTGGATGCACCCGCCGAGCACATCGGCATTGCCGGCCAGGGTTTGGTGGACACCACCCGGATAGCGGCATCCAACGCCGAGTTGTGGGCGCAGATCCTTCGGGCGAACGCCGGGCCGGTGGCCGGCGTGCTGCGTGCCGTGGTCGATCGACTGGAAGGCGCTGCCGCAGAGTTGGAGGCCGCGCCTCGTGAGAACTTCGAGGCGATCGCAGACATCTTGAGTGAGGGCCGAGCCGGTCAGGCACGATTGCCGGGCAAGCACGGCCTCGTCGCGACCCGGTACGCGGTAGTGCCGGTGATGGTGGAGGACAAGCCCGGGGAACTCGCGCGATTGTTCGTGGCCGCGGGGGAACTGGATGTCAACCTCGAGGATGTGCGCATCGAGCACATCCTGGGCCGACCCAGCGGGTTGGTGGACCTGTATGTGCGCACGGACGTTCAGCAGGCACTCATCGAGGGCCTCGAGGAAGCCGGTTTCGACGTTCGCGCGTGACGGACGGAGCCTGACCAATCAAGCCCGCATTCGCCCCGTACGCTTGCCGCTCGTGGGCCCGGCTTTGGTAATCGCTATCGACGGCCCGGCCGGGTCCGGGAAGTCCAGTGTGAGCAAGGCTGTCGCCGGCCGGCTGGGACTGCAGTACCTCGACACCGGCGCCATGTACCGCGCGGTCACCTGGGCGGTCTTGGAAGCGGGCATCGACCCGGATGACTCCCGTGCCGTTGCGGCGGCGATCGATGACGGGGTGATCTCCAAGATCATCATCGGCACCGACCCCAGCGACCCGACGATCGTGGTCGGTGACGTGGACGTGGCCGAACCGATCCGGGGATCCCAGGTCACCGGTGCCGTCAGTGCCGTCAGTGCCGTGCCGGCGGTGCGAACCAAGCTCGTGGAGCGTCAGCGTCGATATGTGCACGAAAGCGTCAGGGCAGGCAACGGCATCGTGGTCGAGGGTCGGGACATCGGCTCCGTGGTCCTGCCTGGTGCCGACCTGAAGATCTTCCTGACCGCCGATCCCCATGTGCGCGCCAAGCGACGTGCAGCCGAAGCAGCAGATGGATCGGACACCTCGGTGACGGCAACCGAGATGGCCCTGGTCAACCGGGACGCCAAGGACTCCACGCGGGCGGTCTCTCCCTTGAAGCTCGCCGACGGGGCGGTCGAGGTCGACACCACCCACTTGACGTTCGACGACGTAGTCGAATCCGTCGTCGCCCTTGCCCACGGGCTCGGCGACCAACAGTCAGCCGCCACGTGATCTCGTCGCGAGCAGCCCACGCACGGAACTTGGTGGGACCCCTCATCCGGTCCGCCTATCGAATCGAGGCTGCGCACACGGATCGGGTGCCCAAGCGCGGGGCCGTGGTGATCGTGTGCGACTGGAACAACATCGCCGCGCCGAATGTCGTGAAGGCCGCTCTGCCTCGACCGGTGCATGTGTGGGCCGCCGGTCCCGCGGCGTTGCCCGGACCATTGCTGTCCGTGACCGGCGATCTAGCCATGCCGGAAGGCAGACCGGGAGTGGCGACAGTTGGTCGGGTGCTCGACCTGCTTGCCCAAGGTGAAGCCGTGGTCGCGATCGGTGCCGTTGACATCGGGTTCGTCATTTCGAAGAGCGGTGCTCCGGTCCTCGCCGCGCGGATCGTCGCGCCCGCGACCAAGCGTCCGACCGACCCGCCGACTCGCAAGTCGGCGATCGATGTGACCATGGGTCACCTGCACCAGGCTCCCGAGCGACTCATCTCGCCTCGCCCCACGCGCTACCTGGCCCGCGCGGCGGGGGAGTGGACTCGGCAGGTACTGGTCGATGAGCAGGGCGAGTATTCGTCGGATCTGCGCGAAACGGGTGAGTGATGAGCGAGGAATTCCCCACCGGGGATGAGGTCGAGATCTGGGATGCCGGCGACACCGATGATGACGTCGACCTCGACCTTGCCGACGACGACAACCGCGACGCCTTGACCAAGCTGGCCGAAGCCGCAGCGCGAGCCGAATTCGGCGACCTCGAAGCCGAACTCTCGGCTATGGAACGAGCAGCCGGCACCGCACAGCTACCGGTGCTGGCGATCATCGGTCGACCGAATGTGGGGAAGTCGACCCTGGTGAACCGCATCCTGGGCAGGCGTGAAGCCGTCGTCGAGGACGTGCCCGGAGTCACGCGCGATCGTGTCTCCTACGACGCCGAGTGGAACGGCAAGCACTTCCTGGTCATGGACACCGGCGGATGGGACACCAAGGCACGCGGGCTCGGTGCCCAGATCGCCGGACAGGCTCGGCGTGCGCTGAGCGAAGCCGACGCCGTCCTGTTCGTGATCGACGCAACGGTCGGTGCCACCGACGCCGATGAGGAAGTGGCGAAGGTGCTGCAGCGCGCGGACGTCCCGGTGCTCGTGGTTGCGAACAAGGCCGACGATGCCGAAACCGAACTGGCAGCCGCTGCGCTGTGGTCACTGGGCCTAGGTGAGCCGTTCCCCACATCCGCGCTGCATGGCAGACGTGCCGGTGACCTACTCGACGTGATCGTCTCGATGCTCCCGGAGAAGGGCAAGGGGCTCGGCCGCGAAGGCGGGCCGCGCCGCGTGGCACTGCTCGGCAGACCCAACGTGGGGAAGTCGTCGCTGTTGAACAAACTCGCCGGAACAGAACGGGTAGTGGTCGACAGCGTGGCCGGCACCACGGTCGATCCGGTCGACGAACTCGTGGACATCAAAGGCACCTGGTGGTGGTTCGTGGACACCGCAGGGGTCCGTCGCAAGGCAAAGCAATCGGCCGGACACGAGTACTACGCCACCTTGCGTACGCAATCGGCCCTCGAACGATCGGAGGTCGCGATCGTGCTGATCGACTCATCGGAATCGATCAGCGAGCAAGACGTGCGCATCTTGTCCATGGTGGTGGAATCCGGTCGAGCGCTCGTCCTGGCATTCAACAAGTGGGACCTCGTGGATGAGGACCGTCGTCGTTACCTTGACAGGGAGATCGACCGCGACCTGAACATGGTCACCTGGGCGCCGCGGGTGAACGTCTCTGCCCTCACCGGTCGCCATATGGACAAACTCACCGCCGCGCTCGAGCAGGCATTGGAGGGATGGGAGACCCGCGTTTCCACCGGAGCCCTCAACCGATTCCTCGCCGAGTTGGCAGCCGCGCATCCACACCCGGTCAGGGGCGGGAAGCAGCCGCGCATCCTGTTCGCCACGCAGGTGGGTGTGGGGCCACCGTCCTTCGCGCTGTTCACCACCGGGTTCCTGGAAGCCGGCTACCGAAGGTTCATCGAGCGTCGGCTGCGGGAGGAGTTCGGCTTCACCGGGACCCCGCTTCGGTTGATGATGCGGGTGCGGGAGAAGCGTCGTCGCTAGCGGACGTCAACTCTGGTCGATTACCTCGATCAGGGTGTACCGAAGGCTCGAGGCATCGGCCGGGGGATCGTCCACCTCGGTAATCGACACGTCGATCACGTACGCCGAGCCCTCCTCATGCGTGAAGCCCTCGATCTGCTCATAGAACAGTTGGTATTCATCGTCTTCGGCGTAGGCCACCTGCATGCACATCATGGGAGCGACCCCCTCGCACTCCACCAATTCCGGCCCGATCCACATGCGAGTCGATTCCACCCCCGAACTGCACGCGGCCAGCGCGAAGGCCGCTGCAGCCATCGGGATCATCAGGAGCCTCACGCGCACGGGTGCAGTCACAAAGCAACGCTAGCCGCCGGGTAGAGTCGCGTCCGCTTCAGAACTGCTGGCGGCGGTGACTCTTTCCAGGTTCCGGTTCCAGGTTCGGTTCGGAGAGCGGGCTGTGGCGCAGCTTGGTAGCGCACTTGACTGGGGGTCAAGGGGTCGCAGGT
>CAYPSE010000060.1:0-9238 GCA_964413305.1 uncultured Rubrivirga sp. | reverse complement strand
GAGCGCTTCCCTTACAAGGAAGATGTCATCGGTTCGAGTCCGGTTGGGCCCACTCCGCTCACCTGTGCACGCAGGTCCTCTCCATGGCCAGCAGATCCACCCCCGGCACCGGTTGAAAATCCCGCTCCGGCATTCGAGAGAACCCACGCCTGCGATACATCTCCATCGCTCCGATGTTCGTGTCGCGAACGCAGATGACCAGGCGATCGGCGGCGACCTGGCGAGCGTGCGCCTCGCACGCCTCGATCAGCGCGTTCGCCACCCCGGTCCCCCACGCCTTCGCTACCACCGCGAGGAAACGGAACTCGACTTCACCGTCGCGGCCGATCTCCCTGAAGGGCGAACCCGGCGGGCAGATGGTGACCGTTCCGACGATTTCCTCGTCCCTCGTAGCCACCAGCAAGATCGCATCCCGGTAGCGAGCCGCACTGTCGGCCAAGACGAGTCCGTAACCGCGTCCCGGGCCATCATCGATTTGACCGGCACGGAGGTACGCCCCGACGGTGATCTGCCCGACGATCTCCAGATCGGCTTCGGCTGCAGGGCGGATGGCGATAGCGCTTCCCACCGGGGGACTATGGCACGCCGCGGTTCGCCCATCTGGGTCAACAAGGCCCGACGCCTTCGTTCGACGCTCTACAGTGAATTCATGCGTCGAATGTGGGGGGCTTCGGTCCTGACGCTGGCTGCGGTGTTCGCCCTAGCGGTGCCACCCTCGGCCACCGGCACGGCGATCGCGGGGTGCACGGAATCGGATTCGGATTGTGTCCCGGTCAGCGGTGGGCCGGTCCAGGACTACGACCCCACCCCACCGGAGTGGCAGCCCGAGGGGGAACTGATCGCCGCGACCGGTTTCGATGCGATTCGCGACTCCTTCCAGTTCTTCAACTATGGGCAGCGCCTGGGCGCTGGGAACGCGCTACTGGGCTACGGGCCGAACAAGTTCGCCAGCCAACTCACCCCCGAGTCCATGGCGCGGATGTTCGGACCCAAGGTCGCGTGCGCGCATTACTCCACGGACGCCTCCGGGAAGGCCACCTGCGTGCCCAAGCCGGCGGTCGCCGAGTTCTTGGACTCGATGAACACCTACATGTGGGGTGGTCACTGCTTCGGGGTCGCGGCGTTGAACGCTCAACTGTTCAACGGCGAATTGATGCGCTCGCGCTTGACCGACTCCCAGATCAATTCCGGGGTTCGACTCGACGACAACGTCCAAGGGGAGCTCGCCTACTGGTGGACGACGCAGACCACGTCGGATGCTGCCAACGGCGTGTATATGGATCCGCTCAGCGTGGTCAAGGAACTCACCGAGAACCTCGCCCCGGGCAAGATCCCGTACGTCCTCACCTTGCAATTCGAGGTCGAGGGTCAACAGGCCGGACACGCGATAACCCCGCACGCTGTCTACCAGCGACCAAACGGCGACTACGACATCGCCGTGTACGACAACAACTTCCCGCTGCGCACCCGCGCGATCCACGTGAATGCCGCGGACAACTCCTACGAGTACCTCGTCGGAACGATGCCAAACGGTCCGCAGGTGTTCTCCACCGGCAATGCGGACAACCTCACCATCGGCCTGGTCGAGTTGACCAACATCCAAGGCACGCTGCCGTGCCCGGTGTGCGCGGGTAACGATCAGATCATCAACTTCGGCTCCGCCACTGCCCTCCCGGACTCCGTCACCATCGACGTCAAAAACCTGGACGGCTCGAAGATCGAGGGCTTGAAGCAACAACCGAATCTGAACCCGACATCCGGTCAGTTGCCCGCATTCAAAATGCCGGCCGGGACCGACTTCCGCGTGGTCGTGGACAACAGCAAGAACACCAGTGCGATCGACGGCTCCATCAACACCTTCCTCGGCGATGGCACTGTGCTCGATGCCGAACCCATCGTTCCCGCGGGCTCGGTGCTGACGATGGAGGTGCGCGCCGATGAGCGAAAACTCACCCTGCGCACATCGAAGGCGTCCGCCCCTCGTTACCTGCAGGCAGCGGTCGAACGCGCAGGGGACGACTACAACGCCTGGTTCATCGCCAGCGGTAAGCAAGTCGGCTCGGCGAATGCACCCTTTTCGATCATCGAGAACGACGGTGCGACCGAGTACTCCGTGGGTGGAAGCAAGCCGGTGCGCATCGACGTCGTGACACAGCGGATTCGATCTACTCGGTCGGTGCCCGCCGCACACACGGATTCCTCGGTATTGGTGCGACCGGGCAGCACGCTGCGCATAGACATCACCGACTGGTCAGGTCCTGGGGGCGTCCCCACCTTGATGCTCGTCGAGGCCGACGGTTCCACTCGTGAGATCACCATGGTGAGCGGACTGGGCCCGAAGCAGGACCTTGTGGTTCCGCAGCCGGCACTATGAGGCACTGAACGCCTCTCCGAGGAAACTTTGGTCGGGCCGTCGATCGCATCGAAGGTTATGATCACCTCAACAACTGAATTACTGGGGAGCTCACGCGTCATCGGTGGGCTGAGAGGGCAGTCGCGTCTGCCGACCCACGGAACCTGATCTGGGTAATGCCAGCGCTAGGGAGGAAACATGAAGCGCATTCCCGTACTTGCCGTAGTCGCCTGTTCATCCGCATTGGTGTTGTCGTCGTGCGGATCCGAGGAGACGTCAACGCAGCAATCCGTCGGCGATGGACCTGTGACGGTCCAACTGCTGACCCACGATTCCTTCGCGCTGAGCGAGGATGTGATCGCGCAGTTCGAGGAATCCACCGGGATCACCCTGGAACTCGTGTCCGGTGGCGACGCTGGGTCCATGGTGGCCGGGGCGATCCTGGCTGCTGGCGCTCCGACCGCCGACGTGATGTTCGGGGTGGACAACACGCTCGTAACCCGCACCCTGGATGCGGGCGTGTTCGAGCCGTACACCTCTCCCGCAGCAACGTCGCTGCGCCCGGAACTGGCCGACCAGACGTTCGACGGTCGCGTGACGCCCATCGACTTCGGTGATGTGTGCATCAACATCGACGACACTTGGTTCGCCGCCGAAGGTATCGAGCCGCCCGCCACGTTGGAGGATCTGGCGGATCCGACGTACCGCGATCTGTTGGTGGTGCAGGATCCGGGAACATCATCGCCCGGACTTGCGTTCTTACTGTCCACGGTCTCGCGCTACGGCGACGAATGGCCCGCGTACTGGCAGCGCCTAGCCGACAACGGCGTGAAAGTGTCCGGCTCCTGGAGCGATGCGTACTACGGCGACTTCACCTTCGGCGGTGGCGGCGATCGACCGATCGTGGTGAGTTACGCGACCAGTCCACCGGCAGAGATCGTCTACGCCGAAGGCGAGCCGCCGGCGCAACCTTCGACTTCGGGGATGACCGACGGCTGCTACCGGCAGATCGAATACGCCGGGATCTTGGCCGGCAGCGATCAAGTGGAGGCCGCGCAAGCGGTGGTGGATTGGCTGCTCTCGGAGCAGGTGCAGGCCGACGTCCCCTTGAACATGTTCGTGTTCCCCGCGCGCGATGGCATCGCGCTACCGGAGGTGTTCACCGAGTTCGCTGCCCAGGTGGACGACGCCGAGCAGTTGCCGTCGGAGTTCGTTGCCGAGAACGTGGCCGATCTGCTCACCGAGTGGGGCTCGGTCATGGGCCGGTGATCACGACGGCGACTGCGACCCGTGACGCGGTGATCGGCCAGGTTCCACAAGGGCACGGTCCGAGGTGGCTGCGTTGGGCCTGGCTGGTGCCAGCCGCGTTCATCGTGACCTTCCTCGGAATCCCGCTGGTCTCCCTTGCCGCGCAGGTGCTCTCACCGCAGACCGCCGGGTATCTCACCGATCCGCTGCCGTGGCGGGTCGCCGGTCTGGCCACCGCACAGGCATTGCTGAGCACGGCACTCGCGCTGGCCGTGGGACTTCCGATGGCGAACGTGCTGACCCGATACCGATTCTGGGGACGGCGCTGGGCACTGGCGTTGGCCACGGTGCCGTTCGTCTTGCCCACCGTGGTGGTGGCATTGGCGTTTCGCGCGCTCCTGGGGTCGAGCCTGGGGTCGGGGTTCGCCATCGTGGTGTTGGCACACGCCTACTTGAACCTCGCGGTGGTGATCCGGGTGGTCGGATCGCGCTGGGCGACGATCGATCCGCGATTCGAGACCGCTGCGCGCACCCTGGGGGCCACGCGCTGGACCGCGTTCACCACCGTGACGCTGCCGGCCCTGCGGCCGGCGATCGCATCCGCAGCCGCGATCGTGTTCGTGTTCTCGTTCACCTCCCTGGGTGTGGTGCTGCTCCTGGGCGATGCCAACACCCGAACCCTCGAGACGCTGGTGCTGCGACAGACCTCGATCCTGCTGGACTTCCAAGCTGCGGCGGTCAGCGCCGGAATCCAGGCGATCGTGGTGGGGACGGTCCTGTTGTGGGCCGCGCGGCAACGAAGCGGCGGAGGGAGCCTTCGCGGCTTCCACCTCATCGCACCGCGCGCGGCAGGTCGCTGGGCGGTGGGTGCCATCACGCTGGCGGCGATCGTGATCGTGCTGGCGCCGGTCGGCGCTTTGGTGTGGGCGTCTGTGCGCAGTTCCTCAGGGTGGACCCTCAGTTGGTGGTGGGCGGTGGTCGGTGCTTCCCCCATCGACGCCGGCAGCACGCGGATCGGATCGCCACTCACCGCGATGGGAAGGTCGCTTCTGTTCGCGATCGCAACCGGAATCATCGCGGCGGTGGTCGGCGGCATGGCGGCGATCTCGGTGCTCAGTGGGCGCATCGGTCGCGCATTCGCCCTGGCCACCGCGCTACCACTGGGGATATCGGCGGCAACGTTGGGCTTGGGCACCTTGCTCGCCTATGGCCGACCGCCACTGGACCTGCGAGCCACCGGTCTGCTCGTCCCGATGGCGCACGCACTCATCGCCGTTCCCTTGGTCGTGGCCGTCGCGACACCCACGCTGCGCTCGGCCGACCCTCGTCTGGTCACGGTCGCCGCAACGTTGGGTGCCAGACCATCGCGCGCGTGGTGGACCGGCTACGGACCCACGCTGCGCACGGTCATGATCGCCGCCGGCGGCTTGGCGTGCGCAGTGTCGCTGGGCGAATTCGGTGCGGCGTCCTTCCTGGCACGCGCGGACGGACCGACCGTTCCGCTGGTGATCGCGCGACTGTTGGGCAGGCCGGGCGAGGCATCCTTCGGTGTTGCCGCCGTGATGGCGGTGGTCTTGGTCATCATGACCACTGCGCTCGTTGCCGCGGTCGATAGAGGGGGTCGACGATCATGACCCACGCAGGCGTGTCGGTTCACGACCTCGTCATCGGTTACGCCACCCCGCTGCACGATCCGTTCACCTTCACCGTCGCACCCGGAACGGTGATGGCCGTCGTGGGGCCGAGCGGCTGCGGGAAGTCGACGCTGCTGGCAACCCTGGTGGGCATCACGCCACCCCTGAGCGGTCGCATCACCATCGATGATCGGGACGTAACGTCGGTGCCCACACACGAACGCCGCATCGCCATGGTCTTCCAAGAACCCCTGCTGTTCCCACACCTGTCGGTTCGGGACAACGTCGGCTACGGCCAACGCCGCTTGGGTCGATCGCGCGAGCAAGCGCGCGGGAAGGCCGACGAACTCCTTACCTGGGTGGGACTCGAAGGTTTGGGCGATCGAGATGTGATGCAACTCAGCGGCGGCCAGGCTCAGCGGGTTTCACTCGCCCGAGCCCTCGCATCCGAACCAGCCGCCCTGTGCCTGGATGAGCCGTTCAGCGCCCTCGACGCTCCGCTTCGCACCCGCCTCGCCCACGACGTCCTCGCGATCATCGCGCGCGCGGGAATTCCGGCGATTCACGTCACCCACGACCCCGATGAGGCAACCGTCATGGCACAGGGGAATCCGGGCGGGTCCATACTTTCGATGTGAGAGGCGACTCACTGCGCAAGCGCGCAGCCCGGATCGATCGCTCCTATACGCGTATCGCGGTGGCGACTTCGCTGGCAGCCTTCGCCGCATACGTGGTGGCCCACACCCTGCCCTTCGCGGGAGCCTCCGTACCCGCGGCCATCACTGCGGTGGTGGCGACCCAGGCGAGTTTTCACCAAGCGACCAAAGGTGCCTTCATCCAAGTGATCGGTGCGCTGATCGGCGCGGCCGTTGCACTCGGCATCGTCTCGGTCATCGGCAGCAGCGCCGTGACGATCATCCTGCTGGTCGCCTTGTGTTTCGTGGTGGCGCGATTGCTCCATGTGGCGAGCCCCGACGAGTCCCCGCTCGTGGCGTCGGCCTTGGCCGTCACGGTGATCCTGGTCATCGGCACCAACCTCACGACCGAACTGGCCTTCGAAAGGTTCGTCGGCATCGTGATCGGCGCCGTCTTCGCAGTCGTCGCCAGCTTCATCGCCTCCCCGACCAAGGCAACCCGCGATCTGGAGGACACCGCCGATCTCATCCAAACCAAACTCGGACAGCTTCTGGAGCGCATAGCTGCGGAGCTTCGCGAGAATCCCGATCCGAGCACGGTTCGCGAATGGTTCGACCAGGCAGTCGAACTGCGCAATCAGGTACTGGGACTGGCAGCGGGCCTGGAGGACTTGAAGAAGAATCGGCGCTGGAGCTTTCGCGTCACGAAAGCCGACATGGCAGCGGTGCAGGCCGAAGTGGATGCCTGCCAGGTGATGTCCACTCGCGCGTTGTCCTTGGCCTCGGATCTTCGCCGCGCTTCGGCGAGCCAGGGGTCGGGTCCAGCGTTACCGCCGGCCGCGCTGTCGCCTTTGGCGGATCTGATCGCCGCGACCGCAGCGAACATGGCGACCGATGACCCGACGCGAACGGTCGGCAGGACCGCAGCCCATCAGGCCGTCCGCGAAGCCGAGCGCACTGCGCAAATAGCGCTCATCGGCGGAATCGTCTCCCATATGGAACAGATCAACCAGGCACGAGTCGATGAGGACTTTGCCGAGGAGCAAGCCCGACCCGGCGCGACCTGATTCCCAGGACGTGGTCGCGGGATGCCGCAGGCATCACGGTCACGAGGTGCCGCAGGCGCTGGGGTCTCGGGCCACCCGCGCCTGCGGCGGGCTAAGTTCACCGCACAACGCCGGTTCTCGCATCTGCAGATCGTTCCCGTGTTTCCTCTACGCGCGTTTCCTCTGCGCGTGATTCCCCTACGCGATGGCCGCGAGTGCCTGCGTGTAATCGTCCGTGCTGCGTGCCTCGCCGGGCCCGTTCACCACCGACCAGCGGATAACGCCGTCGCGATCGAGTACGTAGGTCGCGCGGGTCGCGAAGCCGGTTGCATCCCAGAAGGCACCGTATGCGCGCGACACCTCACCGTGCGGCCAGAAGTCACTCAGCAGCGTGTGGGTGAATCCCTCGGCCTCGGCGAACGCCTTCAACGTGGGTGGTGCATCGCACGAAATACTCAAGACGATCGCATCGCCGGCATCGAATTCCGATGCGCGATCCCGGATCTCGCACAGTTCGCCGGTGCAGATGCCGGTGAAGGCGAAGGGGTAGAACATGACCACGACTTTGGAACCGCGAAGGTCGGACAGCGTGACGTCCTCGCCGAACTGGTTCTTCAAGGTGAAGTCCGGGGCGATGGTGCCGATCTCGAGAGCGGACTCAGAAGCCATGACGATCCTTTCCAGAGGGATTCGCGCGGGTCACGCAGGTGCACGGGGAAGCTCGGTGCCCCGACGCTAGCGCTTGGATCGAGGCGCCACCAATCGGGTGCCCTGCCAGTTCGAACCGGCGCTGATGGTGCTGGTCTGCTGTAGGCCCGCCGTGGGCGCGGCATCGGCGATGTCCTCGGCTTCGATGTGACCATCACGTCCCGGCTTGGGTGTCATGAGCCAGATCACGCCATGATCGGCCAGCGGCCCGATGGCGTCGACGAGGCCATCGATCAGGTCGCCGTCGTCGTCGCGCCACCACATGATCACGGCGTCGACTACGTCGTCGAAGTCCTCATCCACCACCTCGGTGCCGATGATCGCCTCGACGCCCACCCGCAAGGCAGGCTCGGCGTCGACATCCCAATTGAGTTCCTGGACGGTCATGCCCGGTTCCAGGTGCAGGGCCGTGGCCATTCGACGTGCCTCTTCCGGGTCGATGGACCCGGCATCCACGCTCACGCGGTTCCTCCCGCACGTTCACGGCGACGCCTGCTGCGCAACCTTCAACGGGCATAGTCCACCGAAAGACCTCGGCCTTGGCAAGCCATTCGGGAGAAGTGGGGCGAAGTGTCGGGTGTCCTGTCCGTGCCACCGGGAATAAGCGTGTTCCCTCCGGTCATAAATCAGGTACCCATGCGCACATGAGCACGCGGATGCGCGAGGATAGGACCACACACTGCTTGACCGGCCCGCGGCAACCCCGACGAGGCCCCAATGAGGCAGCCCGGCTGCTGCGGAGAGGGTGCGACCACACATGGCCCCTGACAAGGACCTCGATCTGCTCGCAATGAACGGCCCGCTCGCCGGCGGCCTCCCCACTCAATACGTGGACGTCGATCCCGAGGAGACGCAAGAGTGGATCGACTCCCTCGACGCCCTCGTCGAGGCATCGGGCAACTATCGAGCCCGCTACGTGATGCTGTCGCTGCTGCGCCGCGCTGCCGAGAGGAACGTGGGCGTTCCGAGTCTGCGAAGCACCGACTACATCAACTCCATCTCCCCCGAGCGCGAGCCCTGGTTCCCCGGCGACGAGGCCGTGGAGCGAGAGATCCGTCGAATGATCCGGTGGAACGCGGCGATCATGGTGCACCGCGCCCAGCGCCCGGGGATCTCCGTGGGCGGACACATCTCCACCTACGCCAGCTCGGCCACGTTGTACGAGGTCGGCTTCAACCACTTCTTCAAGGGCCCCGAACACCCCCATGGGGCCGATCAGATCTTCTTCCAAGGCCATGCCTCTCCGGGCATGTACGCGCGTGCCTTCATCGAGGGTCGCATCACCGAATCCCAGATGGACGGATTCCGCCAAGAGCTCTCACACCCCGGCGGTGGCCTTCCCTCCTACCCGCATCCCCGATTGATGCCCTGGTTCTGGCAGTTCCCGACCGTGTCGATGGGTCTAGGTCCGCTCAACGCGATCTACCAGGCCCGCTTCAACAAGTACCTCCAGCACCGCGGACTGGCCGACACCTCCGAGCAGAAGGTCTATGCGTTCCTCGGCGATGGCGAGACCGACGAGGTCGACGCCGTCGGCGCGTTGACCCTCGCCGCGCGCGAGGAACTCGACAACCTCGTGTTCGTGGTGAACTGCAACCTGCAGCGCCTCGATGG
>CAYPSE010000059.1:0-9296 GCA_964413305.1 uncultured Rubrivirga sp. | reverse complement strand
CCAACAACCGGCGTCGGGCACGCAAGCACGGTTTTCGGGCACGTATGCGCACCCGTGCAGGTCGCGCGATTTTGGCGAACCGTCGCGCCAAGGGCCGCGAGAAGCTCTCCGCGTAATTCACGTTCCACCGAAATCCCCGACCGGGCTTGTCCGGGGTCGTCTCTTCGGGATGCTTGACCCATGCTTCCTCGCAGCCGCCGCTTGACCAGGCCACCGGATTTCCGGTGGACCATCCGAGGTGGGAAGAAGGCGGTCACCTCGACCTCGGTGATGTATGCCCTGATGACCCACGACGCCACAGCCCCAGCCCGGGTCGGAATCACCGTGAGTAAGGCGGTGGGCGGCTCCGTGGTCAGGCACCGGGTGGCACGACAGATCCGACACGCGGTCGCAGCCGACCTTGCCGCCCTTCCAGCCGGTTCCCTGTGGGTCATCCGCGCGCTGCCGGGGGCGGGTGAGTCGGCGTCGGTGGCCGACGACGTCCGCACGGGGTTGGGGAAACTACGCGGAGTGCTCGCATGAGCCGGCCGGCGTTGGGTGTGCGCTCCGGAATCACGGGTCTAGGGCGCGGGTTGCTGTGGGCGTGGGATCACTCACTGGGCTGGCTGGTTCGCTGGGTTTTCCTCGGCTTGATCAAGGTCTACCAACTGCTGATCTCACCGATCCTGCCGCCTAGTTGCAGATTCCACCCGAGTTGCTCGGTCTACGGGTATCGATCGATCGCCCTGCATGGATCAGCGAAGGGCTTAGTGTTGGCGATCTGGCGTCTACTACGGTGCAACCCGTGGAATAAGGGGGGCCTAGACCCGGTGCCTGAACGCGGTCGGTGGCTTCCCGATATCCATCCCGACGGCTCAATCCGGCGCGAACCTGAACGGAGAACGGCGTAACCCATGGCGATCTTGGAGTTGTTGGACGTCCCGGTCAGTTGGGTACTCGTTCAGTTCTACCAGTTCTTCAGCTTGTTCATGGATCCGTACTCCGGTTGGACCTGGGCGCTCGCGATCGTCGGTCTTGTCATCTTGATGCGCATCCTGCTCATCCCGTTGTTCGTCAAGCAGATCAAGGCACAGCGCGGTTTGCAGATCATCCAGCCGCAGATGAAGGAGATTCAAAAGAAGTACGCCGGTGATCGTGAGCGACAGTCGCAGGAGATGATGAAGTTGTACCGGGAAACCGGTACTAATCCCCTTGCGTCGTGTCTGCCGATCTTGTTGCAGGCACCCATCTTTTTCGGTTTGTTCCGCGTGTTGCAGTACGGCATCGCGCAAGAGCAGCAGATCGGTGTATTCGCTTGGCCTCAGTATCAAGACCTCGTGAGCATCGCGCACGACGCGACGATTTTCGACGTTCCCCTGTGGGCAACGTTCTGGTTGGCCGGCGAAGTCGAAGCGAGCACCGGAACCAGTGCGCTGACGGTACGCATCCTCGCCGCGATCTTGATCGTCGCGATGAGCAGCACCACGTTCTTGACGCAACGTCAGTTGATCGTGAAGAACACCGCACCGGACAACCCGATGGTTCGTCAACAGAAGATCTTGTTGTACGTGTTCCCGCTGGTGTTCGCTATCGGTGGCATCAACTTTCCGATCGGTGTGCTCATCTACTGGTTCACCACGAACCTGTGGTCGATGGGCCAGCAGTTCTACGTGATCCGTAACAATCCGCAACCGGGCACGCCAGCTTTCGAGGCGCACGAAGCGCGCAAGAAGGAAAAGGCAGCCCGGAAGGCAGCTCGCAAGGGCGGCGTGGCAGTCACCGAGGAACCCGAAGAGGTTCCCGACACCCCGTCGGTAAATCGTGTGCAGCCGAAGAAGGCGCCGCGCAGTAAGCGGAAGAAGAAGTAGCGGCCGACGAGCCGCTGGACTGGAGATGAGCGACGTGAATGACGCTAGCAACGTGACGGACACCGATGAGGAAGTGACGACCGCGCCCGTGGTGTCCGCCGAGACCGAGGGTGAGGCGGCGGCCGACTACCTCGAGGGTCTGCTGGACATCATCGATGCCGATGGCGACATCGACATCGACATGGAAGGTGAGCGCATCCAGGTCTCGGTCATCGAGGTCAACGAGGGCGACCTGAAGCACCTGGTCGGCGACGACGGAGAGGTGCTGAACGCCCTGCAGGAGTTGACCCGCCTGGCTGCTGCGCGAGAGACCGGCGAACGGTCCCGGTTGATGGTGGACATCGCTGGTTTCCGTGCCGCCCAGAAGGCTGCGCTGGAGGAGAGCGCGAAGGCCGCGATCGCCGAAGCCCAGCGTACGGCGGCTCCGGTGACCATGGCTCCGATGAACCCCTTCGAGCGCAAGGTGGTGCACGACGCTGTTGCCGCCGCTGGACTGGTGAGTGAGTCCACGGGCGAGGAGCCCGACCGCAGGGTCGTCATCCGGATCTCGTAGATGGAACCCTGCTAGATGGTTCCACGTGAAACATCGGGGGATCAGACCCCCCCGACCCTGCCGGGTTGGATGCATCCGGCAGCCTCTGGCCTAAGCCGGTACGTGGACATCCTGGTCGGACCGGGCATTGAACGCGGCCTGCTCGGCCCCCGCGAGGCTCCGCGGATCTGGGACAGGCACGTGCTGAATTGCGCGGTGGTGGCCGATCCACAGACGGGGCTCATCCCCTCCGGTGCGAAGGTCGCGGACATCGGATCCGGCGCAGGCTTACCGGGCGTGGTGTGGGCACTGGTTCGACCCGACCTGCAGGTGGTCTTGATCGAATCCCTGTTGCGGCGGGTCAATTTTCTGACCGAATGTGTGGTCGAGCTCGGCCTGACCGATCGGGTCCAGATTGTCCGGGACCGTGCGGAATCGGTGGCGGGGGCGCAGGGCCGGATGGGTGTGGTGACGGCCCGCGCGGTTGCCCCCCTGGGCACCTTGGCTACCTGGGGTGCTCCATTGCTCGCCGAAGACGGTCTACTCCTCGCCCTTAAGGGCGAGTCCGCTGTCGAGGAGGTCGAGCGGGACCGCGCTACCCTTACACAACTTGGACTGTCGGAGGTATCGATTACCCAGGCGGGCCGAGGGATAGTCGACCCACCTACCACCGTGGTGGTGGCACGTCGGGCCTTGGCACCACCTACGGCACAATGACGCCTGTGAGCCCGTCCCGCCCCCTTCCCGAATCCCCATCCATCAGGGAAAGCGGCCTGGGGTGGCCCACCGATGTTTCACGGGAAACATGGGTCCCCAGGCCCCATACGCCCGGTCACCCGAGCGGCCTAGGGTGGCCAACGGCAAGTGAAGGTCCCCGGGCGTGACCCGGATCCTGACGGTCGCCAACCAGAAGGGCGGCGTGGGAAAGACAACCACCACAGTCAATGTGGCAGCGGCCTTGGCTCTTATCGGTAGGCGGGTCCTAGTTGTCGACCTCGACCCCCAGGGCAACGCCTCCACGGCGCTCGGGATCGAACACGGGGAAGGAACTCCGGACATCTACGACGTCCTGACCGATTCAACCCTTTTGTCAGATATTGTCCAGGAATGTAGTGATGTTTCCGGCCTGCTCGGGGCCCCAGCGACGATAGACCTGGCCGGCGCCGAAATCGAGTTGGTGGCCAGCGAGGGCCGCGAGTACCGCCTTCGCCGCGCGATCAATGCCTATGTGGAACAGCAGGCGGCGGCCGGAACACCCGTGGACTACGTGATCGTCGACTGTCCGCCGAGCCTGGGATTGCTCACCTTGAACGGACTGGTGGCCGCCCGCGAGGTGCTGCTGCCCATCCAGTGCGAGTACTACGCGCTCGAAGGGCTGTCCCAACTGCTGCGCACGGTGGACATGGTCGCCGGACACTTGAACCCGGAACTGCACGTGAGCGCGATCGTGCTGACGATGTACGACGGCAGGACACGACTTGCGTCCCAGGTGGTGCACGAAGTACGCACCCACTTCGGTGCACGAGTACTCGACACCGTGGTCCCGCGTGCGGTGCGAGTTTCCGAAGCACCATCGCATGCGCAAACGGTGATCACCTACGACCCCTCGAGCTCGGGCGCGATCGCTTACCGGGAAGTGGCCGAACAACTCGATGCAATCGGCACTTCCGCCACGAACGAAGCTGCAACTGCAAGTCCAGGATCGGAGGAGTAGATGGCCAAGCGAGGCCTAGGCAAAGGACTCGGTGCGTTGATCCCCACCGCACAGACACCGCAAGCATCTACACCGAGGAACGAGGAGCCGAAAGAACAGGCACCGAAATCGGCGGCGAAATCGGCAGCGCCTGTTGCCGCGGAAGTTGCCAACTACGCGGAGATCGACATCGATTCGGTGCGCCCGAATCCGCAGCAGCCGCGCAGTGTCTTCGATGAGGATGCACTCGCGGAGTTGACGTTCTCCATCAAGGAGATCGGACTCCTGCAGCCGATCGTGGTGCGCCCACTCGATCAACCGGTGGACGGCGTGGCGTACGAACTCATCGCGGGAGAACGACGCCTACGCGCCAGCAGGCAGGCGGGCCTGGCGAACATTCCTGCGATCATCCGCATCACCGACGACTCCGACATGCTGCGGGATGCGCTGTTGGAAAATCTGCACCGCGCGGACTTGAACCCACTTGAGGAAGCCGCGGCGTACTCCCAGATGCTCGCCGATTTCGATTGCACGCAAGACGAACTCGCAAACCGGATCGGCCGTTCGCGCCCGCAGGTGACGAACACGCTGCGTCTACTCAAGTTGCCCACCGCCGTGCAATCGAAGGTCGCTGCCGGAGTCATCAGCGCTGGGCACGCCCGCGCACTGCTGTCTTTGTCCACACCCGAGCAGATGGACGCCATGGCGACCCGCATCATCGCCGAGGGACTCAGTGTCCGGTCGGTCGAGGAACTCATCACCCTCGGTGAAGTGGATGGCACGACGCGCGAGCGCAAGAGACGCAGCCGAAGCAAGCGCAGCGACGAACTCGAGGATCTGGTGGCCGAACTGTCCGGACGGGTCGCCGAGCAACTCGACACCCGGGTGAGCGTGACCGGCTTGGCCCGCAGCAACGCGCGCGGTGCGCTGGTGATCGAGTTCGCGGATGCAGAGGACCTTCGGCGGATCACTGATCTGATCGACTAAGGCGTCACGGTCGCCCATGATCGGAAAACCCATGATCGGAAAACTCGTACACATGATCTGGTTTCCCGAACGATGAGCCAGTCATGAACCTTGGTGATCCGTGCGACGTCGGGCTTGCCCAGGTGCCCGCCCGGAGTGAGTCGTGTAGATCGAGACACGCTCACACATGATTCGCAGCGTGGGTCGACTCCTCACCCCTACGAATGAGGCCTTCGCCAGGCTCAACCTTGGATGAAAGATGCGATCACATCGCCTACCGACAGGTCCGCGGCGACGATCGCTTGCGGCAGCAAAGACGTCTCAGTCATGCCGGGTGCCACATTCACTTCCAGGAACCACACGGTTCCTTCGGCGTCGATGATCACGTCGGTGCGGGACAGATCGGTAAGGCCCAGCGCGGTGTGCGCGGTGAGGGCTACGTCGCTAGCGGCGGCAGTGACGTCGTCGTTCAATCGCGCGGGACAGAAGAACTCTGTGCTACCAGCGGTGTAGCGCGCGTGGTAGTCGTACATCCCCGACTCGGGAATGATCTCTACGGCGGGCAATGCCCGCGGACCATCGGCGGTGTCGATCACACCCACGGCCACCTCGGTGCCATCCACGAAGCATTGGATCATCGCGGTCTCGCCGTAGGAGAACGCCGAGACCATCGCAGCGGGCAGGTCACGCTCCTCGTGAACGATGGAAACACCCAGTGCGCTGCCGCCGCGCGTCGGCTTCACCACCAGCGGCAGTCCAATGCGATCGGAAACCGCCTTCATCACGGCGGGCGCGCCGAGTTCACGGAACACCGACTGCGGCAGCACGACGAACTCTGGAACGGCGATACCCGTGCTCGAGAGCAACGACGACGCCACGGGCTTGTCGAACGCAAGCCGGCAGGACGAAGCGTTGCTTCCCACGAAGGGGATGTCGAGCGTTTCCAACACATCGCGCAGCGCGCCGTCCTCACCCGCAGCGCCGTGCAGCAGCGGGATCACGCAGTCCGGCTGATGCTCGTGGAGGTACGGCAGTAGTCCAGCGTCCACATCCGCTTCGGTCACCTCCCAATCGGGACGTGCGCTACGCAACGCCTCAGCGACCCGGCGACCCGAGCGCAGTGAGACATCGCGCTCGGGGGACAGACCCCCGGAGAGAACCAGGACCTGCTTCACCGATCGCGCGCTCACGCGAGGTCCGGGCTGGGCGTTGCGGATTCGCCGGCCAGCGGGGTACTGCCCGCTGCGGAAGCAGTGCCGAACGTGCGGGCGATGTCGAGTTCGGTCTCCACCACGGTGGACAGCCGACGCACACCTTCACGGATACGGTCGGGATCGGGATAGCAGTACGACAGCCGCATGTTGGCGCTGCCTTGACCGTCCACGAAGAAGCCGGTGCCGGGGACGTACGCGACGAGTTCGGCGATCGCGCGTGGCAGCATCGCGGTGGCATCGAGCCCATCGGGGAGCGTGACCCAGGAATAGAAACCACCGGCGGGGATCGTCCATCGGGTTCCGTCGGGCATCATCGCCTGCAGGGACTCCAGCAGTGTGTCGCGGCGCTCGCGGTACACCTCCTGGAAGGACTTGATCTGCTCGCGCCACGGCTGCGTGGCCAGGTATTCCGAGACCGTCAACTGCGCGTAGTTCGACGGACAGAGCGTTGCCGCTTCCGCTGCAAGCACGAGCTTCTCACGCACACCGTGCGGTGCGATGGCCCAACCGACGCGAAGCCCCGACGCGATCGTCTTGGAGAACGAACCGAGGTAGATCACACCTTCGGCGTCGTCGGCGCGCAGTGCTCGCGGTGGTTCCCCCTCGAACCCCAGCAAACCGTACGGATCGTCTTCCAAGACCGCGATGCCGGCGTCTTGTCCGATACGCAGGATCTCACGGCGACGTTCGGGTGATTGCGTGACGCCCGCGGGGTTGTGGAACGACGGGATCGTGTAGATGAGTTTGATGCGCTTGCCGGCTGCTCGCACGGACTCGATGGTCTCCTGCAGTGCCGCGGGAATCAGGCCGTCGTCGTCCATCGCTACGTGGATCACATCGCACTCGTAGGCACGGAACACCCCGAGCGCCCCAACGTAGGAAGGTGACTCGACGAGCACCACATCACCGGGATCGCAGAACGTGCGGGTCACCAGATCGAGGGCCATCTGCGAACCGGTGGTGACGATGATGTCGTCGGGGTGTGCGTGCACACCCACCTCCGCGGTCACCTCGAGGATCTGTTCACGCAAGCGCACGTCGCCCTGGCCCGATCCGTACTGCAGTGCCTGCGCACCGCGATCACGGATCACCTTCGCGGCGATGTCGGCCATCTGGTCCATCGACAACGCCTGCACGTACGGCATACCACCAGCTAGAGACACGACCTCCGGCCGGCTCGCCACCGCGAACAGCGCGCGTATCGCCGAGGCGGACAGGGTGCGGGCGCGACCGGCGTAGGAGTCGATCCACGGATCGAGACGGGAACCCTCGATGCTCATCTGGGCTCCCTACTGGGCTAGTGGTCACTCAGGTGATCACGTGAGTGGTCGGACTGGTGGGCGCGACTTACGATAGGGCACCGGCCAGTTGCGGACGTCTCGTCCGTTGGCACCTAGTTCGGGGATACCGAGTCCGAGGAGTCACGCGATGGGGAAACTACTCATGGTCGTGGCCCTGGTGGTGATTGGAGTGGTGGCCGGATTCGTGATCCGCTTGTTGATCCCGGCCCATCGACTCAGCCCCGAGAAGAGATAGGCGCGCACACTCCAGTCACCGCCGCGGCGAGGCCTTCGGCGATCGCGTCGTGGAATGCGCTACTGGCCAATCGCCGTGCGTCCTCGGGGTGCGAGACGTAGCCCACTTCCACCCGCACCGCGGGCATCCGGGTGAGCCGCAGCAGATCCCAGGTACGCGGGTGGGTGCGACAGTCGAGTCGATCGGTCCGACCGAGCAGTTCGTGCTGCACGTGTTCGGCGAGCACCTTGCCGGCGTGGGAGTGCACCCCTCCGCGGGCGTGGCCGTAGTAGAACGTGGCGATGCCGTTCGGCAACGGACTGTCGGAGCGATCCACGTGGATCGACAGAGCAAGATCGGCCCCTACCGTGTTCGCGAACTCCGCGCGCTCGGCATCGCTGGGAGTGGCTCCTATGGCTCCGACTACGTGCGCCGGACGGGTGAGCAGCACCTGGGTGCCCAGAGCCGCAAGGCGACCCTCCACACGCACCGCGATCGCGTGGCAGATGTCCGGATCCACCGTGCTACCCGGATCGATCACGATCACCTTGTCGGCCACACCCGACTGCAGGCGAGCAAGTTGCAGGTGTTCGCGGAGCTCGGTGGCGTTGCCGCCACTGACTGTGCGGATCAGTCGATCGAACGCACGGAAGGTGTCGGGTCCGCACGTTCCATCGGCGATCACGCCGACACCGGATTGGAATTCGCGCAACGCCGCATCGGTATCGGGGCCGAAGATCCCATCAGGCCTGCCGGGGTTGAAACCCAACTCGATCAACCGGCGCTGCAGTTGCGTGACGTCGTCACCGACCACCATGTGTCCGGGTACGTACGACAACACGCGGTCACCGAGTTGCCAGCGCGCCTCATCGAGTCGCCGGAACGTGTCGGGTCCGACTATGCCGTCGACCGTGATGCCACGCTCCTGCTGGAAAGTGCGAACGGCACGATCGAGTTCCTCGTCGAAGGCGACGTCATCGTGATCTACGCCCGCGGGTAGATCACTGCACAGACCCAGGTGCGCGAGCCGTGCGCGCACCTCCGCCACGGCCGCCCCGGACGAACCAAGGCGGAGCACCGCGGCTACAGGAAGTCGGCCAGGTCGGCCAGGAGTGCGGCCTTGGGCTTGGCACCGATGATGGTCTTGACCACCTGGCCACCTTGATAGACGTTCATCGTCGGGATCGACGTGATGCCGTACGAGGCGGCAGTCTGGGGGTTCTCGTCGACGTTCAACTTCGCCACCACGATGCCGTCGTTCTCCGCAGCGATCTCGGTGAGGATCGGAGCGACCATCTTGCACGGGCCGCACCACTCCGCCCAGAAGTCCACGATGACCGGCTTGTCGCTCATCAAGACGTCGTCGGCGAACGAAGCGTCGGTTACGTCCTTGGGTGCACCCATGATCTCTCCTTGAATTTCCTCTGTATGTGCTTGGACAGCCTACGCGGCTGGGGGGGTAGTCCTCTTGAGCCGCCAGGAAACGCTCGGCGTCAGGCTCCCTGGTCCGCCAGGAAACGCTCGGCGTC
>CAYPSE010000058.1:0-9305 GCA_964413305.1 uncultured Rubrivirga sp. | reverse complement strand
GAGTGGATGAGGTCGTACCAACCTTCGGGTCGGCTTGCCTCAACTCGCATGACCCCGGCAGTTACTGCACACAGTTGTCCAGGGAGGTCACCCTTCACCAGACCTTCGTAGGGACCTGCGGTGATATGCCGGACGAGCACTCCGGGAGCGAGCTCGACGGTGGGGGGCAACGACGACGCGGTCCCCCGCGTGAAGATCTCCACCTCGGTGCCGGCTTCGGCGAGACGCTTGGCGGTCTCGACTACGTAGACGTTCATGCCACCGGCATCCCCGGTTCCGGGCTGATCGAGGGGGGAGGTGTGGATCGACAGCATCGCGACGCGTCGTGGATCGGTCGTGGACGTTCCCCGATGGCGCCTATTCGCGCTCAACGGCCGGACGACGGACATCGGCATAGTGTCCCGCACACGATGTTGCGGGGCCACCTCGGTGCTATCTCCCGGCTTGGTCCTCGAGGGAGACAGCCACGTACGGCTCACCAGTCACGATCGTCACCACGCGCCGGGAGACGGACACGGCATGATCGGCGTAGCGCTCGTAGTAGCGGGAAAGCAGCGTGACGTCGATCGCCTCCTCCACCCCGTACTTCCAACTCGGGGACAGGACGATAGTGAACAATTCCCGGTGCAGCCGGTCCATCTGTTCGTCGTGCTGGGCGATGTCCGCGCACAGCGCAACGTCCTTGGTGGCGATGACCGAACCCGTCTTGGACACGATTGCTTCGGCGAGTGCACCCATCTCGGCGAACGTGGCTCGCAGTTCTTGCGGAACGGCCACCTTCGGGAAGCGCATTCGGGCCTGCTTGGCCACGTGCTCGGCGAGGTCGCCCATCCGCTCCAAGGAACTCGCGATGCGCAAGGCGCCGATGATGACCCGCAGGTCGGTGGCCACCGGCTGCTGCAAGGCGACCAACTCATAGCAGCGCTCTTCGACGTCGCTGGCCAGGGTGTCCACCTTGGCGTCGAAATCGATCACGGCCTCGGCGAGCGGAAGGTCGGCGTCCAAGAGGGCCTGGGTTGCACGATTCATGGCCGACCCGACCAGTCGGGTCATTTCGACCAAATCGTCGTTGACCCGATCGAGTTGCTCGTAGTAGGCCGCGCGCATATGTCCATCCAGAAGTCGGAGAGTTCCACGAGGGAATCCAAGTTCCATCCAGGGTACGCCCTGCAGGCACGGATCCTCGTCCACAACATGAACACACGCCTACGAGAAAGTGAACTTCCGGTTGCTCAGATGAACGCTCGGCCAATCCTGTGCCTGGGAGGGCGCTTGAGGTGAGTGCGTCGCGGCAGGCGCGCCTATCCTTCGCACGTGGCACTGCGACGCCGTACCGGCGTGGACACCCCGGGGGTGGAGAGTTCCCTCGCTGTTCGCCCGGCCGTTCCCGAAGAGGTCATTCGCGTTCTGTCGGTACTGCCATCTGCGTCCATCGTCACCGCCCCGGACGGTGCCGTCCTGCGAGCGAGCTCACGAGCTCTGGCCCTCGGTCTGGTAAATCGCAGCGCCATCACCATCCCGGACATCGTTCGACTGGTAGAGCGGGTGAGCGAGGACGGCAACGCCCGTGAACAGGAGATGCGCGTTCGTCGCCCACCGTTGGGTCGCGAATTGCTCGAACTGCGCGTTCGTGCAGCGGCCCTGGGCACCGGGGCGATTCTGATTCTGATCGATGACCTTGCTGAGGAACGTCGGGTCGATGCCGTTCGACGAGACTTCGTGGCGAACGTGAGCCATGAGTTGAAGACTCCCGTCGGCGCACTCTCCCTGCTGGCCGAGACCGTGCTCTCGGCCGCCGACGATTCCGATCAGGTTCGCCACTTCGCCGAGCGCATGCAGCTCGAAGCGGCGCGGCTCAGCAGCCTTATCCAGGACGTGATCGATCTTTCGCGCCTGCAAAGCGACGATCCGATGACGCGGGCCGAGGTGGTCAACGTCGACGAGTTGATCTCGCGTGCATTCGACGAGGTACGGACGCTATCGGTGAGTCGGGAAATCGAGTTGATTCGCAGCGACGACTCCGGTGCGGAGATTTATGGTGATCGTGGTCAGTTGCTTACCGCACTGCGTAACCTGTTGATCAATGCAATCGTCTATTCGCCCGTTCACACGCGCGTGGCCGTCTCCTCGCGCGTGAACGACGGCATCGTCGAGATCTCGGTGAAGGACCAGGGCATCGGAATCCCAGGTCACGACCTCGATCGCATCTTCGAGCGCTTCTACCGCGTGGATCCGGCTCGTTCCCGCAGTACGGGAGGAACAGGACTCGGCTTGGCCATCGTGAAACATGTGTGTCAGAACCACGGTGGCGAATGCACCGTGTGGTCCGAGGTGAACACAGGTTCCACCTTCACGCTGCGATTGCCTGCCTACGATCCGCAGATCGGATCGGCCCGCGAACCCCAAGAATTAGAAGCTGACATCGTCGAGATTTCGGAAGCGGGAGGACGTCCATGACTCGGGTATTGGTCGTCGAGGACGAAGAGTCCTTCTCGGAGGCATTGACGTTCATGCTCGAACGGGAAGGCTACGAAGTTGTTGTAGCGGCCGATGGGATCACGGCGTTGGATCAATTCGAGCAGACGGGACCGGACCTGATCCTGCTCGACCTCATGCTGCCTGGTTTACCGGGGACCGAAGTATGTCGACAGATCCGCACGCGTTCCCAGGTGCCGATCATCATGCTCACCGCCAAGGATGGTGAGGTCGACAAGGTGGTCGGCCTGGAACTCGGTGCCGATGACTATGTCACCAAGCCGTTCTCGTCCCGAGAATTGCTCGCTCGACTTCGCGCGGTGCTGCGCAGACACGGTGATCTCGATGAACTGCTCCCCGCCGCCGTGGAAGCCGGACCTGTCCGCATGGACGTCGAGCGACACGTGGTGACCGTGCGAGGTGAGCAGATCACCATGCCTTTGAAGGAGTTCGATCTCCTGGAGATCTTGATACGTAACTCCGGTCGCGTCTTGACCCGTGCGCAGTTGATCGATCGAGTCTGGGGCTCTGACTACGTCGGCGATACGAAAACCCTCGACGTCCACGTCAAGCGACTTCGAGCCAAGATCGAACAGGATCCGGCGCACCCGGTGCACCTGGTCACCGTTCGAGGGCTGGGCTACAAATTCGAGACGGCGTAGTCCGTCCCTCGAAACCTGCACCTTGCGTCGTATTTCGCCGTCCTTGTTGCGCGAACTGCAGATATCGGTGACTACGCGGCCGGAGGATTCGGAGCGATGCCCGAGTAGTAACCATCTGCTGGCACTACGAGGACATCCACTTCGACGATGCCGGCACGCTCGAACTGCAGTGCGACCGGAACGTACGTGCTCACATCTGCAGCGAAGTCGTAGGCGTTGATCCAACGCTCGGCTTCGAAGCCGAATCCGACGGACTGTCCTGGGAGGAGTTCCACGATCTCGCCCTCTGCGTAGACGAACGCCGGAACGCCGTCGATCTGCACCCCTAGCAGGGCGTCGGGCTCGGGATCCCCGTTGATGATGCGGGTGACCAAGGTTGCGCTGGCCGAGTTCTCCGGGCCCGCCACCAGCGTCAGATTTTCGGCGCGGACGTTGCCCACCTGGGCCTGCACACCGTTGCCCGTCAGCTGCGAGTTCTGCAGGTTGGTCTGCGCACCCATGCCGTTGAAGCAGCCGGTGAGGCCGAGTGAGGAGATCAGGAGGCCCACTGAGAGGAGGACGGTGGTAGATCGACGTATCAGCACCACCGCAGAATATCGGTCGAACCCCCGGTGATAGAATCAACGTTCTGGAAAGGGGTTCCTCTCAATGGCATTCAACGTCGGAGACACGGTCGTCTACCCGCACCACGGCGCAGCAGTGATCGAATCGGTCGAGATGCGCAAGATCAAGGGAGAGGATCGGGAGTACCTGGTTCTCCGCGTCGCGCAAGGCGATCTGACGGTGCGGGTGCCCGCTGACAACGTCGACCTCGTCGGGGTTCGCGACGTCGTGAATGCCGAGGGTTTGGACAAGGTCTTCAACGTTCTTCGTCAGCCCTATACCGAAGAGCCCACCAACTGGTCCCGCCGTTACAAGGCCAACCTGGAGAAGCTCGCATCGGGCGACGTCATCAAGGTCGCAGAGGTAGTCCGTGATCTGTTCCGTAGGGAGCAGGAGCGCGGTCTGTCCGCAGGAGAGAAGCGGATGCTCGCCAAGGCCCGTCAGATCCTGGTGAGCGAACTTGCGCTCGCGGAGAAGACCGACGAGGACAAGGCTGAGGCCATCCTCGACGAGGTCCTGGCGTCCTGAGCCGATACCGGGCCCATCTCCAGCTCGATCCGATGTGATGATCGACGCATCCCCGTCGGGCCGCGTCGCCGCCCTTGTCCCAGCAGCAGGTAGGGGCGAACGTCTCGGACCGGGAGCGCCGAAGGCCCTTCGTGAGATTGCGGGCACTCCGATGCTCGTGCACGCTGTCAAAGCCCTTGCCGCCAGCCCATTGGTGGAAGTGGTTATCGTCGCGGCCCCTGAGGTGCACGTCGACGAGGTGCGTGCGCTGCTCGCCCAACAGGAGTTCGGTGCCGAGGTTTCGGTGGTTGCCGGTGGTGAGTCGCGATCGGAATCCGTGGCGCGAGCGTTGTTCGCGCTTCCCGACGATGTGCACGTGGTTCTCGTCCACGACGCGGCGCGCCCGTTGGTTCCAGTGGAGGTGGTGACCAATGTGGCGGCGGCCGTCCGCGAAGGTCACGACGCAGTCATACCCGTGCTCGCCGTTTCCGACACGATCAAGTCGGTGGACGACCAAGGTCGGATCACCGGCACCGTTCCGCGTGACCAACTTCGTGCAACGCAGACACCTCAGGGCTTTCGTCGCGAGGTATTGCAGCGAGCGCATGCGGAAGTCGATTTCCCGGTCACAGACGATTCCGGCATGGTCGAATCGCTGGGCGTTGACGTGCACGCGATCGATGGTCACGAGGAGGCATTCAAGGTGACCAAGCCGCTGGACTTCCTGCTGGCTGAAGCGGTCATTGCGAAACGAAGGGTGCGGTAGTGGACCTTCGGGTGGGTATCGGTACGGATGTTCATGCATTCGCCCCCGATCGACCTTTGTGGTTGGCGGGTTTGCTCTGGGCGGACGACGGAGGTCTTGCCGGCCATTCCGATGCTGATGTCGCATCGCATGCGGTGTGCGATGCGATCTTGTCTGCGAGCGGGCTTGGCGACTTGGGTTCCCTGGTGGGTACCGACGATCCGCAATGGGCGGACGCCTCGGGCGTCAGCTTGATCGCGCATGCTGCGGAAACCGTTCGTGCTTCAGGCATGAGGATCGTGAACGCCGCGGTCCAAGTGATTGGCAATCGTCCACGCATCGGTGCCCGACGCGGTGAGGCCCAGGATGTTCTCTCGGCGGCGCTCGGTGCGCCGGTCAGCATTTCAGGAACCACCACCGACGGCCTCGGCCTCACGGGGCGCGGCGAGGGACTCGCAGCCATCGCTACCGCGCTCGTTGAATTCCAGCGCACCGAATAGATTGCCTCGTTACAACCCAACGTAAGGAGTAGTCGATGAAGAAGTTCCTTGGTATCGCAGCCTCTGCGGCATTGCTCGGGGTAGTTGCCGCTGCCCCCGCTCAGGCTTATGACCGGGAGCTGTATGCCTACGCCGCCGGCCACATGATCGGCCATGAGGACATTCCTGCATCGTTGAACGCCAAGAAGGGTGCCAACTTCGGGGCATATCCCACGAGTGGCAAGAACTTCCTATGTGGCGATGACAACACCCGTGTGGAGTTCGCCGGTGGCCAGATGCAGTTCAGCGTCAATTACATCGGGAAGAAGGACTCAGCCGGTGTCGGTGTGAGCATCACTCAGTACGGATCGGCCAGCCAGGCGATCAAGGCCTTCAACGAGTTGAAGGCGGGCCTGAAGAAGTGCGAGGGACCGGCGAGCGGTCAGCAGACCTTCGACGACGGCAGCACGGATACCTGGTCGCGCCTGAACACCACCGGTTCGGTTCCGCTTGTCACGGTTGCCGGTGTGGCCTCGGTTTTCCTGAATGAGAACTACGAGGATGTGACGAGTGGCAGTGCTGACGGCACCTACGGCGGCGGCTCGTACAGCAGCGACAGCTACAGCGTCTACACCCTCGTGAACGACGTCATCATCAACACGAGTCGCTACACGGGTTCGCAACTGAACATGTCAACCAAGGAACGTAAGGCGGTCAACCAGGTCGCCTTCAACGCTGTAACGCGCTGGCTCGACTAGCGCCTGTGCTTGCTCTTGTTGAGCACTAGCGCCGGCACCCCTTTCGGGTGTCGGCGCTAGTGTCTGTCCGTGTCTTCCGCCGTGACCGTGCGCTTGCACGACACCGCAACCCGAACCGTGCGCGACTTCGTCCCGATCGAGCCTGGGCGCGTGGGCATGTACGTGTGCGGTGCCACCGTGCAGGGACCGCCGCACGTGGGCCATATCCGAAGTGGGGTGGCCTTCGACATCATCCGCAGGTGGCTCATGTCCCGCGGTTTCGATGTCACGTTCATCCGCAACGTCACCGATATCGACGACAAGATCTTGCACAACGCCGGGCATGAGGACGTTCCCTACTGGGTCGTTGCCATGCGCAACGAACGTGCCTTCTCGTGGGCCTACGACACCTTGGGGTGCCTGCCGCCCACGTACGAACCGCGGGCAACCGGCCACATCCCGGAGATGGTGCAGCTCATGCAGCGCCTCATCGATGCGGGGTACGGCTACGCCGCCGGTGGCGACGTTTACTTCGACGTGCGTGCGTTTCCGCAGTACGGATCACTGAGCGGCCAGAAGGTCGACGACATGCTCGCTGCCGACGATGCAGAGGCGCGAGCCAAACGCGATCCGCGCGATTTCGCGATGTGGAAGGGCGCCAAGGAGGGCGAGCCGGCGTGGGACACCCCGTGGGGCACTGGTCGGCCTGGGTGGCACATCGAGTGCTCCGCGATGGCTCACAAGTACCTGGGTGCGAACTTCGACATCCACGGCGGCGGCCTGGACTTGGTGTTCCCGCACCATGAGAACGAGATAGCGCAATCAAACTGCGCCGGAGATGGGTTCGCAAACTACTGGTTGCATAACGCGTGGGTCACCACCGCCGGAGAGAAGATGAGCAAGTCCCTGGGGAACTCCCTGCTCGTCTCCGAAGTGGTTCAGCGGGTACGTCCGATCGAACTTCGCTACTACCTCGCCGGTGCGCACTACCGGTCGATGCTCGAGTTCTCCGACGAGATGGTCACCGATGCAGGTCAAGGATTCCGGCGGATCGAGGGCTTCCTCACTCGCGCCGTGGAGGCTCTGAAGATCCAGGCGATCGAAGTCGATCCCGACTCACGGGCATCAGCATTCGATGCGGCGATGGACGACGACATCAACACCCCGCAAGCTCTGGCGGTCATCCATGGCGTGGTGCGTGAAGGTAATGCAGCACTTGCGGACGGAGATCTTGCGACCGTCCGCGGCTGCGCCGAGTCCGTTACGGCGATGCTCGATGTTCTCGGACTCAACCCGGCGCAGTGGCCCACCCCAGGCTCCGATGAGCAGTTGACGGCGGCGATCGACGGGCTGGTCAAGGTGGCACTCGACCAGCGGCAGGCCGCACGTGAGCGCAAGGACTACGCGGCCGCCGATGCCATCCGCGATCAGTTCACCGCGATGGGCATCACGATCGAGGACACACCCGACGGCCCGCGCTGGTCACTGGGTGAAGCGAAGATGAGCGACGATGGCCGGTAACTCCCAGCGTCGCGGTGCCATGCGCAAGGGCGCCAAGAAGAAGGGCGCCTCCGTTGGCTCGGGCGGTCAACGGAAAGCGGGCCTCGAAGGCCGCGGCCCCACTCCCAAGGCGACCGAACGTGGCTACCACCCGGCGGCAAAGAAGGCGAAGCGGCAAGCGAAGGAAGCTCCGCGGACTCGCGCTTCCAGTAAGGCTTCTAGCAAGGCAGCCAGCAAGGCCTCCGGCGATGTGGTGATCGGCCGAAACTCGGTGCTGGAAGCGCTACGAGCGCGCATCCCGGCCACCGCCTTATATCTCCAAGTCAGGTCCGACCCCGACGACAGGTGGCGCGAGTCCATCGCGCTGGCGCAGCAGCAGGGCATCCCGGTCTTCGAGGGATCGAAAGCCGACCTGGACGCTCTTGCGCACCTCGGACTGCATCAAGGTCTGGTGCTCGCAGTTCCGGAATACGAGTACGCCCACCTCGACGACGTCACCACGGGGGATCTACTCGTGATGCTCGACGGCATCACCGACACTCATAACGTCGGAGCAATCGCCCGGTCGGCCGCTGCCTTCGGGGCGTCGGCCATCGTGCTCCCGTCCCGCCGCTCCGCAGGGATCACCGCCTCGGCATGGAAGGCGTCGGCCGGTGCGCTATCGCGGCTGCCGGTAGCGCGCGTGACGAATTTGCGTTCCGCTCTCGAGGAATTGCACGATAAGGGTTGGATGTCGATCGGGCTGGACTCTGATGCAGATTTCGACCTTGATCACATCGATCAGGACGTGATTACCGACAAGCTGGTGATCGTGATCGGATCAGAGGGTGAAGGTATCTCGCGCCTCCTGGGCGAAACCTGTGACTACCTCGCGCGAATCCCGATGGTCCACGAGCAGGAATCGCTCAACGCGAGTGTCGCGGCGGGTATCGCCCTCAGCAATGTGTTCAGTCGACGCGCGATGGATCGCTAGCGGGGGATTTGCGGTCGCACCACTGTGCGAAGGCAGGGAACACCAGAACAGATAGCGCACCTGCACCGACCATGGCCGCAGCGCTGGCCTCGGTCATCAGACCCAACTCGACTTGGATGGTCGTCACGGCCACGATGATGGGCAACCCGGTGGCCACCAGAGCGGCGAATCTTCCGCGTTGCCACGGATCGGGAATGGCTGAGCGGTAGATGACGAACTGTGGAAGGCCTCGAACCACAGCGAGCAACAGGAAGAAAACGATCATCGGTAGGGGGTTCTCGATGATGGAGCGGACATCCAAACGCGCGCCGGACACCACGAAGAACAGTGGAATGAAGAAGCCGAAGGCGATCGCCTCGATACGCATCTCCACCGCGGACTCGTCGGATTGCGGTACGTAACGACGCACGATGATGCCGGCGATGAAGGCGCCGAGAACCACGTCGAAACCGAACAGGCCTGCTGTTGCCAGCAAAGCGATCAGCAGCAGCATGGCAAGGCGAACTCCCGTCTGGGAGCTGGATCGATGGCCACTCTCAATGAGCGCCGCGACCTTCTCGTTCATAAACCGGCGCGGAATGGCCGCGAGGATGAGCGCGATGAGTCCGAAGACGATCAACGTCG
>CAYPSE010000057.1:0-9312 GCA_964413305.1 uncultured Rubrivirga sp. | reverse complement strand
ACTCGTAGGCGGTCTCGGCGTGCTCGGCGAGGTCGATGCCGCTGACCTCGTCTTCCTCATCCAGGCGGATGCCGATGACCTTCTTCAGCACCAGGGCAATGATGCCGGCCAGGACGAAGGAGTATGCCAACACGGCCACCGCGGCGATGATCTGTGCGATCAGCAGGTTGACGCTGCCGCCGTAGAGCAGACCGTTTTGGCCGCCCTCGGCAGCGATGTCCGATGCCAGGAAGCCGAGCAGCAAGGTGCCGATCACTCCACCGACGAGGTGGATGCCCACGACGTCGAAGGAGTCGTCGAAACCGAACTTGTACTTGAGCGTTACCGCCCAAGCGCAGACCGCACCGGCGATCAGTCCGATCGCGATGGCACCAAGCGGTGTCACGTTGGCGCAGGCCGGGGTGATGGCGACGAGGCCAGCGACGATGCCGGACGCCGCACCCAGCGAGGTCGCCTTGCCGTCGCGGATCTTCTCCACGATCAGCCAGGCGATGCCTGCCGCGCAGGTGGCCAGCAGGGTGTTGGTAGCCGCGATGGCCGCGGTGTTGTCCGCCGCGTAGGCCGAACCAGCATTGAAGCCGAACCAACCAAACCACAGCAGACCCGCACCGAGCATGACCATCGTCAGGTTGTGCGGACGCATGGGCTGCTTCGGCCAGCCGAGGCGTCGCCCGAGGACGATGCAGACAGCCAGGGCGGCGGCACCTGCATTGATGTGCACTGCCGTGCCACCGGCGAAGTCGATGACGCTCGCCCCACCGATATCCATCATCTCGATCCAGCCATCGCCCCAAACCCAGTGCGCAACCGGGAAGTACACCAAGGATGCCCAGATCGCAGCGAAGATGATCCACGCGCCGAACTTCAAGCGGTCAGCGAGCGCACCGGCGATTAGGCCAACGGTCAAGCACGCGAACATCGCCTGGAAGACCACGTCTGCCATCAGCGGATACGACTCATCCGGGCCGGGTGGCGCGAGCGCCGCCTCGAGACCGAAGTAGTCGGTGAAACTGCCGACAAATCCGCCATTACTGGCTCCGTACGCCATCGAGTATCCGTAAACCGCCCACAAAATGCCGACGATGAACAAGGCACCGATGACCATCATCAGCATGTTCAGCACGGACTTCGATCTGTTCATTCCTCCGTAGAAGAACGCCAGACCGGGAATCATCAAGAAAACCAAGGCGGTTGCTGTGAGCAACCACGCGGTAACGCCCGAATCCATGTATGCACCTCCTGTTGTGTGGCCTGCGCCGGGCCAAGCGTGGAGGTCGTGGGTTTCACGTGGCGACGCGCAAAGTTTCGCGTCGGTGACGAAATCGGATTCTGTGTTTCAGACGAGTTACGAATCTCCCCGGGAGAACCCCTCAAGAGAGCAGGGCATCGACGAACTCCGCCGGTTCGAAGGGCGCGAGATCGTCTGGCCCCTCCCCCAGCCCGACGAGCTTGACCGGGACGCCGAGTTCACGCTGGACCGACACCACGATGCCGCCCTTGGCTGTGCCGTCGAGCTTGGTCAACACGATGCCCGTCACCTCCACCACTTCCGCGAAGACCCTGGCCTGAACCAAACCGTTCTGCCCGGTGGTTGCGTCCAAGACCAGCAGCACCTCGTCCACCTGGCTGTTCTTCTCGATCACACGCTTGACCTTGCCGAGTTCGTCCATCAGTCCGGTCTTGGTGTGCAAGCGACCCGCGGTGTCGATCACGACGGCATCGACACCCGCCTTGGCGGCCACATCAACCGACTCGAACGCCACCGACGCAGGATCCCCACCTTCGGGTCCGCGAACGACGACGGCACCTACGCGCTCGCCCCAGGTCTGCAGTTGGTCGGCGGCTGCGGCACGGAAGGTGTCGGCCGCACCCAAGAGGACGGTTCGACCGTCGGCGACCATCACCCGTGCCAACTTGCCGGTGGTGGTTGTCTTTCCGGTGCCATTGACACCCACGACCAAGATCACAGCGGGGCGACCAGCGGCCCGGGTGGTGACCGCGCGATCCATGCTCGGATCGACCAAGGTCAGCAGTTCCTCGCGCAGGAGTGTGTGCACGGCATCGGCCCCCGAGGCTCCCTCGACCTGGATACGCGTACGCAGCCGTTCCATCAGTTCCATGGTGGCGGCAACCCCTAGGTCCGCAGTGAGCAGGACTTCCTCGACTTCGTCCCACGTTGCGTCGTCGATGTTGTCCTTGGACAAAAGTGCGAGCAGTCCCTTGCCCAGCGCGTTATTGGAGCGGGCTAGTCGCGCCCGCAGTCGGTGCAGGCGCCCCTTGGTCGGTTCGGGAATCTCGACTTCCCAGATACCAGGCTCTTCCAGCAACTCCGGCTCTGGGAGAACCTCCGTTACCGGTGGTTGATCCAGCAGCGTCGAGCCCACCTGCTCGACGCTCCGACGCTCGGTGTCGCGGGGAACGGAATCATCGTCACCAACGCCGGGCGCGTAGTCGATTCCCGGCCTGGGCTTGGTCGGTGCCTTGCGCCGGCCGCGATTCAAGGCGATGCCGGCGCCGATCACGAAGCCGAGAAGGACAACCGCGAGGACGAGGTACCAGCTAATGGACTCCATAGTGAGTCATCCTCTCAGGCGCTGACGCTCTCCCGGATTCGCTGGCCGATCACCTGGGTCACGCCGTCGCCGCGCATGGACACGCCGTAAAGAGCATCGGCGATCTCCATCGTGCGCTTTTGGTGGGTGATGACGATGAGTTGGGAGGAGTCCCGCAGTTCCTCGATCATGTCGATCAGCCGGCCCAGGTTGACGTCGTCGAGGGCGGCCTCGACCTCGTCCAGGACATAGAACGGGCTCGGCCGCGCCTTGAACAGCGCCACCAAGAAGGCGACCGCCGTGAGGCTGCGCTCGCCACCGGACAGCAACGACAACCGCTTCACCCGCTTGCCCGGTGGACGCGCCTCCACGTCGATGCCGGTGTTCAACATGTCGGATGGGTCGGTGAGGATCAACCGCCCTTCACCGCCGGGGAACAGGCGAGCGAACACCTGCTCGAACTCGCGCTCGACATCGCGGTACGCCTCGGTGAACACCTGCTCAACCCGCTCATCGACCTCCTTGACGATGTCCAGAAGGTCGTCGCGCGTGCGCTTGAGGTCGTCGAGTTGCTCGGTGAGGAAGCGGTGACGTTCCTCCATCGCGGAGTACTCCTCGAGGGCGAGCGGGTTGACCTTCCCGAGTACGGCAAGGCCACGCTCGGCCTCCTTCAGGCGCTTTTCCTGTTCGGAACGCACATAGGGGTAGGGCTGCGGCTCGGGTTCTCCCTCGAGGATCTCGTCCCCGGGAGCCCGTGGCGACGGCGGGACGAGTTGGTCTGGGCCGTATTCGGCGATGAGAATGTCGGTTTCGATGCCGAAGTCCTCAAGTGCCTTCGCTTCGATCTGTTCGATACGCATACGTTGCTCGGCCCGGGCGAGTTCGTCGCGGTGCACGCTGTCGCGCAGTCCCTCCAACTCCGTTGCCAAGGTGCGTAGTTGCTCACGCGCCGCGATGAGTTCCTCAGCTCGCTCGCGAGCCGACCGCTGCAGATCGTTTCGCAGGCGTTGCGCCCGTGAAACCGACGCTTCCACGTGCGATCGCACTATCGTCACGGCCTGGACTATCGCCTGTGCAACGACGAGGTCGCGTGCTCGACGCTCGCGACGCTCGAGAGCGGCTTGTCGAGCCCTGCGCTCGGATTGCGCATCGTTCTCCAGTGCGGCCGCGCGATCGGTGACCGCTGCGGTTCGCTCCTCGGCCGTACGCATCGCCAAGCGCGCATCGACTTCCCGACCGCGAGCAGCCTGCGCGGCCTGCTCGAGTTCGGGGCGTCGATCCGGGAGCGGATCGGTGACCTCTTCACGCTGCATGGCATCGAGGCGGTCACGCAATGTGACGAGTGAGGCCTCGTCGGTCTCCAGCCCCTGCCGGGCGGCCATGAGTGCCTGGTCGAGTCGATCGGCTTCAGCCGCAGCGGCGCGGGCCGCTTGCCCGAGATTGCCCAACTGTTCGGCCACCGCCGCCATCTGGGCATCCGATTCGTGCAAACGTGCAAGCGCCTGCTCCACGTTCGCGGCGGCGTCGCTTTGTCGATCGCGTGCTGCTGCTAGGTCGAAGCGCAAGCGCTCGCTGCGCTGAACAAGGTCGTCGAGTTCGGCATTCGCCTGTTCGTACGCAGCCTGAACTTCCACGAGCGACTCACTCGCGCTGGATCCACCGCGCACCACACCACGGGCGACGACGTCGCCGGCCGACGTGACCCACGTGAGGTGGTCGGCCAGTCGCTGGCCGGCCATCGCGCCGGACACGTCATCGACGAGAACGGCGTCCGTCAACAAGGAGTCGACCACCGGACGCACGAGGTCGTCGCAGCGCACCAACTCGCGCAACCACCGACCGCTCGGTGGCGCGGCAAGTGCCGGCTCCACCGCCCGCGAATCGTCGACAACCACCAAAGCAGCCCGCCCGGCATCGGTGTCCTTCAATAACGCCACGGCTTCGATGGCGGCCGATTGGCCGCGGACCACGATCGCGTTGGCCAGATCTCCCAATACCGCAGCGACCGCGTGCTCCGCACCACCGTCGATGTGCAGGTGCTCGGCGAGGGCTCCGATCACACCGGGCAACCCGGCGTGCATGACCGAGGCGCCCGCGTCGGTGCGCTTCATGCTCAACTCGAGCGCCTGGCAGGTGGCTTCAGCGGCCGCTCGCGCCCGCTCGATGCGCGTCTCCTCAGAACGCAGTTCCTCCACTGCGGCGTCGGCAGCGACCAGCGCCGCGTGGGCGCGTTCGTGCGCCTCGTCGAGTCCGACCTCACCTTCGTCGAGTCCGACGATGTCCACCTCGACTCGAGCGAACTCCGCGTGGGCTTGCTCGGCACGCTGCCGAGCCTCGGCGATCTGACCCTCCAAGCGACCGATCTCCGCGGCGCGCGCGTCTCGACGTGACACGGCGGCGTTGACCTTGCCTTCGATGGTGGCCAGTCCTTCTCGACGATCCGCCGCCGCGGCCTCGACCTGCTGAACCCGACGCTGTTCGGCGGCAAACTCCTCCTCGGTGCGGGCCCGCGCCCTCTCGGCGCCGGCCAAGGCATCGCGCAGCGACTCCACCTCCCGCCCCAGTTCGAACTCCTGGGCGCGCAAGGAACGCGCCTCGGCTTCGAGTTGTTCTGGATCCCGGCCGGACACCTGCTCGTTCTCGTCTTCCGGCTGTAGGTGGCGAACCGTTGCTCGAGCGAGTTGCTCCAGGCCGTGGAACCGCTCACCGGCTGCGGACAACGCGAACCAGGTGTCCTGCGCAGCGTTCAACTCCGGCGCCTGGGTGCGCTCTTGTTCCTCGAGGTTCGATTCCTTGGCCTGCAGATCGGCGATCGACGCCTCCACCAGCGCCTGGCGTTCACGGAGCGATGTTTCATCCGCTACTTCGGCCTCGAGCGTTTCGCGATACTGCACCAGATCGTCGGCCAGCAATCGCAGACGTGCATCGCGCACATCGGTTTGGATCACCACCGCTCGGCGTGCCACCTCGGCCTGCCTACCCAGCGGCTTCAGCTGCCTGCGCAGTTCCGCGGTGAGGTCCTGAAGGCGTGTGAGGTTGCCCTCCATCGAGTCGAGCTTGCGAAGCGCCTTCTCCTTGCGCTTGCGGTGCTTGAGTACGCCCGCGGCTTCCTCGACAAACCCACGTCGGTCCTCGGGTGTGGCGTGCAGGATGGAATCAAGCTGCCCTTGACCCACGATCACGTGCATCTCCCGACCGATGCCCGAATCGGACAGCAATTCCTGGATATCCAGCAAGCGGCACTGCTCGCCGTTGATCGCGTATTCCGACCCGCCATTACGGAACAGAGTGCGCGAGATCGTCACCTCGGAGTACTCGATCGGTAGGGCGCCGTCGGTGTTGTCGATCGTCAGCGCCACCTCCGCGCGACCCAAGGGCGCGCGACCGGACGTGCCGGAGAAGATGACGTCCTCCATCTTCCCGCCACGCAGGCTCTTGGCCCCCTGTTCGCCCATAACCCAGGCCAGGGCATCGACCACGTTGGACTTGCCCGAACCATTCGGGCCGACCACGCAGGTGACGCCCGGTTCGAACTCCAGTGAGGTTGCCGAGGCAAAGGACTTGAAGCCCTTGAGGGTCAGCGTCTTCAGGTGCACGGGGCGACGATCTCCATTCGTGTCGGCCACCCGTCTGACGGCGAGCGGACCTGGTGCGGGGAAGGCGCTCTCGGACTCTACCTACCTGCTCAGGGACTGGTGTGCAGCACGCGCGGTGCCTTCCGCAGGCTTGGGGAGCGCTGACACCGTGGGCACCGGTAACTCGACCGGTTCATGAAGGCCTCACGGCGGATAGGAGCCCCGCACCTGCGGCACGGCTCCCCTTCCCGGCCATAGGCATCCAAGGAGCGCTCGAAGTAGCCGGACTCCCCGTTCACGTTCACGTACAGGGAGTCGAAGCTGGTGCCACCTTGGGCCAGGGCTTGGGTCATCACCTCGCGCGCGTAGTCGACGAGGGAGACGACCTCGGTGGTGGTCATGCGTGAGGTGGGTTTGCGGCCATTGACCTTCGCCCGCCACAAAGCTTCGTCGGCGTAGATGTTGCCTATCCCCGAAATGACAGATTGATCGAGCAGGGCTCGCTTGATCTCCGTGTCCTTGGCACGAATGCGTTTCGCGGTGGCATGGTCGTCGAATTCCGGATCGAGTGGGTCGCGCGCGATGTGGGTGATGGTGGAAGGAAGACCACCGGTGGTTGAGTCCAGATACATGCCGCCAAACGTGCGTTGATCCACGAACCGCATCTGGCGTTTGCCGTCGGTGAATACCACGCGCACACGTAGGTGCTTCTCGTCCATTGCTTTCGACGGCTGCATGAGCACTTGGCCGCTCATGCCCAGATGCACCACCAGTGCGAGGTCGGTGGATCTACTCAGCGGCAGCCACAGGTACTTCCCGCGCCGGCTAGCGCACCGGAAGGCGTCACCTTGGAGCGCATCAGCGAGCGCATTCGTTCCTCCGGCACTCCGACGAATGGAACGCGGGTACAGAACCTCGACGGACTCGATCGTCCGACCGGTGGCCCAGCGATCGATTCCGCGCCGCACTACCTCGACTTCGGGTAGTTCAGGCATCGATCGAAGATACGTCGCGTAAAGCCTCGTACGCCTCGGCGGCGGCCTCCTGCTCGGCGACCTTCTTACTGCGCCCATGGCCGGTGCCGAGCACCTGCCCCCCGATCACGGCTTCGGCGGTGAACTCCTTGGCGTGGTCGGGTCCGGTGTCGGTAACGCGGTACTCGGGAACACCCTTGTCGAGTTCGGCAGAGCGCTCCTGCAGTGAGGTCTTCCAGTCCAGTCCGGCTCCCAATTGCGCCGATGCGGTGATGAGAGGGCCGAAGATCCGCTCGATGAAGGCGCGCGTGGTCTCCAGATCGGTGGACATGTACATCGCACCGATGACCGCCTCCATCGCATCGGCCAGGATCGAGGACTTGTCGTGTCCGCCGGTGCTTTCTTCCCCCTTACCCAAGCGCAAGTAGTCCCCCAGCCCCAGCGCGCGTGCGACGTCGGCCAGTGCCTGGGCGTTCACCACGGCGGCCCGAAGTTTCGCCAGTTGGCCCTCGGGTTCATCGGGGAAGTCTCGATACAGCCGCTCGGTCACCACCAAACCCAAAACGGAATCACCGAGGAACTCCAGACGCTCGTTGGTGGGAAGACCACCGTTCTCATAGGCATACGAGCGGTGGGTGAGCGATTGCAGCAGGAGTTGGAGATCGAGGCGTTGACCAAGGGCTTCCATCAACGACTCCAACGCGGAATCCTCGACCCCGGTCACCGTGCCACTCCCCTTCCTCGTCCGCTCACGCGTACTCACTGGTCACGTTGACCTGCGGTCAAGACCCTAGCCACAAGATCGGTGATTGTGGCTGCTTGCGCAAGTTCAGGCGGATCCTCGGTGAGCGACACACCCAGGTGGTTGGCGGCCACGAGCCAGTCGGTGGCTGAACCAGTCCAACCGATCGCGGCGAGTGGGGTGTCGGCGCGCACATCACGCGGATCCATATCGAAGGCTCGCGCAATCGCGGCCAGGTTTGGTTCGGCGTCAGGCTGTGCAGAAGAGCTCATTCAGGCTCGCCTCGAGAATCGAGAGGGCCGAACGTGGATAACGCATCGCGAACTCGTTCGACAACGCGTCCGGAGTGCATGGCGGTGGCGCGTTGGATGCAGGCGAGTACTTCCGCTGCCGACGAAGCTCCATGACCGACCACGACGTTGCCCGACAGGCCCAGGAGTGCCCCGCCCGAGAGGAAATGCGAGGTCCGCAACACTTCGAGCGCCGGCTCGACCGCGCCATATGCCCGGGCCATAGCGGCGACCGACCATCGCAGCGCGCCTTCCATCGACTTCAATGCGACGTTTCCGGTGAAGCCGTCCACCACGACGACGTTGGCATGTTCGACGTCGGCTCTCGGTTCGCCTACCAGGTCATGGCCCTCGACCAGGCCCACGTACCCGCGCGGGAAGTGCTCGTCCAACAGCGCATCGGTGTGCTTGCGGAGGTGATCGCCCTTGCCGCGCTCACCGCCGATGCTCAGCAGGCCGATACGCGGTTCATCGATTCCGACTGCCTGCGCATAAGCGGAACCGGCGGCGGCGAATCGCAGCAGGTCGTGGGGAGTCGCGTGCGGGGCCGCACCGGAATCCAACATGATCACCGGACCACGCAGACTGGGCAGTTCCACCGCTAGACCTAGGCGACCCATACCCGGCAACCGACCAAGACCGAAGGCACTCGCGGCGACCGTTGCACCCGTGTGACCGATGGACACGAAGGCGTCCGCGCGACGGGTGCGCACGGCTTCGACACCGACGACGCTGGTCAACGTCGGATCCTCGCGCACCAAGTGGAGGGTTTCGTGGCTCGACGCCGACATCGGCACGCAGCCGCTGGCGTCCAGCACGGCGAGGTTTCCACGGGCGTCGACATCGACGCCGCGTTCGGTGAGGAGGTCCCTGGCTAGGTCGAGGGGTCCGACGATGCACAGGGAGATGGAGTCCGAATCCGGCGAGGCACACAGATCAGCGAGGGCGTCGGCAACGACACCGGGTCCCGCATCGCCTCCCAGGAGGTCGATGGCAATGCGGGGCATGTTCCTAGACGTCGAGGACGCGCCGCTTGGCGTAGGTGCCGCATGTGGGGCACGCCGTGTGCGCGGGGCGCTTCTCCTTGCAGCGGGCGCAGGTCACCAACGTGGGGGCACTGGCTTTCCACTGCGAGCGACGGCTACGCGTGTTGGAGCGGGACATCTTGCGCTTGGGGAC
>CAYPSE010000056.1:0-9507 GCA_964413305.1 uncultured Rubrivirga sp. | reverse complement strand
GGGCCACCGTGAACGGCCGCGTCAACTCTGCGGAATTCGCTCGACTCATGCCCCAAATCCTCGGCCGCAGCGAACGTGGTTCGATCGACCTCGTCCTGAGCGAACACGCGACCCTCAGCATCGAACAGACGCCATCGCGATATTCGTCCGGTGCGCGCCAGGCGCGTTCCCAATCCTTCGACAACGACCCGTCGGGAGGTGCGCTCGAGCCTCAGACGACAGTGACCTATAAGGAGGCAGTAGACGACGAGTACCTGTCGCACATGGTCGGCTACTGGGAAGATACCCGCATCGTTACCCACACCCATACCCACCACCACAGGAGCTGGTTCGGAATCATCACCCGTACCACCACGTACACGACTACCTCCACCGTCATCGATCGTGAGTTCCGCGAATGCTTGACGACAGATCCCCGCTTCTACTGCAACGACGACTTCGAACTGGCCTGGCGGGACACCGGAGCGTTGGTCGACTGGGAGACCGACTGGGACACCGACTAGCAGGGAGGTCCCACCGGGATTCCCCTGCTCGTCCCTTCGCGTCGGATCGTGGATTGATCAACCCCTCAGCCTCGGCGAGCACCGCTCAATGAACCGGTCGCGGTCGAACTGTTCCCGACTGACTGCGACTGTCTGATTCGGCTCCGGCTTGCCGACCTGAAGTGGGCCCACCTGGGATCAGGTCGTATGTCGGTTTGTGGTCGAGATGAGCCGGGGCCAAATGAGGTTGGCAAACTCAAGCCGGTCACGCCATCCGAATCAACAGTCTGTTCCTGCGAAATGTTCAAGGGATTTCCAGCTTGGGATAAGGTCAAACCTGCTGGCTAGCGACGTCCGGAGGTCGCATATCGGCCGGCTAATTGGTTGCTCGGCGACTTGCTTTGGTGAGCACAGTGACGAGAGCTGCCTGATCCTCGCCAGCTTCGAGATAGGTCGCGCGAATCTTGGTCGGGGATAGGAGTTCGCCTTTTAGGTATCCGTCGTTGTCAACTGCGTGGAATGCGCCCGACTTGTAGAGAACTCCCTGGAACAACTCGGGCTCGCTCCACTGTCCGTTGCTCATCTGCCACTGCTTGGTGCCGGTCAGGGCGACTCCGTCAACTGAGGTAACCGTGTAGCGCACGGGGGTGTCCTTGTAGACGCTGTTCTCGAATCCGTAGTTGGTGCCGAGCCACATTCCCGTAATACCAACGTTCTTCGGTGCGGCTGACTGGTTCGCAAGGGCTCCGCCAGTGGGTGCTATCGCCAAACCGCATGCAGCAACGGCTGCAAGGACAAACCTCAGGGATCTCGACATGTCGGGAACGTATCACCAGCAGCATCATCGTCGAGGCTGCTGCGTAGTTCGAGGGAAGATGGGCAGCATTCGCTGATGATTTGTGCCTGTCGGGAGTGCATCAGTGCGAATAACTTTTCGGGGGCGAGTGCCTCAATGTTCTCGACATGTAAGGCGATGAAGAGATTTAGTGGTCCGAAGTTGGCCCTAGCATTGGCGAATGAGCGCTTGGGCGATCCGGCATCCGAAATCAGCGATTCTCGCCTGGTTGATGGTTCTGCTAGTCGCTATCGGTGTCGGAAACCTCTTCGGCGGCACCACCGTCAACTCCTTCGCGCTACCGGGCACACCGTCACAGCAAGCCCAGGATCTGCTGCAAAAGCTCAATAGCCCGACCACGGATCCGACGTCGTCGTTGACCGTCGTGTGGAGTCCCACATCGAGGAGCGCAACGGACAAAGCCGTACGCGAGAAGGTCATGCCGATGCTGGAGGTATTGGCCAAGGAATCGTTTGTGGAGTGCGTGCAGACTCCGTTCGACGAAGACGGGCGCGAGAGAAACCTCGGGGAGACGTGCCCCGAGGCCATGACCACTTCGTTGCCCGACGCCGTGACGGCCGGCATCAGCAGCGTGCTCAAGAAGGAAACGGGACTGAGTCTCGAAGAAGTGCAGGACGCGGCGAAGGTGCTGGCGCCGCTGGCCGAGGTTTCGCCTGATCGGCTGGGTTCGCTGGCGCGGGTGCTGCCCACGGCCGCATCCATCGCCCGACTGCCCGCACCGGTACTTGACGGCTTGGTGAAGGCGGGCAACTGGCTGGCGGGAGTAGTCCCAGGCGTCACCAAGTCAGATGCGGACGATCTCGCCGGCATTCTCGGGGGATTGCAGAAGTTCGCGGAACTACCTGAGTCAGTGCTGAAGCCGCTATCGGAGGCTGACCCCGATCGCCTTGCGAAGGTGGCTCAGGCGCTACCCAAGGAGGTTGCCGAGTTCGAGCGTCTCGATGCGGAGATGATGAAGGAAGTTGATCGGCTGCGCTCGGCGGCCAAGGTTGTGGAACGGGCGATAAGTCCCGTATCCGAAGACGGCCGAGTTGCCTTCGCGACAGCCACCGTGAACGAAGGCGCACTGACTGCGGAGCAAGCCGACACCATCGCGTCCATCCTTCGTAGTCACGCATCGTCCGATCTGCAGATTGGTGCGCAGGGCGCGGGCATCGAGGCGGCGGGGTCGGGACAGGACAACAGCATCCCGGTAGGGCTAGCCGCGGCCGTCGTCATCCTGCTCATTGCGTTCGGCTCGTTCGTGGCGGCGTTCCTACCGATCATCAGCGCGGGCACGGGCTTGGCGGCAGCGTCAGGGTTGACCCTGCTCGCCGCGCGCGGCATGGACATATCTTCGGTAGCCCCGAGCCTGGCGATCATGATCGGCCTGGGCGTAGGTATCGACTACGCGCTGTTCGTACTCAATCGATACCGGCAAGGACTGCAAGGAGGAGCTGAGCCGAAGGATGCTGCCCTGACGGCAGTACGAACGGCTGGCCGCGCGGTGCACTTCGCTGGATTCACGGTGATCGTCGCTTTGCTGGGCATGTTCTTGCTGGGCATCAACTTCTTCAACGGACTTGCGGTTGCGGCAGCGCTAGCAGTCTTAATGGTCATGCTCGCTGCAACGTGGTTCCTGCCGGCGGTGTTGTCACTGATGGGTACCAGGGCACTCGGTCTGCGATTGCCGTGGGCTCGAACTCTCAAGCCATTCGATCCGAGCAAGAGTCGTTGGTCGTCTTACGGTGGATTACTGCAGCGGGCCCCGATCCTTCCCGTGATTCTTGTAGTCGCATTGGTCGGTGTGCTGGCGCTACCGGCTCTGCAGATGAAGTCCGGCTTCCCCGACGATGGATCCCAGCCGTCAGGTTCACCTGCTCGCATCGGATACGACCTCATGGCGAAGGGCTTCGGCGATGGCAGGGGAGGGCCGTTCGTCGTCGCAGTCGAGGTCCCCAAAGACAAGCCCTTCGTTGGACTCAAGGCTGCACTCGAAGCTCTCGAAAAGACGCCGAACGTCGCATCGACGATGCCGAGTGCGAAGATGCTGCCGCTGTTGGAACTCGATCCGAAGATTTTCGCCGATGGCGGCACGCTCACCGCCGTGGTGTTGTACCCGAAGACCGCTCCTGATGCCGAGGCCACGCAACAACTTCTCACCACCTTGCGCAACACCACGGCACCAGCTCTTGCGTCTGATCACGACGTCAAAGTCTTCGTCGGTGGCACGCAGGCAGTCAGTATGGACTTCACCGACAAGGTGCAATCCGCGCTGCCGATCTTCTTGGCGTTCGTGATCGGATTCGGATTCCTAGCGCTGATGGTGCTGTTCCGATCACTGGTGATCCCCATTACCGCAGCAGTGACAAGCTTGCTCTCGTTCGCCGGCGCGCTGGGCGTGACCGTTGCTGTCTTCCAACTAGGCATTGGCGACTCGTTGCTTGGCGTGAGTGGAACGGGTCCGATTCTGCCGTTCCTGCCCTTGATGGTCTTCGCGATCTTGTTCGGTCTGTCGATGGACTATCAGGTGTTCCTGGTTTCACGTATGCGGGAAGCCTGGGAGACCAATGCGGACAACAAGGCAGCGGTACGAATGGGTCTGGCCGGCTCGGGTCGCGTGGTGGTCGTGGCTGCATCCATCATGACCAGCGTCTTCATAGCCTTCGTGCTCTCACCCAACTCGACATTGAAACTGTTCGGTGTTGCGCTGGCAGCAGCTGTGCTGATCGATGCGTTCCTAGTCCGGTTGATCCTGGTCCCCAGTTTGATGTCGCTCTTCGGCAAAGCCAATTGGTGGCTACCCGGATGGCTGGGCAAGCTCCTACCCAAGGTGGCCGTCGATTAGTCAATGCCCGCTGTTACGGGGCAGACATTGGACATTGGCAACGACGTCACTGTCGTGACAGCAGTCTTCATTTGGTTAGGAATTGGTCTGATCTCCCACGGTGCATGCGGACATTAGAGCCGATGCAACTCGAGAGACCTACTCTCCCGAGATACAAGATTGGATCTCCATCGCATGTGCCGGCAAGTAATCTGAAAGATCTGTCAGAAGAAGACCTGGGCCGGCGGCAGCCAGCACGTTCAGCAGGACATGAGCGGTGTGCCGAAGGTGCAGCAGTGTTCATGCACGGTAGCCGACAAAGCCGTCTAGAAGGCAGCTCATCCAGGCTTCTTCGCGCGCCTGTTCGGTAATTCAAAGTCACAGTAGTCCCCAGTAGGGGGCTCGCTTAGGGCTGACGACGCCTTCGTTCGAGTTTTTGGGTGAGCAACTTCCTCCGATACCTGTGTTCGGAGCGGGTAGATCCACTTGGCTACGGCTACGGCCAAGGATGTGTGGTTTTGGCTGAACGTTGACGGTGTCCTAGGAGTCGAGGCAGCCCACCCCAGTTTGGGCCGGTCGAAGAATGTGAAGTCCCGCAGGAGCTAGCGTCCGCCCATGACCATTCGTCCCAGCGTCGCCCTTGCCGCCCTTGTCGTTGCTGTCCTGCTCACAGCATGTGGGAGCCAGTCGGCAACCGTCGAGAGTTCGGCGTCCGACGCAATGCCCGCAGCCTTCACAGATCCCGAAGCGGCCTTCGCGAATCCGGAGGCGAGCGGCGAAGACCTCATCTATGCGTGGTTCGGTTTGCTTGATCTCACGGGGCGCGGAGCAGGCGAGGTCGCAACCTCTTCTGAAGAGGTGGAGTCGGGCATGGCGATCGTCAGGCCTTATCTCGACCCCGCGTTCCAATTGATGCGAGCAACGGGTGAGCGATACACGGCGGGCAACTACGTGCCACTCGATATCGATGACTTCGAGTTGTCGGACTTCGTGGTGACCTCACCGCGCGATGATGTCCGCGTGCTCCGTTACTTCGTCAGCGAGCCAGGAGCGACCGCGCCGGACACGAGCGTTGTCATGGGTGGAGAGAAGGCGCCGCGCATTGCGGTTTTCCGTTGGGACGATGAGCTTGGCCACTGGGTGGCCGTGAGTTACGCGAACTTGAACAACGCAATCGCTGCAATCTGCGAGCAGGATCCCATCAGCGTCAGTGGCGAAACCCCGGAAACCAGCCCCGAGGACATTGCCCTAGGCACGTCGCTCGTTGAGCAGTGGCGTGACATCACGACGGGCAAGTCGAATCAGAAGGTCCGACACCGCGCCAACCAGATCCAGCTAGCCGACGGGCAAGGATGGCCGACTGTCGATGACGAGCCCATCGAGTGGGCTCCAGCTCAGGCCTACGACTTCGCCAACCTCGGCGTTACGCGCAACGGTGACCTTCTCGTCGTCTCCTACGACGCCGTGGTGAGCGACCTTGTGGTGGAAGGAGAGGAGCACCGAGCCACCGCATCACCGCGCATGCTCACCTACTTGCTCAGCCCGGAAGGGAAGTGGGAGCAGATCGCCCTGGCAAACTTCAACGTGCCGGAGGGTGTCCCCGCGGACGTGGAATGCGTGTCGGTGACACCCTGACATGCACGTTGGGCGGGGCATTGATCGTTTCGTCCCAACCCCCGAAATCCCTCGAGACCGACAAAGATGCGAACCTTCAACGGATCGTCCTTGGTTAGACCTGACCAGCGGTGTGATCCGGACCCATCCCGCACGTTTGTTGTGTATTTTTGGCAGGTCCTTGATCGTGGGCTAGGTGTCTCGCCGCCCGAACCAACGTCAAGTCGATTCCTCTTCCCGATAGGTGACTTCGATAGGTGGAGATGAGCACATGCTGAACCGCGCTTTGCTTGTGGGGGCGGCGGTTTTCGCCCTCAGCGCTTCAACCACGGTCCCGACACTCGCGGCGGACCCCGCGTCCTACCTTGCCGTCATCGATGCAGGCAGCGGGGGTACACGGCTGACGCTCTATAAAGATGACTCGAATGAACTGCTGCCGATCGAATTACTTGAGGTGAAGACCACTACGCCGGGTCTGTCCTCATTCGATAGGAACCCGACGCAGGCAGGCCCCGAAGCCGTCACGCCGCTACTGAATCAACTCGGCTCGTTCCTCTCCGAGCAAGGAATCGCCAGGTCTAGCGTTCCGGTCTCTTTGCTTGCCACGGCCGGCATGCGCAATGTGCGACGCGACGACCGCGTTGCTGCCCAGGCCATCTTCGACAGTACTGCCGCGGCGATCGCTGCCGCCGGCCACCCCATCGCCGACAACCGCATCTTGCCGGCAGTTCACGAAGCGACTCTCGCGTGGCTTGACTCCAACGTCTTGGCTGGCACCCTCGACAAGAAACGAGGAAGTATCGGCATCGTCTGGACAGGTGGCGCTTCCGCGCAGGTTGCTTTCCGCTCGCCGGTGTCCAAGGGTCCGGCGGTGCAGCAGGTTCGAGTCGATGGCCAATTTGTTCCTGTGGTTGCCGTTTCCTATCTCGGCCTCGGTGGAAACGATGCGCGCGCGCTCATGCAGGAAGCGAACGATGCAGGTTCCTTCTGCTTTCCGAACAACGCCGGGCAGCAGCCACCGAGCACCTATGTGACCAGATCCGATCGGCCCGTGGCCGCGAGCACCGCTCAATTCTCCTGGGATCGGTGCACAACAGCGTTCGAGAACACGATTGAGTCTGTAGGGGCCGTTCGAACGACAGCGGCGACTGTTGCACCCTCACGACTGCGTCAGCTTCCCGGGTTCAACGCCGCGAACTTCGTTGGACTGGGGAGTGTGCCCTTCACCTTTGCGGACTTCGGTGTTGAAGAGGCGACCAACGAGAAGTCGGCGCTGCGCCGATCGACCAGAAGCACCTGCTCGGGCGAGGATGCCTGGGCGAACGTGCTGGGTCTGTTCGCCGGTCGCTCGACCACCTTCGCCGAGACTTTGTGCTCCAATGGTGCGTACTCGTATGAAATTCTCTTCGGACCCACTGGAGTGGGCGTTGATTCCCAGCGGTTCACCGTGGACGACTCTGCGTTCCCGCGATCGCCAGCTTGGACCTCGGGCTACGCGATTACCGTGCTGGATCCCTAAGGCACAAGCGTCAAGGAGTTGGAAGGATCTCGCGTGCCTGCGCACCCGCGGTTGAGCGCGGGTGGGTCGCTTCCAGTTCTTACACGCAGCTCAACTTCAGGACAAGCTCGCCTCCAACGATTTCAATCGTTGCCTTGGGTATCCACTGGGTGGTTTTGTCTCATGAGCACTCCGTAGTTTCCAGAGCACCGAACTGTCAAGCATCTACGTCAGTTTTAGACTTGTATGGTTTCGGCTGAGCGTTGACGATGTCCCAGGGGTCTGGCGAGCTCCGTGGTTCCAGTAGGAGCGGGGCTTGCGAGCGAAAACGCCGTGGCTCAGGAGGCATTGCTCATTCCACTCGCCTTTCATGCCGCTGCTTTCCTGGCCGTCCTACACCAACGGATGTCATCGGGTACGTCAATGGGTCTGGGAATCCGCCTGCCTCACGTGCTGCGGCCACGGTGGGTATGCGAGCCCAAGTTCTCCGAGGTTGCAATTCTTGGTAGCTGTGCCCCCTCAGAATTGGGGGTACTCAAATGGTGAGCCAGGGCATGCGCACTCGTTAGCCTTTTGCGCATTCACATGAACGAAGGTTGATTTCATGCGCCGAGGTCGGAGTTGTTCGTCGGTCGTGACTGTGATGGCCGTGGGGGTTTCCTTCCTCACCGGGTGCGGCGCGAGTGAGGAGACGATCACTCTCACCCAGAGGGTTGATGATCCAGTGGAGCTTGTCTTCCTCGATCTGAACCCCAACGGGGATTCTGGGGACATCACGACCTTTGAGGCTGGTGTTTACCTGGACGATGAGCCCTACGGCTCAGTCATGGGAACGATCACCACGGTTGGATCAGTGGGAGAGGGTGCGCAACTTGATCGCGAGGAACGTGTCCTCACCGCGGTCTATGACCTACCCGGGGGACAGATCAGTGCGCTTGGAATCAGTTATTACTTCGAGGACGCAACTTTGCTGCCCGCCGGTCAACCCATGACGAGAGCGATTGTTGGAGGAACAGGGGAGTACGTGGGAGTTGATGGCGAAGTGACTACTACGCGCAACCCGGATAACTCCTACACCCACGTTCTACGCCTAGTCAAATAGGTGAACGGGCCGATTACCTTGTCATTGTCAGTTCGAGCCCGACCTGCCCCACCATCTACGTCAGTTTCGTAACTCCGGGTTTAGTCCGAACTGCTTTCGGCCGGTCTGCATTCCGGGCGACCATCTCACAGCGATAGTCGAGGACGAATCATTGGTCACAAACACGCACTCAGCGCAAGTGAGATACCCAAGAGCGTGTGTGCAGCGGCCCAGCACGACTTTTTGGTTTACCCCGAGCTCGTCTGTGTCTCGGAGATCCGAATCTCGATCGGATAAACCTTGATCTGGTCGTATTTCACAAGTTCATCTGTTGTCGACGCGCGCGCCTTCAATGACCGACCCGGTTTGGATTCATCGGCCCATGTCAGCGCCGCAAACTTGTCCGACCTGACAGGGCGAACTGGCTCACCGGGAAAGCTGAAATAGAGTTCTGTGCCAATGTTCTCAGTCTTTAGCGCCTTACCCTCAATATTGAAGTAGCCGGTCTCACCGTTAAACGTTGCATAGGACACGGCGCAATCGAATGCACTCGGCCCAAGAGTCTTCTTGAGTTCCGATGGCTTCAAGTATTCGCTCTTGCCGTTCTGCATGTTCGAATCCCACTCGAGAACGATGTTCTCTGACGTCGCGTTCGTCACACAGTTACGCGTCTTGTACGAAACCCAACTACCAACGCGGTCATCGCTTGGTTTGGTGGATTCGATTGGTTCGACGGATTCGGATTCGTTGTCGCTTGGGGTTGCTTCGGGTGATGTTTGGTTGGCCTGCGGGTTTTCGTCGGTTGTTTCTTCGGAGTCGTTGACGGCGTCCTCATCATCTTGAGAGACGGGCGCCGGCGATGCGCTGGATTGCTCGGAGCCCACCAAGCCAGCGTTCACGTCCTCGGCCTGGCGGCTTGTGTTGGTCTGGTCGGACGCGCAGCCGGTCATGAGGAGCGCTGTGACAGCAGCGAAGGTGAGCAGTCGTGCGGTTCGCGTGCGATTGCGCCAAAGCGAGGAGGTGACGTTCATGGCTGCATTCTCAGTGCAAGAGGCCGGTTGCGTGGGGTCAGGCACACCCCCCACTTCAGGGGGGTGTGCCGTCTGCTTTTGGCCTCGCCGGATGTGAGGATCTTTAGCGGGCATCGGATACCCGGATATCGATGGGATA
>CAYPSE010000055.1:0-9535 GCA_964413305.1 uncultured Rubrivirga sp. | reverse complement strand
CCTGCATCAGTTGTCGGCCCATTTCGGGAACCGATGGGCCGACAACTGACGCAGGAACGGGGGCAAGGGGAGGGCTAGGAAGGGGTCAGGGGTGTGTGCGTGCGAGTAGCGCTTCGACCTCATCGGCCAGGCCATCGCGCCCCACGGCGGTGATGGTCAAGGGCAGCCCCAGGGCCTGCGCCGCCTCCATCGCCGCGGCGCGCAGCTCCGGGTCATCCGGGCGGGTAGCAAGCCAGACCACCTGCCGGTAATTGCCGAAGTAGTCGGCGCGCAGATCGGGGTACCTATCGAGCCCCAGTTCGACGATCACCGTGCGGTGGAATCCCCTGACCAGGAAGTCGGTCAGCAGATACGTGCCCGGCTCATCTGCCATGACTTCCGAGATCCTCGCTGCGCCCGCATAGACGTCGTAGCAATGGTCTCCCCCGAGTCGATGGACACCACGACGACGACACACCTCGTCGAGCGCACCGTAGGTACCGCAATCGGCGTAGGCGATGGCCACCGGCGCTTGTAGTTCGTTCAGGAGTTCCTCGACCCGGCCGGCGATCTGCTCAGGGTGGTTGTGCAATAGCGGCGGCAGCGGATGGACCGTGATGCCCCATCCACGCTGGCGATCCAAGTCGATGAGGTCGCTGGCCAGTGCCCCGCACGCGATGACGTTCAATCTCGGGCCGACACGATCAGGCCGGGAAGGCCAGTTCCTCGACGAAGCGATCGTTGAAGTCCGCGCGATCGGAAAGTTCCACGTACGTGATCACGTTGAGCAGCGAATGCGCACCGTGGCGCTCCGAACCAGACAGGAGCGCCATCTTCGCTCCCTCACCCGCCACATTCCCCGCGCTCACCACGCGAGATGCCGCGATGTTAGGCACCAATCCGATACGGATGGCGTTACGAGGAGACAGGTAGCTTCCAAACGAACCTGCCAACAGCACCTGCTGTACGTCGCCTTCCTTGATGCCGAATTCCTCCAGCAGGATCGCCCACCCCGTGGAGATGGCCGCCTTCGCGAACTGCAACTCGCGGACGTCACGCTGGGACAAGTACACACCGGTGCCGTTCACGGGATCCCCGCTCAGCACGAAAACACGTTCCTCACCGCGCATCACAAGCCGATCTGCGACATGGGGAGCAACCAAGCGTGCTTGCTCATCGGAGACGAAACGCCCCGACTCATCCAGCAGACCGACACGCACGAGTTCCGCGACTGCATCGACGAGGCCGGAACCACAGATACCGATGGCCTCCGCACCCTCGATGCATTCGATCTGCACGCCAGAGTCGTCAATCCGAACAACTTCGATAGCCCCCGCAGCCGCTCGCATACCGCACGCGATCGACGCGGCTTCGAAAGCCGGTCCGGCCGGTGCGGCGGTGGCGAGCAACTGTTCCCCGTTGCCGAGGATCATCTCGCAATTGGTACCGACGTCGATGAACAAGCGCACGCGTTGATCACGATCCATGCCGCACGCCAATCCACCGGCGACGATGTCACCACCGACGTAGGCGCCTAATGCCGGGAATAGACAGGCGCGAGCGCGTGCGTTCACTTTGATACCCAGTTCATCGGCCTTGACGTCCGGGTAGTCCTCGGCTGCCAGAATGAAGGGAGCAACACCCAAGGGCTCGGGATCGATGCCCAGGGCGATCTGCACCATCGTGGCGTTGCCCGCAACCGCGACCTGGTAGACCTCCGTGCGATCGACGCCCGCCTCGTCGCACACTTCACCGGTCAATTCATCCAACGTCTCATGAGCCAATGCCTGAAGACTCTCCAACGCGTTCGGGTCGAGCATGGTCGCGCTGATGCGGCTGATCACGTCGGCTCCATAACGCTGTTGCTTGTTCAACATCGATGAGACGGCGAGCGGCATGCCGTTCGTCAGATCGACCAAGGTAGCCACCACGGTCGTGGTACCGAGGTCGTAGGCGATACCGAAAACCCGACCGGATGTGTCTCCTGGCTCGACGGCCACCAGGGTGTCGTCTACCACCACCGCGGTCACCTTGAAATCAGCGTCGCGTAGGACTCGGGGCAAAGTGCGCAGCAACATGGGATCCGCACCGGAGGCCATGTCCGTGATGGCATCCATCACGCGCCGCAGATCCGGACGCTGATCGGTGAGAGTCGGCTCGACTAGTTCGACGTACCTCTTCAAGACCGTGGGGCGGTGGATGACCTGCCGACCCACACCCACCGTTGATGCCTTGGGACGAGTGGTGAGCGGTGGAACGCTGACGCGCAGATCACTCCACGCCGTCGCCTGACAAGCCAGCCGCCAACCTGCATGCATCTCATCTTCGGTGAAGGCCCGTGCGTCGACGCTCCCAGCGGGCACTTCACCCTCGAGAATCTGCACTCGGCACTTGCGGCAGGTCCCGTGGCCACCACATGTGGAGTCGACTGCGATCGCGTTCCAACTCGCAACGTCGAAGACATTGACTCCCACTGGTGCGCGCACCTGCTTGCCCGAGGGTTCGAAGACGATGGCCACGCGCGCCACTTCCTCGTGACCGGAACCTTCGATGGTGGGGACTTCAGGACCGGGGTCCTCGATGAGCGAAGTCGTGTCGAGCTCGCCGGTCTCCGAGTCCTGGTCGGCCGACAGATGGTCTGGCATGGGCTGATGATCTCCTAGCCTGCGGCCTCGCGCGCGCGGTGGGCGGCGATCCAGTTCATGCCCCACTCGTCGTTGCCGAGCATGAGGTCGGCGGCCTTGACGGCGGTGACGATCTGCGGGGTGCGGGCGTCCATGATCGCGCTCGTCAAACCCGCTCCCATAGCCATCGGGAGGAAAACGGAATTGAGGGTGTGGCGATCGGGCATTCCGAAGGAGACATTGGAAGCACCGAGAGTCATGTTCACCCCGATCCTGTCTGCGATCAATTCGATGGTCTCGAGAGTCCGGATCACCATTTGCGAATCGGCGCCTATGGGCATCGCGAGGGGATCGATCACGATGTCCTCTATCGGAATGCCGTACTTGGTGGTCGCCTTGTCGACCAAGTACTCGGTCAGTTCGAAGCGACGCTGCGGATCCTCGGGGATCTCTTTGTCGTCGTTAGGCAATGCGATGACGGCAGCGCCGTACTTCTTGACGAGCGGGAGGATCAATTCCATCCGCTCGTCCTCGGCCGTGACGGAGTTGACGAGCGCCTTGCCTTCGTAAGCGGCGAGTCCGGCTTCCAAGGCCTCGACCACCGAGGAATCGATGCACAGCGGGACGTCGGTCAGGCTCTGCACCAACCGCACCGATTGGGCCAGGAGCGCTGCTTCATCGACGAGCGGCGCTCCCATGTTGACGTCGAGCATCATCGCGCCGCCGGCGATCTGATCGGCCACATCCTTCTCGAGAGCCGAAAGGTCTCCGGCGCGCAGCTGCTCCTGGAAGACCTTGCGTCCGGTGGGGTTGATGCGTTCACCGATGATGCAGAACGGCTGATCCGATCCGATCGTCAACGTCTGGTTCGCGGAACTGACGATGGTGTGCATGGTGCTCCTGTCTTCGCTGATGAATTCCTAAGTGTTGAACGTCTGGCGCTAGGCACTCACCGATGCAGAGGACGCAGAAGGACCGATGGCGAGTTCGGTCACCAACCGTTCCAATGATCCGTCGTGGCGGAAATCGGTGATGTGTACTCCGGAGACTCCAGGTAAGGACAGAGCGTGCCTCACCTGCTCCTTGACGAGTTGGAAGGACTCCTCCGCAGGATCGTCCGCGTTGGCGATGCGATCGATCACGGGTTGCGGAACGTTGATGCCGGGAACGCTGGAGTCCATGAAGCGCAATGCGCCGGCGCTCCTAGTCAAGATGACGGTCGGCATCAAGGCCGCGCGTTCGGCAACACCGTTGGCTTGGCATCCCGCAACGAAGGTCGCCAGGACCTCCGGTTCGTAGCCGATCTGCAACTGCAGGAAACGTGCACCTGCGTCGACCTTCATGTGGGCGCGACGAATTCGAACGTCAGCGGGCGGAGCGAAAGGATTCTCTACCGATCCGATCAGCAGATCCCTCGGATGCTTCAGCTTGCGTCCCGACAGGTAGTTGCCGCGCGATAGACCGCTCATGATCGAGATCAACTGTGGTCCATCGATATCGAAGACGCGGCGCGCCTCCGGTTCGTCGCCGGCCGTTACGTCGTCGCCGGTAAGCGCGCAGAAAGCAGTGACGCCGTGCATGGACGCGCCGACCACATCCGCCTGCGCAGCGATGCGGTTCTTGTCCCGGCAGACCACCTGCATGATCGGCTCGACCCCGAGTTGCTTGACGGCGATCGCCATCGACACGTTGCTGGCATGGGCATGGGCAGCGGGATTGTCCGTGATGTTCACCGCATCGACGAATCCTGCGTATTGGGTCAAGGCTTCCTCGACCGTGGACATGTCGCCGCCATCCATGGACGGCAATTCCGCGGTGACGATCGCTCTCTCGCGGCTTGCCACAAGACCCACGAAAGTGGACATCAGTAGCTCACCCGCCATCCCTCCGGCGTCTCACGATCCTTGCCATTCATGAGGTTCAACCACGATGAATCGCCCTTGAGCTGGTTGTTGACCGGTGGCCGAAGATGGCCGATCTCCTCACGCCATGACGTGGGCAAGAGGGGCATGGTCTGCGCGCGATGATTCGCCTTGACCCACACACAACGCATCTCCGGCTTCACCTCGCAGTGTCCGTCAGGCCGCACTCCGCCACAGGGACCGTTGCGCAGTGTCTTCGGGCACGTCATGGGACAGGTCATGCCGGTGGAATGCAAAACGCACTGCCCACACATTCGGCAGTCCCAGACGGGACCCTTGACCGCATGCTCGACGACGGGAAGCAGCTTGCGAAACACTGTTAGGCCCCGGAGCGAACAGCGAGGAGTTCCTTGGCCCGGCGCACCGCAGTCGCGGCGTCCGCTGCGTAGCCATCAGCCCCCGAGACGTCGGCGTATTCCTGAGTGACCGGTGCACCACCGACCATGATGATGATGTCGTCACGCAATCCGGCCTTCTCGATCATGTTGATATTCACCTTGAACATCGGCATCGTGGTGGTGAGGAAGGCGGACATACCGACGATGTCGGGCTTGTGCTCCTGGATGCCTTCGATGAACTTCTCCGGCGGTACCTGGACTCCCAGATCGATCACGTGGAAACCGGCACCCTCCAGCATGATGTTGACGAGGTTCTTGCCGATGTCGTGGACGTCGCCCTTGACGGTTCCCATCAAGAAGGTGCCCACCGTCTCTGCGCCAGTTTGCGCCAGTAGTGGGCGCAGCACGTCGAGGGCACCCGACATCGCCTTGCCCGCGATCAGCATCTCCGGGACGAAGAAGTCGCCGCGCTCGAATCGGGCGCCCACTTCCTCGAGTGCAGGGATCAGCGCATCGAACAAGATGGTGTCCGGTGACATGCCGAGTTCGAGCCCTGCATTCGTGTGTTCGAGAACAGCAGGGGCGTTTCCGACCATGGTCTCGTCATACAACGCCTTCAGAACGTCGTCGGGAGTCATGCAGCACCCACCCTTCCTCCTGCGGGGACAACGGTCGTGTTCCCCGAGTCTTCACTGGACGTGCCATGGAATCCCAAGATCCCCGAGGCCTTCACTGCTTGTGTGACCAGCAACTCGGCGTAGTTGTGAGCCACCTCGCGCGTCATCCGGAGCGTGGGTCCGGAAATGGAAATCGCCGCAACTACATCCCCGCCGGCGGAGAAGACCGGCGCTGCAACGGCGATGAGTCCCGGCTCCAACTCGGAGTCGGCAAGCGCCCAACCCCGCTTGCGAACACCCTGGAGGTCCTCGCGAAGGCGGTCACGCGAGGTGATGGTGCGGGTACTGATCTTGCGTAGCCGACCCGGCGGCAGTTCCGCCCCGTAAGCCAGAAAGACCTTGCCCAAGGCCGATGCGTGCAGGGGCACCTTGAGATCGCCCGACTTGACCCCGCCGATGAGGTACGTGCAGTCGATCTGGCTGATCTGCTCGACCTCGGTTCCGTCCAACACGGCAAGGTTGATGGTTTCGCCGGTGGCCTCGCTGAGCTCGACCATGAACGGACGAGTCACCTCGATGAGTTCATCGGTGGGACGCCTGGAGTGCGCGAAACGCGTCAAGACTCCCCCCGGGCGGACCGTTCCATCCTCCGAGCGTGCGATCAACGCGTGGCGCTCCAAACTCGACAGCAGGCGCGACAACGTGCTCTTGGCCAGCCCACTGGCTTCCTGTAGTTCGCCGAAGGTGGGGGGTTGCGGTGATTCCAGGACGACCAGCAACAGACCCGCGGCACGATCGACCGCCTGGGTGCCGGACGCTGCAGCCATCGAAGGGCCCGCCTTTCGAAAAAACCCGGGAAAGGGCTTCCGCGAGGAACCATAATGTGGAACTCTTGTTCCACGTTTGGAGTGTAGGTAGCCCGTGGATACTCGTCAAGGGCAACGGCGCAACCGACGCAACCGATAGGAGAACCATGTTCCGCAACTCGATGCCGCGCTACGAGATCCTCTCGCAGGACGCGCTTGCGACCTTGGACAAGGGATGGCGACGCATCGTCTCGGAGATCGGCGTCCAGTTCGCCAAGCCCGAGGCCGTCGAGCTACTGAAGTCGCACGGCCAGAGGGTCGAAGGAGAGACGGTTTTTCTGGACCCGGAGTTCATCGTCGAGCAGGTAGCGAAAGCACCCGCGGAGTTCGACATGCAAGCGCGCAACCACGCGCACGACGTCCACATCGGTGGCGATGCCATGGTCTTCTCCAGCGTGTACGGGCCACCCTTCTTCCGTCGGGGCGATGAACGACGCGACGGAACACTCGCCGACTTCGAGGATTTCGCCAAACTCGCCCAGTCGTTCGACGTGATGGACAGCGTGGGTGGCGTGGTGGTGGAGCCGAACGACGCGCCACTGGATTCGCGGCACCTGGACATGGTCTATCGAGCCTTGACCCTCACCGACAAGATCATCATGGGCAATGTGGTGAGCGCTGAACGCGCCCAGGACACGCTCGTGATGGGCGAGATGGTGTTCGGCAGCCGTGAGTCGATCGAAGACAAGCCATTTTGCATTTCGCTCATAAACTGCAACTCACCATTGCGCTGGGACGACCGCATGCTCGATGCGTTGTTCGTCTACTCCGCGGCCAATCAACCGGTGATCGTCACTCCCTTCCTGCTGATGGGTGCGATGTCGCCGGTGACCATCCCCGCCGCACTCGCACAGCAGATGGCCGAAGCGCTTTCGGGCATTGCACTGACTCAGCTGATCCGCCCCGGCGCACCCGTGGTCTTCGGCTCGTTCCTGTCCAACATCGACATGCAATCCGGTTCACCCCAGTTCGGCACTCCCGAGTCAGGAATCGGCCTGCTCGCCACAGGGCAGATCGCACGTCACTTCAAGTTGCCGTTCCGCGGTGGCGGAGGCTTGAACTCCGCCCAGGTACCAGACGCCCAAGCTGGCTATGAGGCGCTCATGACGCTGATGCCCACTTTCCTGGCAGGCACGAACTTCGTGATGCACGCCGCCGGCTGGCTGGAGGGCGGTTTGGTGTCGAGCATCGAGAAGTACGTGATCGATATCCAGCTGCTCGAAATGCTCGAGCATCAGTTCACGCCCTTGGAGATCGACGAGTCCTCGATGGCATTCGATGCTCACCAGGAGATCGGTCACGGTGGACACTTCCTGGGAGCCATGCACACCATGGAGCGTTTCCGCGACTGCTTCTACCGACCCTTCCTATCGAGCTCGGACAACTTCGAGAGATGGACTCGCAACGGATCGAAGGACACCGCAACGCGTGCAGGTGAAATCGCAGCAGCGAAGCTCGCGGCCTACGAAGAACCACCGATGGAGGAGTCCATCAAGGAAGAACTGCGGGCATATGTTTCGCGTCGTCGTACCGAACTCGGCGACTAACCTGCGTCCATGAGGGAATCCTTCGACTACGTGATAGTCGGCGGAGGTTCCGCGGGTTCCGCTCTCGCGAACCGCCTGTCCGCCGACGAGTCGCGCTCGGTCCTGCTGCTCGAAGCCGGTCGCCGCGACTATTGGTGGGATGTCTACATCCACATGCCTGCGGCACTGACTTTCCCCATCGGCAACCCCCGCTACGACTGGATGTACGTCAGCGAACCGGAGCCGGGCATGAACGGGCGCCGCATCACGGCTGGCCGCGGCAAGGTCCTCGGTGGATCGAGCAGCATCAACGGGATGATCTTCCAGCGAGGCAACCCACTGGACTACGAGAAGTGGGCGAGCAAGCCGGGTATGGAGTCCTGGGACTACGCACACTGTCTGCCGTACTTCAAGAAGATGGAGACCTGCACTGCGGGTGCGGATGAGTGGCGCGGTGATTCCGGACCGCTGTACCTCGAGCGCGGCCAGGTCAAGAATCCGCTCTTCAGCGCATTCTTCGAAGCGGCTCAACAGGCCGGCTACTCGATCACCGCCGACGTCAACGGCTACAAGCAGGAAGGTTTCGCCCCCTTCGATGGAAGCAAGAAGAAGGGTCGACGCGTCAACGCCTCGAAGGCTTACCTGTCCCCAGTCCGCCATCGCCGGAATCTGACGGTTCGTACGCGTTCGCTGGTTACTCGCGTGCTGATGAACGGAAAACGTGCAACAGGAGTGGAAGTTCGGGACCGGCGCGGTCGTCTGCACCAGATCAATGCCGGGGAGGTCATCCTCAGCGGTGGCGCGATCAACTCACCGCAATTGCTGCAGTTGTCCGGTATCGGCAACACCGAGCATCTGCGCAGCGTGGGAATCGATCCCGTTCACCACCTACCTGGAGTGGGCGAAAATCTGCAGGATCACCTCGAGGTATACGTGCAACACTCATGCACTCAGCCGGTGTCGTTGAATCCCAACCTCCAGTTCTGGCGCCGTCCTTTCATCGGTGCTGCGTGGCTATTCGGGCGCACCGGGCCGGGGGCGTCAAATCACTTCGAGGGCGGCGGCTTCGCACGCAGCAACGACGACGTCGACTACCCGAATCTGATGTTCCACTTCCTGCCGATCGCCGTTCGCTACGACGGCACGGCGCCGGAAGGCGGTCACGGTTACCAAGTGCACATCGGCCCGATGTACTCCGACGCCCGCGGCACGGTTCGAATAACCACACCCGATCCCACCAAGCCGCCGGCACTTCGCTTCAACTACCTCACCACAGAGCAGGACAAGCGCGAGTGGGTGGAAGCGATCCACGTGGCGCGCGACATCCTGGGCCAATCGGCGTTCGCCCCTTACAGCGGCGGTGAAATCTCACCCGGCCCCTCGGTGAGCACGGACGAGGAGATCCTCGAGTGGGTGCGTCAGGACGGGGAAACCGCGTATCACCCCTCGTGCACCTGCAAGATGGGCGTGGACGAGATGGCCGTCGTGGATCCCGAATCCTTGCGCGTGCACGGGCTCGACGGGCTTCGTGTGGTGGATGCATCCGTCATGCCGGAGGTCACGAACGCGAACATCTACGCACCCACGATGATGATCGCGGAGAAGGCGGCAGATCGCATCATTGGGGTAAAACCGCTCCCACCGGAGCCCGTTCCGTTCTATC
>CAYPSE010000054.1:0-9624 GCA_964413305.1 uncultured Rubrivirga sp. | reverse complement strand
GAGTACGCCGCGTAGGACTTGAACCTACAACCCGCTGATTAAGAGTCAGCTGCTCTGCCAATTGAGCTAGCGGCGCGAGGTCTTCAAGGCTATCACCGAAGGGCGTCGACGAGTGCCGCGACCCTAATTGACGCTTGAGGCGAAAGGGCCCAGTCCGGTCGTCCGAGGATCCGTCCACTGACGGCTTCGAACATGTCCCGGTAGGCATCCGTTGGACCGAAGTTCTCCGTGAATCCGTCGATGTCCAGGCTGGTCGCCTCACGCCAGGAAGTGAACGCCTGTTCGTCGGGAACGCGTAGTTGGGCCTGCGATCCACGGATGAGCAGCCGTTGGGATTCGGGCATTGCGAAGGACGCCACGATTGACGCCCGGGAACCGATGTCCAATTCCAGGCGAGCCTTGGTTGTTAGGTCCACGCCGGTTTCGCTCATCACACGCTCGATCTCTGGGCGAACGGTGAAGGGTGCGGGAATGCACCCGACCAACGCGTGCAGGGGATAGACGCCTACGTCCAACAGCGCCCCTCCGCCCTGCGCGGGATCGAGGCGGTAGTTGTTCTCGGGCACACCTTCGAAGGTGAAGGTGCCAAGGAAGTCCTCGATCTCGCCTAGACCTCCAGTGCTTGCGAGTTCGACGATCCGCTGCATCCGCGGATGCCACATGGCCCACGCTGCTTCGACCAGTAGGACACCTGCCAGTTCGGCTGCGTCGAAGGCCTCACGTGTCTGCGCCGTTGAGAGGGTCAGGGGCTTTTCGCACAGGACGTGCTTGCCCGCGGCGATAGCCTCGTGGATCCATGGAGCATGTTGATCGTTGGTCAATGCAATGTAGACCGCATCGATCGATTCGTCGGCGAGAAGTTCGGAGTAGTGCCCGTAGACGCGTTCAGGTTGCACTGAGTCGGCACGTGAAATGTCGCGTGAGGCAACGCCGGCAAGGCTCGCGCTCGGGGCATCGTGGATAGCTTGCGCGGTTGCGGTCTGAACTATCCAGCCGGCCCCGAGAATGCCCCAGCGAACCGTCATGCGATGAGTTGCGGCACGACCGGTCGACCTAGATCCCTTGCTGAAGCCTCGGCCGCCTCCATCACGGCCACCACGTTCCGTGACTGCACAGGTGAGACCTGCATCGCGGTGCCGTCGGCCAAGTGGGCGGCAAGTTCTGCGTGAAACGTGAAGGGCGTAACCGGATCCAGAGGGATCTGTCGGGAATCGCCAGAGTTGTCGAACAAGAACACGCGGGCGGGGAGATCGGCCACCGCTGGCTCGGCCGCGACGTCCCATTCGGCGACGATTGCGCCTTCGGTGCCGAGCACGTGGAACTTCGGCTTGCGGGCTGCTGCGAGGTCGGAGTGGATGAACGAAGCACGCCGACCATCTTCGAAGGTCACGATCACCTCAGCGTGATCGGCGTTCGTCACGTGATCCCATTTGCGTTTGTGGTTCAAGCCGGACACGTGCGCGATCGGGGAGTCGAATACGTTCAAAACCTGATCCAGGTAGTGGGAGCCCCAGTCGAAGATGGCACCGCCCGAGACGGCTTCGTCGGAATGCCAGTAGTCGCAGGGCCTGGAATAACCTCCCACGAAACTCTCGTACGAGAACACCTCGCCGATCGCGCCTTCGTCGATCAGGCGTCGCATCGTCACGAAGTCTGGGTCGAAGCGCCGGTTCTGGTAGACGACCAGTGTGCGGCGCCTCTCCGCGGCGAAGGTAAGAGCGGCGTCGCACTCGACTGCTGTGAGGGCCATGGGCTTTTCCAGCACCACGTGCAAGTCCTGCTCGAGAGCCTTCATCGCCCAGTCGTGGTGACTGTTCGGTGGTGTGGAGATCACCACGAGATCGATGAGGCCTGAATCGAGCATCGCTTGCGCATCGTCGAAGCCGGTCACATCTGGTGCCAGTTCGCGCGCGGCCTCGATGCGTTCGGGATTCGTGTCGCATACGGCTGTGAGGACCAAACCCGGTGTGGCCTGCACTGCCTGGTTGTGCTCATGACCGATAGCTCCGTAGGCCAACAGGCCGACTCGCACATCCGACACACTCGACTCCAACGCTTATCGGCTACGGGTGAACACAGGGACGTTAGCCGACACCTAGCGTCCGCGCGATCTGGCGTCCGGTGAAGCGCTGGCCCGCGGGGTTGGGGTGGAAGGCAGCCGAAGCGAAGGGACCCGTGAATGTCGTGACGCCGAACACCCAGGCATCCGACCCGGCACAGACCCCATGACCCGTCGCGGACTCGCCAGACCCGCCCCAGATCCCATCCACGGGAGTCCAACCGAGGTTCGAGGTACCGATGATCTGACCGTTCAACGTTCCACTACTCGTGGACAAATCGCGCGTCGAACCGCCGAAGGTGGTGAATCGGTAAGGGTTGGGGGCTTGCGGAACCAAGATCGTGTCCCGTGCCCACGAGAAGTCCGAACGCGAAAGCGTCAAGTAGCTGCACGGCTGCCCGATCGCCGATCGCGTGATGTCCGGGTAGGTCATGGGAAGTACGCGAGCACCCGGCGCCCGTTTCAAGGGCGGGATGCGGGTGCCATCGGTCAATACGCAGTCATTCCCGCCGAGGCAGCCCGCGATCCGGGCATACGCATCCGGCAAACGCGCGGTCAGCGTCTGCACGCCTTGCTGGACGTTGTCGAATCTGTTTAGTGGAGGGGTCGTCGCGCGGGTTAGCGGGCAGTCCAGGCTCAGCGCGCATGCGCTGAGGATCGAGGTGAAGCCGATGTCGTTTCCGCCTACTGAGAAGACCGCGATGTCGATCGCTCGGTTGCCTATCAGTTGCTGCACCTGCTGTATCTGACTCGAAGTCTGGCCGGCGCTTCGCTGCGGACCTAGCACACCACCGTTCACCGTGGCGCCCGAGCAGGAGACGTCGATCAAGGTGACCGATGACTTCGATGAGGATTCCTCGAGAGCCAATGCCGCTTGGGCGGGGCCCGATCGCGTGCTGCGATTGCATTGGTCATCGTCGTAGTAAGGGTTGAAGGGCTGATCGGGGTTGTCGATCCACGCTTGGACGTTGCGGGGGTTGCCCTCGCCGGAAGAGTACGAGTCCCCCAGCACGACGAACAGATAATCCTTGACTTCCGCGTCGATCCACCGGAATTCGGAGGCCACCCCTCGCCGCACCTCGAGTTTGAATCGATACTTGCCTTCTTGCAGGCGAACTGTTCGGGTGCAGGTCTTCGGCTTAAGGTCGCGCCACCGGATCCGCTCCACTTGCTTGTCACCGCGGTAGATGCGCCATTGGTACTGACCGCCGCGGGAGTCGCACGCATCGAGCAGCACGGAGAATCCGCGCGGATTGAGATACCAGGACTGGCTCCCGCCGATCAGGCGTTCGGAGGGTTGTGCGATGCGATTGCCGGCACCGATGAACTTCAGTGCGGGTTCGGCACCGAGGGGACGCGCTCGCGGAACACCACCGTCGCCGTCGATGAACCCATCACCGTCGGCATCGCGCGATTGCGGCAGCATCGACCAGTCGCCGATCGCGCGGATGTCGGTGGCCGCCTGGGAAGGGGGCGCGGCGGCGAACAGTAAACCCAGGAGTCCGATAACGGCAGCGGCGCGGCGCACGAGGCAACGGTAAGTGGGGGACCCTTGCGGGCTCGACGGGCCCTGCGTTCAGGCGACACGCATGGGCACCGGACCGCGAGCCCGGTATGTGGCGCGCGGCTCGGCTTTGGGAATGGGGTGGAGGGAGTCCGCTGGTAGCAGGTGATGTTTGGCAGCTGCGTGCAGCAAGATGATGCGCGATTCCAAGAGTGCGAACTGATCACCCAAGCACTTCCGTGTTCCAGCGCCGAAGGGGAAGTAAGCCCCACGTGGCAGGGACGAGTGCAACTGCGGGGTCCATCGCGACGGGTCCCAGGTGTGGGGATCGGGAAAGTACTCCGGATCGCGGTGGGTCACGTACTGGCTCACGAGGACATGTGCACCTGCGGGCAGTTGCACGCCGCACACATCCACATCGCGCAGGGCACGCCGCGGCGCCACCCAGACCGGCGGTGCCATGCGCAGTGATTCGGCCACGATCTGTCCGGCCACTTCCGTGGACATGACGTCTTCGATAGTGGGGGATGCATCCGAGGTGATCCACGGCAGCGCGAGTGCCTCTGCGCGAAGGGCCTCGAAGACATCCGGGCGCGTGCCCAGCCAACTGAAGGCCCAGGTGAGGGCATTCGCCGTCGTCTCATGGCCGCTCAGGATCAGCGTGAGAGCTTCGTCGCGAACTTCCTCGTCGGTGAAGGCGGTTCCGTCCTCATCTCGAAGTGCCAGAAGCAGACCCAGGAGGTCATCCCCCTCGATGGAGCTGGCCCGGCGCTCGTGAATCAAGTCCTCGGCGATCTCGGCTAGTTCGTCCGATGCCTCCTTGAACTTGCGCCAGTAGGGAAGCGGTATGCCGTCCAATCGATCCAGTCCCGGCAGCATCGTGCGTTCGATCCGATCGATCGCGATCTCCATGCTGTGGGCAATGCGTTCGGTGTGCCGATCGGCATCGGTTCCGAATAGCGTCCGCGCCACGATGAGCAAGGTCAGGCGCATCATCTCCGGAGCCATGGAGATCGTGCCACCGCTCGGCCAGGAGTCCACGGCCGAACGCGATAGGTCAGACATCTGCCGGGCGTAGCCATCAAGGCGTGACTTATGGAAGGGCGGTTGCATCATCCGGCGATGCCGGAGGTGGATGGGTTCCTCGTTCGTGAGCAAGCCGGTTCCGAGGACTTTACGCATTCGCTCGAAGCCCACGCCCTTCACGAAGGCCGACTGCTGGGCCACCGTGACCTCGTGCACCATCGCTGGCGAGAACATCCCGATGAAAAGTTGACCATTGAGGTAGAAGGACGACGCAGGTCCGTAGGTATCGCGCAGGTCGAGCAGGAAAGCGGGCGTGTCCTTTTGGAACCGGTAGAGCAATTGCCCGGGAAAGCGCGGCCGAGGTCCTGGTGGCAGGTTCGCCGGCGCGTTCTTCACGGTTACCGCGGGCGGCACATCTGTGTACTCGCTCGGGCGCGGTGCACTGAAGGGTCGCGTTTGCATGTTCACCCCACCCGAATCCGAATCCCAACCGAACCACCTGTATCGCGGCGGCGTAACTTCTCGAACCACCCTATGGCCACGTAGGCCAATCCGTATTTCCGTTTGATCTGTGCAGCTATGTGATCGGTCTGGGAGGAGTCGGTCAACGACGCGATGCCGTCGACGCTCGGTCCCGTCACCTTCCCGCGCATGTCGCACGGCGCCAACACCACTCGCCCGCTGTTGCGGATTCGCTTCACTTTGCCGGACGTCGCCTCGGTGATCACGATCAAGTCTTGCCCATCGCGCGCCACCCATACCGGAGTGGCCACCGCGGATCCGTCCTTCTTGAACGTCGTCAAGGATAGGTATTTGCCGCGCCCGAGTCGCTCCACCTCGCTGCTGTCCATGCGCGCTCCCGGTCGTCGATACTCACCGTTGATCCTCGGCACCCACATACGGACAGTGCCGACACCCATTGTGGCAACACTTCCCGCGCCGCATGTGGTGTTCGGCGGTCATCACGAAAAGTCCGGTCCCCGGGTCCAGGTATCCGGGCTTACCTTCGACGACGGCGCAGTGGTGTGCCTCCATGATGGCCACGAACATGGGGTGATCGGGCGCAAGCCGGGTTGGGTGCGGTGTGTGCGGGTCGGAGCGGAGCGCCTCGGGTGATGGATCGTTCACAGCACGAAGCCGCGGGGAAACGGATCGTCCGGGGCGAGCATGTGCTGGGACGTCCCGGTTATCCACGCCCGACCTGTGATGGTCGGAATGATCGCGGGATAGCCCGCCACGGTTGTTTCGCGGATGGCCCGCCCGATGAAGTGCGTTCCGATGATGGATTCGTTGACCAGTTCATCGCCAACCTTCATCCGGCCTCGAGCGAAGAGTTGAGCCACTCGCGCGCTCGTTCCCGTTCCGCAGGGTGAGCGGTCGAACCAACCCGGGTGGATCACCATGGCATGGCGGGAGTGCTGCCCGGTGCTGCCCGGTGCCACGAGCTGCACATGGTGAACGTGGTCGATGGCGGGGTTGAGTGGATGTACGGGCGCTGCTTGCTCGTTGATTGCAGACATGATGCACATCCCGAGTTCGAGGAGTTCATCTGCCTGGTCGCGGCCGAAGTCCGGTGCACCGTCGATCGAGTCGAGTTCGACGATCGCATAGAAGTTCCCCCCGAATGCCATGTCGTAGACCACCTGACCGATGTCGGGAACATTCACCGTCGCATCGAGTTCGGTCACGAAACTTGGTACGTTTTCGATGGTTACGGCTCGCGCGCGCGCGCCTTCCACATCGACCGTCGCGACAACGAGTCCGGCTGGGGTGTCGAGTCGAATTACTGTCTGCGGTTCGGTCACCTCGACCATGCCCGTCTCGACGAGAACGGTTGCCACACCGATGGTTCCGTGTCCGCACATCGGCAGACATCCGGACACCTCGACATACACCACACCCCAGTCAGCGTCATCACGGATCGGCGGCTGCAGGATCGCCCCGCTCATCGCCCCATGTCCATGTGGTTCGAACATCAACCAGGTGCGCAGGTGATCGGCCTCGTGCATCACGAACTGACGTCGCTCTTCCATCGTCGCGCCCGGGAGAACACCCACGCCGCCCACGACCACGCGCGTGGGCATCCCCTCGGTATGGGAGTCCACGCAGTGCCAGGTCCGGATCGATTCCACCTGCCGATGCTAGGTGAAGTCTTCTAGCGGAACAGCCGCTGCGGACTCAAGCGCGCTTCGGCCTTGCTCACGGGTTCTTCGAATATGAGTCGCGTGACCAGGTCGGCCGTTCCGGCCGCCATGGCCGTGCCGATCATCCCGTGGCCGGTCGCCACCAGGACCGGTGTCCGAAACCGACGGGGCAGGAAGCCGATGTATGGAGCACCGTCGATGCTGGCGGGACGCACGCCGGTCCACGGCTTCACATCGCCCACCTCGGCGGGCAAATGGACGGCCATCCGGGCTCGATCGATGAGGGCTCCTATTCGATGGCGTGCGACCTCACGATCGTCTGGCCGTGTGATCTCGTATCGCGCGCTCAGGCGCAGGCGCTGTCGCACTGAGCCGGAAATGGCAGAACCGGGAAGTGGAGTGAGCGCCGTGCGTTGATCCATCAAGAGCATCGGTCGGCTGGGCTGATTCCATTCGCCACTGATCGTCACCGAATACCCCTTCGCCGCTCGGATCGGCAGGTCCACGCCGAGCGGCCGGGCGGTTGCCGGAGACCATGCACCCGCGGCAAGCACGACCAGATCGGAGTCGACATCGCGCAGGTCCGAGGCGATCCCTTCGCGCCACAGTGCGCCTGCGGCTTCGCTTCGGTGCCGCATCCGATGCCATAACGCCTCCGGGTCCACACCGAAGTCCTCGCTCAGCTCTATCGCTGCGCGCACGTTCCCGGTCAGCCCCGGTTCGGCGTGCAGCTCGTGGTCGGGAACCTCGCGTACGCGAACACCGTGGTGTCGAAGGTGCTCGGCTTCCGCATCTGCGCGTTCCTTGGAGGACGTGAACACCTGCCATAGGCCGGTCTTCGTGGTTGCCACGTGCGGGTCGGCCATCAGTAGCGCAGCGCTTCGGTGCAAGAGCTCGTCCATACCTGGCTGCAAGTCGCTCACGTTGCTTTCCGTGCAATGCCGCGCGAATGCCAGCAGCCACCCCAGCGTTCCGCGCCCTGAGTTTGCAGAGACGGCGAACGCGCCATCGCGGGAAATGAGCGAGCGCAGCCCCTGTCCGACCATTCCCGGAGCAGCCATCGGTATCGAATGGCTGACCACGATGTGTCCTGCGTTGGCTAGCGATGTGCCGAAGCGTGGCGCCCCGGCATCCATCACGGTCACATTCGCGCCGCGTTCTGCTAGTAGCGCTGCGCAGCTGGCCCCGATGATGCCGCCACCTACGACGAGGACCTTCATGAAGTATTCAGTGCCGGTGCCCAGGAACCTGATTCCTCGAGCAGTATCGACAGTGCGTGCGAGCTTTCGGTATCTAGCGCAGCCAGGGGTGCGCGCGGTGCACCCACGTCGAGTCCGAGCATCGCCATGCCGGCCTTGACCTTGCTGATGTATCGGCCTGATTCGATGAATCGAAGCACCGGGAGGACTGCAGCGAACGCGTCCTCGGGCCGATTCAGTTCGAGCATGGCTACGTGCGCCTCGGGCAGCAGGTTGGCGATCCCGCCTATCCAGCAGCGGACACCGGCATCGAAGAAGGTGGGTGCATCCGCGTCGGCACCGCAGACCACCTCCAAGGAACCGGGGTAGCGCTGGAGCAGGGTGGGGATGCGCTCGAGGTCCCCCGATGCCTCCTTGATACCGATGATCAAGGGATCCGGCGCTAGCCGGTCGAGGACGTCGATCGAGAAGGACACACCGGTCCGTTGCGGGTAGTCGTAGAGGACGGTTGGTAGACCCGCGGCCTTCACCACGGAACCCACGTGGGTGGCGAGTTCCTCCTCGGTGGGCAGGCAGTAGGCGGGTGCGGCCACCATCAGCCCGTCCAGTTCGAGTGCCTTCGCCAGGAGTGAATGATCGAGGGCCTGGTCGGTGGACATGCCGCCCACGCCACCGAGGATGGGCACCGCACCGTCCACGATCTCCTTGATCCGTGTAGTTACTGCGCGCCGTTCTTCCAGTGAGAGCGCATATGCCTCGCCGGTAGTCCCGCAGGAGACGAACCCTCGGACACCCGCATCGAGTTGGGATCCGATGACCTTCTCGAGACGACCTGAATCGATACGACCCGATGCATCGAAGGGGGTAATGACGGGTACGAACACACCGGTCAGTTCCATGGACGCGTTCCTATCTGTCGGTCAGCTTCGCTCGGAGGCCAGCACGCCGAGCACGGTTTCCTCGAGCGTGCCCAGGACGATCGGACCCACGATGCGTACCGCGATTCGTCCTTGTCGGTCCAAGATCACGGTCACCGGCAACGAGCGAGGAGGCACGTCGGGGATCTGCGCTACGAGCGATCCATCGGCGTCCACGATGCTCCGGTAGGGGGTGTCGGTCGTGTACTCGCGTGCGCCGTCGAGGTCGTCTTGCACATTAATTCCGACGAAGGTCACACCTTGACCGTCCAACTTCCGGGCGACGTCGGCGAATTCCGGCATCTCGGTCCGGCACGGTGCGCACCAGGTCGCCCAAGAGTTCACCACGGTCACGTCACCGAGCGAGTCACTCAGGGCGATGGGTGCACCCTCGAGGTCCACCCCCGCCATGTTCAACGGCGCTCCGCGTTCGGACTCGGGGATGACGGTGAGCCCGATACCGGGATCGGAACTCAGTTGACCGGCCTGGACGGGGATGAGCAGTTCCTCCTCCGGGGACAGCAGTCCACACCCGGACACCAGCCCCGCGATCACGACCAGGACGGCTACGTGCAGGACGGCTACGTGTTTCACGCGGAAACCGCCTCACGGTGCTCGCGTCGCTCCAACCTGGTGGTTTCCCGTTCCTGATCGCGCCACCATTCGATCGCGGCGACCATCATCCACATGCCGTCGAGCACCATCGCGATCGCCCACATCATCGCTCCGGCGAATTTTTGGTCGGCCATCACGTCGAAGCCGTGAAGTGCGGCAG
>CAYPSE010000053.1:0-10200 GCA_964413305.1 uncultured Rubrivirga sp. | reverse complement strand
ACGGTGTTGATCTCACCGTTGTGCGCGATGAGCCGATATGGATGAGCCAATGGCCAGGAGGGGAAGGTGTTCGTCGAGAATCGGGAGTGGACCATCGCCAGAGTCGAGGCGATATCCGGCTCGCTCAAGTCCGGATAGAACGGCACCAACTGACCGGTGGTGAGCATTCCCTTATAGACCATGGTCCGAGCAGATAACGACGCGAAGTACACACCCACCTCGTGCTCGATGCGCTTGCGCACTCCGTAGATCAACCGATCGAGATCGATGCCGCTGGCCTCCCCGGAAGCATCGGCGGCGAAGATCTGCCAGAAGGCGGGCATACATGAACGAGCCGTTCGTCCGACCAAGGACGGATCCGTCGGCACCTCCCGCCAGCCGAGGATGGTCACTCCCTCTTCGTCGGCGATCTGACTGATGCGACGCATGACTTCGGCGCGCTCGCTGAGTTCTTGCGGCAGAAAGCCGATTCCCGTGGCGTAACTGCCGGCAGCCGGCAGTTCCACGCCGCTGATTCGCCGCAGCATCGCATCGGGGACCTGGAGCAAGATTCCCGCGCCATCGCCACTGTCCGGCTCGCTTCCCGATGCACCACGATGTTCGAGGTTCACCAGCGCGGTCAGTGCCTGACGAACCACGGCCTGAGTGGCCACGCCGGTGAGGGTTGCCACGAAGGCGACACCACAGGCGTCCTTCTCGGTCCGAGGGTCGTAAAGACCCTGGGCCGTCGGGAGCGTTGAGTAGCGATCGAGCACGGTGTGCCTTTCGTCGTCCGAAACACATATGCCGCCTAGGGCCCCGAGGGGAGCCTGCACGGATTCCGGACCCCTGGGGGTCTGGTCACGGGACGACGTTGGCCCGTAGGGAGGGAAGTTTAGCCCGCCGGCTTGGTTTCCACAGCGGAGGCCTGCTCGGTGGGAGGCTCGATGACTTCGCGTCCCGGTCGGGTTCGCGCCGACCACACCAGGTAGATCAGGGCTCCAAGCCCGACGATGATCGAGGTCCACACGTTCAGGCGTACGCCACCGACCGTGTTGACCGGGTCGATCCGCAGCGCTTCGATCCAGACCCGTCCGACCGTGTAGAGCAGGACGTAGAGGGCAAAAGCCCGGCCGTGGCCCATGGTGAAGCGTCGGTCGGCCCAGATCACCACGAGGGCCACACCGACCAGCCACAACGACTCGTACAGGAACGTCGGGTGGAAGGTCTCGAACTGCTCGTAGCCCTCGGGGCGACGCCCGGGCGAGATCTCCAATCCCCACGGAAGGTCGGTGGGGCGACCGAAGAGCTCCTGGTTGAACCAGTTTCCCCAGCGACCGATCGCCTGCGCGAGCGCGATTCCCGGGGCGATGGCGTCTGCGATCGGAGGCAACGGGACATGGTGGCGCCTGGCCGCAATCCACGCACCCAGCGCTCCGAAGGCCACCGCTCCCCAGATGCCCAGACCGCCATCCCAGATGCGCAGGGCGGCAACGAGGCCGCGGCCGTCCGGCCCGAAATAGATCTGCCAGTCACTGAGCACGTGGTACAGGCGTCCGCCGACGATTCCGAACGGAACCGCCCACAGGGCGATGTCGGTGATCAAACCCGGTTGGCCACCTCGGGCTACGTACCGGCGGTTGCCCAACCAGATGGCGACGACTATCCCCAGGATGATGGCCAGGGCGTACCCGCGCAGCGGGATCGGTCCGAGGTTCCATGCCCCCTGCTCGGGGCTGGGGATGCTCGCGACCAACATGCGTCAGTTGCCAGCTGCGGCGGTGATCGCGGCTAGGAGCGCTGCGTTGTCGGCCATGGTGGCGTTGTCGATTTCCACGCCGTCGATGCGACCGAACGGAGTTCCGGGGATCGTCTCGTCGTAGAAGGCCTGGGTCGAGTTCGCCGCCCAGACCCGGTAGGTGCCGTCGTTCACGCACTGGGCGAACTCATCGAGCTGCTCCCCGGACATTCCGATCTGTTCACCTATGGCGATGAAGTCCTCATTCGGCCAGCCGTCACCCTCGACCTCCGGCTGATTGGCGTACACCGCATCGTGGAATTCCCGCGAGAATCCTTGGTCGATCGCGCAGCCCCACGCACCGATGGCTCGATTGGAGGCGTCGTTGCCGAGGTTTCGATCCAAGAATCCCGTGGGACGCCAGATCAAGCGAACAACGCCCGTCTCGGCAAGTTCGGCAATGCCCGCACCGTTGGCTTCTTCGAGTGCACCGCACGCCGGACACTGGAAGTCCTCCCACACCTCGAGAACGGGAACGTTCTCAGATCCCGACCCATAGGGAACGCCGAAGGCCCACTCACTGTCGGCCCCGAGCACTCCCTCGGGTACCGGTGCACTGGGATCGGGGTCGACAACCTCGACTCCTGCGACGGTGCCCTCGGTGTTGCGCGCGTATACGGCCACACCGATGATCCCGGCCACCACGGCGACCACGGCGAGTGCACCGATGAGGCGAACCGTGCGCTCCCGGCGCTTCTCACCTGCTTGGGCCGCCTCGCGTGCTGCGGCTGCCCGTTCGCGCCTGTCCTTGCTTCCGGCTGCCATGACCTCTCCGACCCCATCCGGTGTGTATAGGGAACGTTCACCTTGGAGCGTTCACCTTGGAACGTTGACTGTGGAACCTTCGACGTGCGATCCCTCAGGATAGTTGCATTCGCAACCACTGGAGCCAACCGGGCGGCTACTGGCGCCCGCGCACGCCCTTGGCGAGCTCGGCTGCGAACGACCGGACGGACTCTCGGGCCGCCTCCTGATCGGGGGCATCGAGGATCCGACGGACGAAGGCGGAGCCGACGATCACTGCATCAGCGTAGGCGGCGATGTCGGCGGCCTGCTGGGCGCTCGACACTCCCAGACCGACGCCGATGGGGGCGACGGAGTGCCTGCGGACCCGTGCGACGAGTTCCGGCGCCGACGAGCTGACCTGGTCGCGCGCCCCGGTGACACCCATGGTCGAGGCGGCATACACGAAGCCGGTGCAGGCCTTCGCAACCCGATCGATTCGGACGTCGGTCGAGGACGGGGCCACCAGGAAGGTCCGGTCCATTCCTGCGCTATCGGTCGCATCGATCCACTCGCCCGCTTCCTCGGGAATCAGGTCCGGAGTGATGACGCCACTACCTCCAGCATCGCGCAGATCCGCAGCGAACCGGCGCTGGCCGTACCGCTCGATCGGGTTCCAGTAACTCATGACCACGACGGCTTGGTCTGCGCCTGGATCGGACTCGGCCACGACGCGCAGCACGTCGGCGGTTGTGACGCCCGCGGCCAAGGCGGTCTCGACCGCCTCCTGTATCGCAGGACCGTCCATCAGCGGATCGGAATACGGCAAGCCCACTTCAACGAGATCCACCCCACCCTCGAACATGCTGCGGATCAACTCGATGCTGTGGTCGACGGTCGGGAACCCGGCCGGTAGGTATCCGATCAAGACGGCTCGGCCTTCGTTGCGGGCGCTTTCGAAGACGCCGGATGTACGCGGATGCACCGTGAATCGATACCTACCGACCAGTTCCCGTGTCCATGCCGAACCAGCGAGCAGCCGTGACAACGTCCTTGTCGCCGCGACCGGACAGGTTCACGACGATGACCGCGTCCGGGCCCAATTGCTTGCCCAACCGCATCGCGCCGGCCAACGCATGAGCGGTCTCGATCGCGGGAATGATGCCTTCCGTGCGGCTAAGAAGCGCGAACGCCTCCATAGCCTGCGAATCGGTGACTGGTTCGTAGGTGGCCCGACCGGTGTCGTGCAGCCATGCATGTTCGGGCCCGACCCCGGGGTAGTCCAAGCCGGCGCTGATCGAGTGCGACGGAACGGTCTGACCCCATTCATCCTGCATGACGTAGGTACGCGCTCCGTGCAGCACACCGGGTGCTCCCATGGCGAAGCGGGCGGCATGGCGACCCGTCTCGACACCTTCGCCACCGGCTTCGTAACCGACCAGTCGTACCTGTGGGTCTTCGAGGAAGCCCGAGAACAGGCCCATGGCATTCGATCCCCCACCGACGCACGCGATGACCGCATCCGGAAGCCGACCCTCGACGTCCAGAATCTGTTCGCGCGCCTCAGTGCCGATGACGCTGTGGAAGTGACGGACCATGCGTGGGAAGGGTGAAGGCCCTGTGACAGTTCCCAGGAGGTAATGCGTGTGGTCGACATTCGTGACCCAGTCACGCATCGCTTCGTTGATGGCGTCCTTGAGGGTTTGGCTTCCCGTCGTGACGGGCACGACCGTGGCCCCCAGCAACTCCATGCGGGCCACGTTGAGGGCCTGACGTTTGGTGTCCTCGAGTCCCATGTACACGACGCATTCCAGACCCATGAGCGCTGCCGCGGTAGCCGACGCCACGCCGTGCTGACCAGCGCCGGTTTCGGCGATGATCCGCTTCTTCCCCATCCGTTTGGTCAGCAGGGCCTGACCGAGGACGTTGTTGATTTTGTGCGAGCCCGTGTGATTGAGGTCCTCGCGCTTGAGGTACACCCGGGCGCCACCGCACTGCTGCTCGAATCGACGCGCTCGAGTGAGTGGCGATGGCCGGCCCGTGTAGTGGCGTTCGAGTTCGGACAGCTCACGCGCGAAGGACGGATCGGCTAGCGCAGAGTCGAATGCGAACTCCAACTCATCGAGCGCGGCCATCAACGCTTCGGGTACGAACCGGCCGCCATAGGGGCCGAAGTGGCCTGAAGCTCGATCGGAAGCTCGATCGGAAGTCGTCGCGGGCATCTCGGTTGCGGTCACGTCGGACTCTTTCGGATCTGCCGCAGCGCCGGATGGGAGCCAGCGGTCACCAGGTCGTGCACCGCTGCCCGCGGATCCTTGCCCGTGACCAGGCTCTCACCGACGAGCACAGCGTCGGCACCGGCCTCGGCGTAGGCGATGAGGTCGTGCGGCTCGCGAATGCCGGACTCCGCGATCTTGATGCACGAATCCGGGATTCGATCGGCGATCCGTGGGAAGACGGTTCGGTCGATCTCCAATGTTTTGAGGTTCCTCGCGTTCACCCCGATGACATCTGCGCCAGCATCCACTGCACGCATGACTTCGACCTCGTCATGAACCTCGACCAGGGGTGTCAGGCCCAGACTGCGCGCTCGCTCGACCAAGGACACCAGCGCATCTTGCTCCAATGCGGCCACGATCAACAGGACCAGATCGGCGCCGAAGGCTCGCGCTTCCCATAACTGATAACTCCCGATGATGAAGTCCTTGCGCAGTATCGGAATGTCCACCGCGGCACGAACGGCGGTGAGATCACTCAGGCTTCCGCCGAATCGACGCTCCTCGGTGAGCACGCTGATGCAGTGTGCTCCACCGGCTTCGTAGTCGCGAGCAAGAGCTGCTGGATCGTCGATGTCGGCAAGCGGACCTTTGCTGGGGCTTTGTCGCTTGACTTCGGCGATCACGCAGATCTGGTCACTACGGAGAATGGCCCGCGGATCTCGGGCACAGGGAGTTCGTTTGGCGCGTTCCTTCAGTTCATCGAGGGAAACTTCCTCCATACGACGCGCAACGTCCTCGCGGACTCCCGCCACGATGTCGTCGAGGACGTTCACGAGGCCACAGTACGCCCGTTGAGGCGGTCGGCAATTGGGGCTCTATCCCGGGCCCGAGCCGAGGTAGGGCACGAAGTTCCTGACGACTCCGAATGCAAGGACGGCGATCAGCACCCACACCCACAGCCGAGCACGCCGGGATTGGGTGGCGATGTCGATGTGGGGCCTTCGCCCTGTCCAGCTTCGCCAACCCCACACGACGAAGGCCACCGCAGATGCAGGTAGCACTACGGCAAGTAGCACGTTGTGGTCGAGCATCCCCGCAAGGTCGCCATGCAGAAGGTCATACGTACCGCGCATCCCCCCGCAACCAGGGCAATCGACGCCCAGGAGGAACTGGCTCGGGCACCCCGGATAGTGCCCGGGAACGTTCGGATCCACGGCACGCAAATAAATGGTGCCCGCCACCGCACCCAGTCCGGTGACAACCACCGGCAGCATTCGCCGCGATCGAGGGCGAGCATCGACAACGTGCGTGCCCGGATCGCTGGGAACGTCAACTCGTTCTTGTCGCCCGATCACCGCTTCACCCTACGACTGCGCACTCGGTAGTCGGACCCAAAAGGACGTGCCGGTCCGAGAATCGCTCGTTACTGCGGCCGAACCACCCATCGCTTCGCACAGTCGCGCCACCAGGGCCAACCCCAGACCCGTTCCCACGGGGCGCTCCCCCCGGTAGCGCTCATGGAGAGCCCCGGGTTCGAATGCGACGGCGACGTCGTCGGCAGTCAGGCCCGGCCCGCAGTCGCGCACCTCGATGACCGCGAAGGCGCCTCCGGCTAGATCGCCGTCTCGGTGGACGATCACGGAAATGTCGGAGTTTTCCGGCGATACGCGAAGCGCGTTCTCCAAGAGATTGTCGAGTACTTGTCGCACGCGCATGGCGTCAGCAACGACCATCGTCGGTTCATCCACTCCGCGCACCGCGAATCCGACACCTTCGCGGCCGCATCGGTCCATCCACACCCGACCGGCTTCCTGGACGACTTCGCTGACGTCGATCACGGAGACGGAAACCTGGAAGTCGACAGCACCCATGCGGGCCAGGTCCAACAGGTCGTTGACAAGGCGATTCAGTCGCGTCGATTCTGCTGCGATGGTGCGACCGACTGCGGGCAGGTCGGCACCGGAGACCAAGCCATCGGCCAGCGCCTCGCCGTAACCTCTCACGGCCGTCAGTGGCGTCCGCAATTCGTGGGAAACGGACAAGAGGAATTCGCGTTGTCGGCGCTCGGAGACGATGAGTGCTGCATTCAATGCATTGAGTGCCTCGGCGATGTCGGCCACCTCGGCTGGTCCTTGACTGGGGAGTTGTTCCTCACGCGAACCAGCGGCCATGCGGTGGGCCACTGTCTGAGCGGCTCGAAGCGGACGGGACATCCGCCGGGCCACCACGAATCCGATGGCCACGGCGATCAGCAGACCGAGAAGCAGTGCACCGACGATTCGGACGACGAATACCTCGGTGGCGGCACTGGCCACGGTGAGCGGTTGAACGAGGAATACGGCGCCCTGCTGGATGGGCCGCCCTTCGATCAGGATCGTGGCGCCGGAATCGGTCCGCGCGCGCTCGGATACCGGCTCCCCGGCCAAGGCCTGCAACACCATGTCCTGCGGAATCTCTGGAACCTCGGTGGCTCCGAAGCCCACCACGAACCCCGAGATCTCCTCACGCCCCAGGATGCGAGCCAGCGGCCTTGGCAGCAATCGCTCCCTGACGTCGATTCTTCGGTCGGCATAGGCGGCGGTGACATCCGCCAGACTCGCCAACTCACCCTGCGCCTGACTTTCGGCAGCCGCGCGCACGAACGGGTACGAGGCCAGGCCGGCGACGAGAATTGCGATCGTCGCGATGGCGGTGACCAGCAACATGGTCTGGGTCGTGATCCCCAGCCGCCTCGTGGCCGGTCTCGTCACGGGGACACCTCCGCCGAGTAGCCCACACCCCGGACCGTTCGAATGGGACTCGCCTGCCCCAGCTTCGCTCGCAACTGAGCCACGTGGACGTCCACCGTGCGCGTGCCCACGGACGAGGCGTACCCCCACACTTCCGACAGCAGTTGATCTCGACTGAAGACCCGCCCCGGCTCGGACATCAAGTGCGCGAGGAGGTCGAATTCCGTGGCCGTCAAAGCCACGTCGGTTCCATCGACGGTCACCCGACGCCTGACGGCGTCTACCTGCACCGAACCGATGCTCAACGTCTCATTCCCTCGATGTGCAACCGCCGACCGGCGCACGAGCGACTTCACTCGAGCAACGACCTCCCGCGGACTGAAGGGTTTGGTGACGTAGTCATCGGCCCCCAGTTCCAGGCCGAGCACTCGATCGACTTCGTCATCTCGAGCGGTGCAGAAGATCACCGGCACCCAGTTGTCCTCGGCGCGCAACGTTCGACACACTTCGGTGCCATCCATCCCCGGCAACCCGACATCCAAGATGACGGCCACCGGATGCTTGGTCCGGGCGGCGGTGAGGCCCGCGAGCCCATCGAATTCGGTGTGAACGCCGTATCCCTCACGCGACAGATAGAGACGTAAGAGGTCGGATATGGGTTTCTCGTCCTCGACGACGAGAACGAGACCGCGCTCGGTCATGAACCAAGGGTGGCAGAAGCCCGATCACGAATCAGACCCCGCACTGTTCGGGTTCGGTTAAGGAGATGACTCCCCGTGGGCGGTCGACTCGGCTCGCTTGCCCATTCCGAGTGCCTGCATCACGCGACCCACGATCGCGCCGACCACCACGAGTCCGACCCCGACCCAGAACAAGGGCCAATTCGCCAAGACCACGGCTAACGTCCCGACGGCGAAGGCGAGCGTGATGATCGCGACGGCAGTCCAGGCCGCCGGAGTGGAGCCGTGATCGTCATGCGAATGGGCTTCGTGGGATGGAGTTTCGTTCATCGAGATCGACTCAGCTGGATCGGTTGCCGTCATATCCCTATCCAATCACGTCCCTATCCAGTCACGACGGAGGTCACGATCGGATCGGACCGTCGTCACCGGAAACCCCATCTGCTTCCGGCACCTGCGTGGGGTCCAGGCCCGCATCCATCGCCTCCCACGCATCGCGTGGACGGTCGACTGCACGCTCGTAGTTCGAACCCAGGGAGGGCCACGACGCACCGAATACCGTGGTGGCGATGCCGGCGAGTGCCAGCACCCCACCCGTAACGACCGTGAGGAAGATGTAACCCTGGGCAACGGCGACGATCTCACCGCCGCCGGGGGCCGCAACTTGGACCTTCACCGACGTCAACGCATCAAGTCCGGACCACACCAGAACTGCTCCGGCACCAGCGATGATCAGTCCGACCAACCTGCGCACCAGGCCCCGCGAACCCAGGACGCCGGCCAGGCCAGCGAACCCCAGGATCGGCATCGCCGCGGCCGCCGGGGCGATCGCCGCAGCGCTCAAGGGAACCTGCGATACGGCCGAAGCGAACTGCCCGCTGTCATCACCCAGGAGTGCCTCTTCGGCGATCGCCCACGTTGATGCGGTGGCCCACCAGGCGAGGGCCGAAGCACCGGCGATGACCAGGAGGGCCAGCAGATACTGCCCCTTGTTCGAGGATCCCGACTCAGGTGAACGTTCAGCCATGGTCATGCGGAGTCGACCCCACCGATCGAAGGGTTTCGGCCATGGCGATCGCGGAGAGCACCGCGCCGGCCTTGTTGGCGCACTCGTGGGCTTCGGACACCGGATCGGAGTCGGCGACGATGCCGGCACCGGCTTGCACGTGCGCCATCCCGTCTTGAATGACCGCCGTTCGAATGGCTATCGCCATGTCGAGGTTTCCGGAGAAGTCGACATATCCCACGACTCCTCCATACAGGCCTCGCCGGGTGTCCTCCAACTCGTCGATGATCTCCATCGCGCGGACCTTCGGCGCTCCACTGAGCGTGCCCGCGGGGAAGGTCGCCCGCAGGGCATCCAGCGCCGATGCTTGCGGTGTCAATTGGCCGGTCACCGTCGAGACGATGTGCATGACGTGCGAGTAGAGCTCGATCTCCATGAACTCCGCGACCGCGACCGACCCCGGTTGGCACACTCTTCCGAGATCGTTGCGCGCTAGATCCACGAGCATGACGTGCTCGGCTCTTTCCTTGGGGTCCGCCAACAGATCCTCAGCCAGCTCCTTGTCCTCCCGGACATCCCGACCGCGTCGCCTGGTGCCGGCGATGGGGTGGACAGTGCATCGACCATCGTCGACCGTGACGAGTGCCTCGGGAGAGGAGCCCACGATGTCGAAGGCGCTTTCGTCGGACAGCGAGTGGTCTGATCCGGATTCGGGGATACGGATCAGGTACATGTAGGGACTGGGGTTCGATGATCGCAGCACTCGGTACACGTCCAAGGAGCTCGCCGTGACCGGGAGCGAATACCTCTGCGACAACACGATTTGGAATGCGTCTCCCGCTCGGATGTACTCCTTGGCCGCCTCGACCGCCTGCCGGTAATCGGAGTCGGCGGTGTGCGCCCGAATATCCCCGCAGACTCCCCGATCGACGTGGGACACCGCGATCTGAGAAGCATTTGCGAGGGAACTCTCCATCGCATCCAGGCGGGCGCACGCATCCCACCAGGCGTCGTCCACCCGTTCGTCGCTGGCGTCGAAATTGATCGCCGTAGCGATCAACGTGAC
>CAYPSE010000052.1:0-10206 GCA_964413305.1 uncultured Rubrivirga sp. | reverse complement strand
CTGAAGAAGGCCGGCTTCCTCACCCGTGATCCCCGGGCCAAGGAGCGCAAGAAGTACGGCCTGAAGAAGGCCCGTAAGGCTCCGCAATACAGCAAGCGCTAATCGCGTGGGCCGGCTCTTCGGCACCGACGGAGTTCGTGGCCTCGCCAATCGGGACATCACGGCCGAACTCGCCGTCGATCTCGCGGTGTCGGCTGCTCACGTGCTCGCCGATGTCGGAGCGTTCGAAGGTCGCGCGTCCGCTCGCCCCGCGGCGATAGTCGGGCGGGACACGCGTGCTAGCGGTGAGTTCCTAGAAGCGGCCGTCGTTGCCGGTCTCGCGAGTGCTGGCGTGGACGTGACGGTCGTAGGCGTGGTCCCCACTCCTGCAGTTGCCTGGCTTACGGCTACCAGCGGCGCAGACCTCGGTGTGATGCTCTCCGCTTCACACAACCCGATGCCGGACAACGGGATCAAGTTCTTCGCGCGTGGTGGACACAAGCTCGCCGACGACATCGAAGACCAAATCGAACAGCGCTTGGGTGAGCAGTGGGATCGACCCACGGGTGCGGACGTCGGCCGTGTCCAGTTCGATGCCGGTGCGGCGAGCCGCTACGTCGATTACTTGGTCGGCACCATCGACGTCGATCTGGCCGGCTTGCGGGTGGTGGTCGATTGCGCGAACGGTGCGGCATCGACGGTCTCGCCCGAAGCCTTGCAGCGGGCCGGCGCGGAAGTCATTGCCATCCATGCTGCGCCCGACGGGTGGAACATCAACCAGGATTGCGGGTCCACGCATCTGGACGCACTAGCCACGGCAGTCATCGAAAACTCCGCTGATGTCGGCATCGCACACGACGGCGACGCAGATCGATGCTTGGCCGTCGCCGCCGACGGTTCGATCATCGACGGCGATCACATCTTGGCGATCCTGGCTGCCGCACTGCGCGACGAGGGTCGATTGGTCGGCAACACTGTGGTAACAACCGTGATGGCGAATCTGGGCTTCAAGATCGCCATGGAATCGGCGGGAATCGTCGTAGCTGAGACTGCGGTGGGAGATCGATACGTCCTGGAGGAGATGCGCTCCACCGGTGTCGCACTCGGCGGTGAGCAGAGCGGACACGTGGTGATGAGTGAGTTCGCCACAACCGGCGACGGCGTCCTCACGGCACTGCACGTTCTGGCTCGCATGGCGCGCACCGGATCGTCGTTGGCCGAACTCGCCGCAGCGGTCGAGAAGTACCCGCAGATCCTGGTGAACGTGGGTGGCGTGGACAAGAGCGCGCTGGACACCAACGCTGCGGTGCGCGCAAGTTTGATTCAGGCCGAGGAAGAATTGGCCGGACGCGGGCGCGTACTGCTGCGACCGTCAGGAACCGAGCCGGTTATCCGTGTGATGGTCGAGGCCGCTACGAGCGAGGACGCTGAGCGGTTAGCCGGTGCCATAGCCGCCGTGGTGAGCGCTGAGCTAGCGCTCGACTAGTGCGATCCGCCATCCACTGACGTAGGACCAACGTGAGCCAGCCGGCGATGGCCATGCCGGTGAGATTGATGCCCAGTTGCCAAGCGCTTCCCAGGACCTGATTCCACTGCTCGAAGACGATCCCCACGGCGATGTTGCCCGATGCGGGGATCGTCGTGACCGAGATGAACACCCCGATGATTCCGGTGGACTGGGAGGAGGTCAGGGCGAGCACTCCGGCGGCCGCTGCAATCACGGCCACTATCAGTGACCATGCGTTGGGTGTGTAGATGAAGGAGACACCTGGGCGGGGGGCGCTGACGTCCGCCAGCGTGGCCAGTCCCGTGGCGCGAGTCAACGCAACGAATCCGACGGTCACGGTGATGGAGAAGGCGAAACCGATGACCAGCGTGCGAATGGCCTGACGAAGCAATCCGGGGCGTTTGCGAACGAGGGCGAGTCCCAGGGAGATGACCGCCATGAACTCCGGACCGAGGACCATGGCACCGACGACGAGGATCGGTGAATCCGTGATGACGGCTACGGCGGCGAGCAGAGTCGCCATGGTCATGAAAGCCAAGAAGATCGGGGTGATCTTGGATTGGTCGTACGCCTGCTCGATGACTTGGGGCCAAACGACGTTGTCGGCATCGGGGGAGCGTTGCTCGGCGGCCAATGCCCGTTGCGAAACCCACGATCCAGGCTGCAGGATTTGGATCGTGCCCTCGTGCTGCACCCCGAGGTCGGTCAGAGCTTTGATGAGGTCGTTCACCGCATCGCGCTCCATTTGAGCTTCGAAGACATCGCCCTGCGGATCCACGCTGGCACCAGAGAACCGCGAGAGCGACGTCAGGCTCGGCGCGGCCTTCAATATCGCTTCGCATCGATCGGCCAGCTCTGCAGGACACGAGACTCGGACCGTCAGCACGAGACTTACCTTGTCACCTCGGGCGTAGTCTTGTGGGCATGTGCGGCATCGTGGGCTATGTAGGTGAGAAGCAGGCCCTCGAAGTGGTCGTCGCCGGCCTACGCCGACTCGAGTACCGCGGCTACGACTCCGCGGGTGTGGCGGTGATCAGCGAGGGTCGGCTCGAGGTGCGCAAGAAGGCAGGCAAGCTCGCCAACCTCGAGACACTGATCGGCCAGGATCCGTTGCCCCAATCGACCACCGGGATAGGCCATACGCGGTGGGCCACGCACGGTGGACCCACCGATCACAATGCGCATCCCCACGTCAGTGAGGATGGACGCGTTGCCGTTATCCACAACGGCATCATCGAGAACTTCGCGGCCCTACGTTCGGAATTGACCGCGGCTGGCGTGCACCTGTCCTCCGAGACCGACCCGGCAGTGGTTGCGCATCCGCTTGCCCGCCCGTTGCCGGAGGTGGACGGCGATCTGCCTCGAGCGATGCAGGTGGTGTGTCATCGACTCGAGGGCGCGTTCACCCTCGTGGCGATGGACCCCAGTGATCCGACACTGGTCGTGGGGGCCCGTCGCAATTCGCCCTTGGTCGTCGGACTTGGCGAGGGCGAGAACTTCCTGGCCAGTGACGTCGCCGCCTTCGTCGAGCACACGCGCAACGCGCTGGAACTCGGCCAAGATCAGATCGTCGTCGTGCGATCCGATGGAGTGGAGGTAACCGACTTCTCCGGCAATCCGGTGGACGCCAGGCCGTTCTCGATCGACTGGGATGCGTCTGCTGCGGAAAAGGGTGGATTCGACCTATTCATGCTCAAGGAGATCGCCGAGCAGCCCAAGGCGGTCGCCGACGCATTGCGCGGCCGCATCAACGCCGAGCATCGCATCCAACTGGACGAGGCGAATCTCGACGATGCCGTGCTGCGTGACATCTCCAAGGTGGTGGTGATCGCATGCGGAACCGCCGCGCATGCCGGCATGGTGGCCAAGTACGCGATCGAGCATTGGACGCGGTTGCCGGTGGATGTGGAACTGGCCAGCGAGTTCCGCTACCGCGACCCGATCGTGGGACCCGACTCATTGGTGATCGCTATCTCCCAATCCGGAGAGACGATGGACACCCTGATGGCACTGCGACATGCGAAGGCCCAAGGTGCGCGAACGTTAGCGATCTGCAACACGGTGGGATCGACGATCCCCCGCGAATCCGATGCGGTGGTCTACACCTATGCCGGACCGGAGATCGCTGTCGCCTCTACCAAGGCGTTCCTGACACAGATCGTTGCCGCGTACCTCGTAGGTCTGTATCTCGCCCAAGCGCGCGGCGCAATGTTCGAGGATGAGATCCGTGCGATCCTCGCGGACCTCGCCGATATGCCTCAAAAGGTCGATCTCGTGCTGGATACCGTGGAGCCGGTTCGCAGATTGGCGCAGGAATTCGCGAATGCCACGTCGGTGCTGTTCCTGGGTAGGCACGTGGGCTACCCGGTGGCCCTCGAAGGGGCACTCAAGCTCAAGGAACTCGCGTATATGCACGCCGAGGGTTTCCCGGCGGGGGAACTCAAGCACGGGCCCATCGCGCTGATCGAGGACGGCGTTCCGGTGATCGTGGTGGTGCCTTCACCGCGCGGACGCGCTGTCTTGCACGACAAGATCGTCTCGAACATCCAAGAGGTTCGGGCCCGCGGTGCCGTGGTAATCGCGATCGCGGAGGAAGGCGATGAGTCGATCGTGCCGTTCGCTGATCACATCATCCGCGTGCCCGAAACTCCCACCTTGATGCAACCACTCGTTTCCACGGTTCCGCTTCAGGTATTCGCCTGTGAACTCGCCACGGTCAAGGGCCACGACGTCGACCAGCCGCGCAATCTGGCGAAGTCCGTCACGGTGGAGTGATGTTCGGGCTGTACCCGGCCGCGGAGGTGCGTCGGGCTGAAGCTGCACTCCTGGCGCAGGTGCCCGAGGGTTCGTTGATGCAGACCGCGGCACGCGGCCTTGCCACGCACACTCTCCGACTGGTGATGGATGTACGTGGATCGGTTGTGGGTGCGCGCGCTGTGTTGCTGGTGGGTGCAGGCAATAACGGCGGTGATGCCCTCTTCGCCGGTGCCTACCTCGCCGGGCGGGGCATGGCGGTCTCAGCGGTGCCTGTCGCCGACTCCCACCACGTTGAGGGTTTCCGCGCTGTGCTGCGCGCTGGTGGCCGAGTGGTGTCGAGCGACCTTGCGGCTGAAGCGATCGAGCAGGCGGATGTGATCGTCGATGGCATCGTGGGCATCGGCGCAAGCGGCGCCTTGCGCGAACGCGCTGCTCGAGTAGTCGAACTAGCCAATGCAGCCCCGGGACTTCGTGTCGCGGTGGATATTCCAAGTGGGATCGGGGTCGATGACGGCGCAGTAGTTGGGTCCGCGTTCGAGGCCGATGCCACGGTCACCTTCGGCTGCTACAAGCCAGGGCTCTTCTTGCACCCGGGTCGAAACCACGTTGGTGCGGTTCACCTGGTGGATATCGGATTGGAACCGCAGCTGCCGGAACCTTCGAAGCACATGCTCGAAGCCCCTGATGTCGCGAACTTCTTCGAAGGGCCACGGGTCGACGACTACAAGTATCGCCGCGGGGTCGTGGGCATTGCTGCTGGAAGTCCGGCCTATCCGGGTGCAGCCGTCTTGACTGTCGGTGCCGCGCGGTATTCCGGCGTGGGCATGGTTCGCTACCTCGATCGCGGTGATGGCGTTGCTGCGCGAATCGTCGAGGCCTTCCCGGACGTCGTCTGTGATCCGAGTGATTCCCGCGGCGACCAACGGGTCCGCGCATGGGCGTGCGGTCCTGGGTTCACGCAGGCCGATGAGCAGACCGTGGACATGGTGCTCGGCGCACCCACCCCGGTGGTGCTCGACGCCGGCGCTCTCGAGTGCCTGTCGATGAGCGAAGAGTTAAGGGCGATGGTGCGAGGCCGCGCCGTTCTTGGACTCACCACGGTCCTCACCCCGCACCAGGGTGAATACGTGCGTCTGTTCGGTGTCGATGTCGATGCATCAGAGGTCGCGCGTACCTGGGGAGTGATCGTGGTGCGCAAGGGTCCGGCAACCACAGTCTGTGGCCCGGATGGCACGGTGTTCGTCGATCCGATGGGAACGCCCGACCTGGCGTGCGCTGGTAGCGGTGATGTGCTCGCCGGTTTGCTCGCCGGGCTGCTCGCCGCTCGACCCGATGACGATCCGCAGATCGTGTCCGCCGCTGGCGTGTGGCTGCACGGGTTGGCCGGGCGCTGCGCCGCGGTAGGAGAGCGCCCGATCACCGCCACTGATCTGACGACTGCGTTGCCTCAGACGATCGGTGCCCTGCGCACCGGGAACCTGGCAGGGTGCGGCCTGTGAACGACCCAAGCCGAGCTGAGGCGGAGATCGACCTCGGGGCCGTTGCAGAGAATTTCCAGCGCGTCTCGCAGGTGGGTGTTCCGGTCATGGGCATCGTGAAGGCCGACGCCTACGGCCACGGGCAGCGGCAAGTGGCGCGGACCTTGCGCGAGTGCGGTGCGCAGTGGCTAGGCGTTGCCCTGCCAAGCGAAGCGTTGACCTTGCGCGCCAGCGGAGACCGGGGCCGTGTCCTGGCGTGGTTGTGGGTCCCCGGAGATCCGGGAGTGGTGGATTGCGTAGCCGCCGATGTGGATCTGTCAGTTTCCGGCGAACAGTCTTTGGTGGATGTTGTGACGGCCGCACGCCGGGTCGGTAAGCGAGCGCGGATTCATATCAAGATCGACACTGGACTGACCCGTAACGGGGTTCCTCGATCGGCGTGGGAATCGATTTTCGAGGCTGCACGCGTCGCGCGGGACGACGGCTTCGTGGAAATCGTGGGCATGTGGTCCCATCTGGCCAGTGCCGATGACCCCGGCGATCCGATGACCGACCAGCAGCGCGGTCGCTTCCTCGAAGGGCTCGACATCGCTGCATCCCTGGGGGTGGAGCCGGAACTACGACATCTGGCCAACAGCGCGGCAGCGTTGGATCGACCCGATTGCGCATTCGATCTGGTCCGATCGGGGATCGCGATCTACGGGGTTACGCCCGGCCAGCAACTGGGAAGTGCCCGGGATCTGGGATTGCGTGCTGCGATGACCCTGCGTGCGCGACTGGCGCACGTGAAGCGGATCGCAGTAGGCGAGAAGGTCTCGTACGGAGGTACCTGGACGGCCGAAGCAGCCACCACGGTGGGATTGGTTCCGGTTGGTTATGCCGACGGCATACCGCGTGCAGCATCCAACACCGGTGAAGTGTTCATCGCCGGGCGGCGCTGCCCGGTGCTCGGTGTGATCGCGATGGATCAGTTCGTTGTGGACCTCGGTCCGGGTGCACTAGATCGGCCCGGCGACCAGTTAGCGATCTTCGGCACCGGCCAAGCCGGTGAGCCCACCGCCGACGATTGGGCCCGGTGGGCGACCACGATCGGATACGAGATCGTCACCCGCATCAGCACCCGGGTGCCACGGGGATACCGGTAAGCGCATCCGAATCGGACACAATGGCACCGATGGACATCACATCTGCGATGCGAGTAGCCGGCCGCGGAGTGGCGGCGGCGGGCGTGATAGCTGCGGGCGCCGCGGTGGGCGTGCTCGCCGAACGTGCGTTGATCAAGCGCTCGGCGCGCACGGATCATGCGGACGAATGGCTCGGTTCCTTGCGCGGGCAGGTGCGCGAACTGGTCACCGCCGATGGCACCGCACTGCATGTGGAAGTCGATGAGCCGGAAGATCCGGCTTATGGCGACCTCACAGTTATCTTCTGTCACGGCTATGCGCTCAACCAAGACTCCTGGCATTTCCAGCGCAAGGCGCTACGCGGCACCGCGCGTTTGGTCTTCTATGACCAGCGCAGCCATGGGCGATCCACGAAAGCGGAATTCGATACCCATCACATTGATCAATTGGGTAACGACCTGGCCGCGGTTATCGAGGCGGTCGCCCCACATGGCCCGATGGTGCTGGTCGGCCATTCGATGGGTGGGATGTCCGTCATGGCCTATGCGCAAGCCCACCCGGATGAGATCGGCTCCCGGGTGCGCGGAGTGGCACTCGTGGCAACCACCGCTGGCGGCGTTCGCGCCAACACCTTGGGTATGCCCGGACCCCTTGGTCGGCTAGTTCTGTCCTGGGCGCCGCCGATCGCAGAGTTCCTGGCCGAGCACGAGCAACTGGTTGCCGGTTGGTCGGATAGCGACCTCGGATTGCTGTTGACCCGTATCTACTCCTTCGGCTCGCCGGCCTCCGACCAAGCCGGACGATTCGTGGCACGGATGCTCGCCGAGACGTCGCTGGAAGTGGTCGCCGACTTCCTGCCGGCGCTTCACGAACATGACAAGCACGACATGCTGCATCTATTCCAGAAGGCAGAGTTGCTGGTGATCGTCGGAGCCGCCGACCGGTTGACGCCACCGTCGCTCAGTGAGGAGATCGTGGCCGCGGTTCCAGGTGCGGAGTTCGCCGTGCTCGGCGATAGCGGTCACATGGTCATGCTCGAGCGACCCGACGAGGTGAGCGAACTCCTGCTCTCACTCATCGAACGGGTGCGTCGGGATCTCGACACTCGCCGTGGTGCTGCGTGAATCCGCACGGCGTGACGTCTGCGACCGTGTTCCATTCGTCCTCCCCCGATGAGACTCGACACTGGGGCCGAGTCCTGGGTGCAGCACTCATCGACGGCGACGTCGTGGTCCTCGATGGCGAACTTGGTGCGGGCAAGACCACGTTCACGCAAGGTGTCGCACTTGGGATGAATCTGAGTGAGGCCGTGACCAGCCCCACCTTCGTCGTAGCCCGCGAGATGCCTGCCGGCGGAACGGGCGTACCGCTGCTGCATGTCGATGCATACCGAGTCACCTCGTTGCATGAGTGGGACGACCTCGACCTCGACATGGAATCAGCGGCCACAGTCGTGGAATGGGGTGAACGCGTTGCCGATGCGCTGCCCACCGATCGCCTCAACGTATTCTTAAGTAACGAGAGTGCCGACGGTGCTCGTGAACTGTCCGTCGTCGCGAATGGTCCAAGGTCCGAGCGGTTGCTTGCCGCATTGGTGGCTGGCCCGCTTGCTGGGGAATCAGCGCCATGACACGAGTGCTCGCCATCGACACCTCGGGTCCGGTCACCGCGATGGGTGTCGCTGGTTCGAGTGGCGAGAGTTTCTCGGTATCCGAGGAAGGCGGTCGTCGCCACGCGGAAGTGATCGATCAACTTATGCACCAGGTGATGGAGCACCTCGCCGGAGCTCGGCCTGAGGTGATCGCGGTGGGCGTGGGACCTGGCCCGTATTCGGGATTGCGCGTGGGGATCGCGTTCGCCATCGGCTTGGGTCGGGCCTGGAATGTGCCGGTGGCTGGTGTGTGCTCCCTTGATGCCATCGCCTGGGGGGAGTCAGCTCATGAGGGTGAAGTGATCGTCACGAGCGACGCTCGGCGCAGCGAGATCTACTGGGCCCGTTACCTGATGACCGATGAACATGGTGCGGAGCGAATCGCCGGTCCGCAGGTGATGCAGCGCGACCACGCACATTTCGATGCTCCTGTCATCTCCGAACGGCAGGTGGATGCGGCGGTCATGGCCGCGCATGTAGTCGCCTTGATCGAAGGCGACCCTTCCATGCTGCAAGCACCTACCGCAGACGTTCGTGAGGACTGGGTACCGCATGGTGCCGATGCCTCACAGATTTCCATTCCGGCAGGTCCGCTGCTGGCTCCGCGACCCCTGTACCTGCGGGCACCGGACATCACGGTGGCGACCAAAACGGGTACCGGGCACCCGTGATGACGTCGACGAGTATCCGCCCCATGCGCTGGTGGGACATTCCCGATGTTCACCGGATCGAATCGATGTGCTTTCCCACGGACGCATGGAGTATCGAGCAGTTCTGGCGCGAACTCGCCGGAGAGCCACGTGATTACTTCGTAGCCGAGGAGCAGGGTTCGGTGATCGGCTACGCCGGAATCTCCACCATCCCACCGGATTGCGATCTGCAGACCCTCGCGGTCGATCCGAACGCTCGCGGCGCCGGAGTTGGTTTGGGCCTGCTGGATGCCGTCATCGCCTCGGCCCGCGAGCGAGGTGCGACGTCGATGATCTTGGAAGTGCGCGCCGACAATCAGGCGGCTCGCTCGTTGTATGAACGCGCCGGATTCGAAACCATCGCCACCCGCCACCGGTACTACGCCGATGGCAGCGATGCATTCATCATGCGATGCCGCCCACTGACTGCCCGTCGACTGGGATCCGCGTCATGACATCGCGTGGTCCGGTGGTGCTGGGAATCGAAACCTCGTGCGATGAGACCGGCGTCGGCATCGTGGTGGATGGTGAACTGCGCGCGAATGTGATTGCTTCGAGTATCGATGAACAAGCTCGATTCGGTGGAGTGGTGCCCGAAGTCGCCAGTCGGGCGCACGTCGATGCGATCGGGGCGACGATCGACACTGCCGTGGAGCGCGCCGGCATCGTCCTGACCGACGTGGATGCAGTGGCGGTGACTGCAGGCCCGGGTTTGGTGGGGTCGCTGCTGGTCGGGGTTGCGGCAGCCAAGGGTTTGGCAAGCGGCTTAGGTGTGGACCTCTACGGAATCAACCACCTCGCCGCGCACGTGGCGGTCGACGAGATGGAACATGGGGAGTTACCCGATCCGGTGATCGCTCTCCTGGTTTCCGGTGGTCATTCGTCGCTGGTGTTGCTGGAGGGTGACCGCATCGAACTTCTCGGCCAGACGCTCGATGACGCCGCGGGCGAGGCGTTCGACAAGGTTGCTCGGTTGCTGGGTCTGCCGTTCCCCGGTGGTCCGCACATCGATCGTGCAGCA
>CAYPSE010000051.1:0-10228 GCA_964413305.1 uncultured Rubrivirga sp. | reverse complement strand
CTCTGCCGACTGAGCTATTGGGGCCTGAAGCCGGTAAAGAGTACCCACACCCGGCCGATCCCCCCACCCCAGCCCCGACCTGCCGAGTACGCCCAGATGGGCTTCACTATCTATATGGCGACCACTCCACACACCACCTCACCTCAGCGCTCGCCCGGGCGCTGGACGGTGGCCGATATGCCCGATCTCACCGGCCGGACAGCCATCGTGACCGGCGCCAACTCCGGGCTCGGCTTCTACACCGCCCAGGCCCTGGCGCGAAATGGCGCTTCGGTCACTATGGCTGTGCGCGACGTGGCCAAGGGCAACCGGGCCAGGGAACTGATGGGCCCGCTGCGCGGAGACCTCCAGGTTTGGCAGGTCGACGTGAGCGATCTGTCCTCGGTGCGGACCTTCGCTGATTCCTGGGCGCTGGAACACCCATCGGGCCTGGACCTGCTGATCAACAACGCCGGCGTCATGGCGATCCCCCGCAAGGAGAGCGTCGACGGCCATGAACTGCAGTTCGCCACCAACCACCTCGGCCACTTCGCGCTGACCGGGCTGCTGCTTCCCGCCCTCATCGCCATCCCGAATTCGCGAGTGGTGAACGTTGCCTCAGGCGCGCACCGGATGGCGCGCAGTATCAATTTCGACGACCTCATGGGTGAAAAGAAGTACAGCAAGTGGGGCGCCTACGGGCAAAGCAAACTGGCGAACCTGCTGTTCACCTCCGAACTACAGCGCAGACTCGCGGCAAACGATCTAACGGTGAAAGCTTATGCAGCACACCCCGGATACGCAGCCACCAACCTGCAAAGCGTGGGACCGCAAATGAGTGGTTCGTCCATCGAGGCGAAACTGACCGCGATCGCCAACAAGGTCATCGCCCAATCACCGCAGATGGGTGCTTTGCCCACGCTGTACGCCGCGACGGTGCCCGGCCTGCCCGGCGATTCCTATATCGGTCCCGGTGGGCGGGGGGAAATCAAGGGCCACCCGAAACTCGTCGATCGCTCCTCGGCAGCGAAAGATCGCCAGCAAGCGCAGCGCCTGTGGGAGGTGAGCCAAGATCTGACCGGTGTGATCTACCCGCTTGATTGAGTCACGTGCTGAGCACGCACCTGCAGCCCGAGCGCGATCGCATCCGAACACTCGTTCCGAAACTGCCGGATTGCGATTAGCAGTGCGGTGCGTTCCACGTGGCAAAGAGGTGATTTGAGCAATCTCCTGACACGTGGGACAGGATCGTTATCACGTTCGGACACGCGTGGCTTCTTGAGTCGATAGTTTGGTTGGCATCGCTTACTCGCGAAGTTGACCGGTAACCAGGGGGAGTCATGATCGGCATTCGGGCCCTTATCAGTGCCGTCTGCGGTGCAACTCTGCTTGCATTGCTGTCTGCGGGCAATATCGCCTACGCAAGTGGAACCGAGGAGAAGGATGCTCGTTCGGTAATTCGTCCGAACGCCAAGTGCGCGAAGGCCAACGCCAAGATCACTGTCGTTGTGAAGGGACAGACCCTCCGATGCCGCAAAGGCAAGGGTGGGCACTTCTGGCGCGTAGTCAAGGATCCTGCTTCGACAGGGCAACGAGTCCAGGCGACGGGTCCACTCCAACAGTTCACGGTTGTACCTGACGGTGGGAGCAATGCGCTCTTCACAATGAATCAGCGCTTCCTGCCTGAGATCGCGCAAACCGTGACGTTGACTCAACCGATTTCCCTTGAATCGCTGACCCTTGATCCCCGATGCATCACGCTCGTTCCGCTCGAGTACTACAGCGGGCAAGACCAAAATCACTCCCTCGAGCAATTCACCTGCAACTACCCGAGCATCGAAAGCACCATCACCACGTCCATCTACAAGATCAGTGATCAATTCACTGGCGCGGAGTCACGCCTATTCATAAGTAACTTAACTCCCGTCTATACAGCGAAGAGTCAACAAACAATTCAGTTGGAATCACCACTTACGGTGAGGCTCGATCCCGCAATCCGACTGGACTCCGGGTACTACGCCTTCGTCTTCGGCTTCGAGTTGACAAACCCGAACATCAACACGGTCTGGTTCTACGGTCACCAACACAACGACGGGCCCCAACCAGCCTGTGTCAGTGATCCGCAAAGTGACATCTACTCCACGGGGTCCGCCTACCGTGGTGAACCTTCAAGGCCCTATACGGGCCTCGCCGACAACTTCCGCGGCTTCTCAAACCTGTTCATTATGCATACTGCCAAGGTTCAATCATGCATCGTCGTCGGCAACTACACAGACGACGTCTTCGCCAAGGGCGACCTGAACCTGAACCTGGGCTACCGAGCCTTCCTCGGCTGAGTCGACCAGTCCAGCCGACCTGATGCGGCGGAGATCCGGGACCCAACTGGTGGCAGGTAGTGGATTCGAACCACTGTAGGCATAAGCCGACGGATTTACAGTCCGCTCCCATTGGCCGCTCGGGCAACCTGCCGTGCTGTTTCGCAGCGCACCGAACCCTACATGCCCCAAGTAGGGTCGGGGTCGGGAGGTGCCCATGGCAGACAGCAGTTTCGACATCGTCAGCGAGGTCGACAAACAGGAAGCGGACAACGCCTTGAATCAGGCGTCGAAAGAAGTTGCCCAGCGGTTCGACTTCAAGAACACCGGAACCACCATCGAGTGGAAGTCCGACATGGTCGTAGAGATCACGTCCTCCACCGAAGAGCGAGCGCTGGCTGCGCTCGACGTTCTGAAGGACAAGGTGGTGAAGCGGGGCATCAGTTTGAAGGCCCTCGAGCACGGCGATCCGCGCTCATCGGGCAAGGAATACAAGATCAACGGCACCTTCAAGTCGGGCATCAGCACCGAACAGGCCAAGAAGCTCAGCAAGTTGATTCGCGACGACGGTCCGAAGGGTGTTAAGACGCAGGTTCAGGGTGACGAACTCCGCGTGACCCATAAGAGTAGAGACGCACTGCAAGAGGTGATCGCACTGGTGAAGGGTGCCGACCTGGACTTCGCGGTCCAGTTCGTCAACTACCGCTAGTTCCCCGAGCCAGGAGCCCGCCAAGCGTCGAGTTCGCCCAGGTCCTGCACCAACTCGCTGCGGGTGTGGGCTGGGTAGTCGAATTCCGGTTTCCACTCCAGTGCATCGAACGGGCACACCTCGATACAGATGCCGCAGTACATGCACAGGCCGTAGTCGATGCGGAAATCATCGAGGACGTTCACCGTGCGCGGTCGCGCCCCGGGTTGCTCGATCTGCTCAGCGTGGGAATCGAGTTCGATGCACCACGTCGGGCACTCCTTCACGCACAGCATGCATGAGGTGCATGCATCGGGAATGAGGGCGATCACCCCGCGCCGAGGAGTCTCGTCCTTCGAGGTGGGTTCACTCATCGACTGCCATCCATTCCGATCGAACACCCGGCGGCAGTTTGCGCCTGCGCCGACCGGTGTCGGGTTCGGCCCCTGGCCATGCGGTCTCGACACGTGCGGCGAGCGGGGTCGCTTTCCGCAGCGGCACGCCGACAGCGGAACGCAGCAGCAACGGATCGGTCGATTCGCGTCCGATGAACTCGACGCCGAACATCTCCGCGGTCTCGCGTTCGTGCCAATCCACTCCGGGAAAAACCGAGGCCAAAGAAGGAATGTTCGATTCCCTATTGTCGATTCGGCAGGACACGAGCACGCAATCAGACGTTCCCGGGTTCACTAAGCACACGACAACGTCGAGTTCGACTTCCCGATCGATTGCAGTCAGCCAATCGACCACGTCCAGGCCCTGATCGGCGTAGTTGGAGCACACGCTGAACCATTGCCCCGGTGTGGTGGTCATGACTTCGGTCTGGAAAGTCATCGCACCGCCATGGAGTCGACAAGGCGCTCGAGTTCAGCCACCAAGGCCTCCGGACGTGGCGGGCAACCGGGAACGTACGACTCCACCGGCAGCGATCCCATGCCCGGTGCGACGGTCGGCGCATCCCAGTAGGGCCCCCCACTGGTGGCGCAGGCACCGAAGGACAGCACCCGCACCGGCCCGCGCTCGGCGAGATCCGAGTACAACCTCTCCACCGCGGGCTCCAAGGCGTGGGTGATGGTTCCCGCGACCACCAGAACCGATGCCGAGGAAGGTGCGTCCGAACCTTCGGACTCCTCGACGAGCCAGCCCATGGCCAAGGCCGCCTCAACCTCGAGGGAGCAACACGCCAGACCGGCACCCATCACCTGAACCCGGGCATCGGGGCGGGACGCCAACCTCAGCATGGCCTGCAGGCTAGCCGGGTGACGCCACATGCAACCCCACATGGTCCTGGGACGCAAAAGGGAGCAGAATGAGACGAACAGGGCAACGTTCGGACAGTGCCCGGGCGCGCCCGGGCCTTCAGAAACCAGGTGACATGACCAAGCAGGTCGTCGAGGTCGACAGGGTCGTCATCCGCTTCGCCGGGGACTCCGGCGACGGCATGCAACTGACCGGGGACCGGTTCACATCCGAGGCCGCGTGGATGGGCAACGATCTGCTCACGCTGCCTAACTTCCCGGCCGAGATCCGCGCACCAGCCGGAACCCTCCCCGGCGTCTCGAGTTTCCAACTGGCCTTCGCCGATCACGACATCACCACCCCCGGTGATCAACCCAACGTGCTGGTCGCGATGAACCCTGCCGCTCTCAAGGCGAACATCGGTGATCTGCCCCGCGGCTCGGACCTCATCGTCAACACCGACGAATTCACCAAGCGCAACCTGGAGAAGGTCGGCTACCCAGGAAACCCGCTCGATGACGACTCCCTCGAGGCGTACCGCGTGCACCCCATCGCACTCACGTCGATGACCGTGGAAGCACTCAAGGACTTCGACATCACCAAGAAGGAAGCCGAACGGGCGAAGAACATGTTCGCCCTGGGTCTGCTGCTATGGCTCTACCACCGTCCCACTGAGGGGACCATCGACTTCCTGAAAAAGAAGTTTGCCACCAAGCCCGAGATCATGAACGCGAACATCGCCGCGTTCGAGGCGGGCTGGTCATTCGGGGAGACAACCGAGGAATTCAGTGTCCAGTACGAGGTGAAGCCCGCAGCGATGCCGGGCGGCACCTACCGCAACATCACCGGCAATCTCGCCTTGTCCTACGGCCTGATCGCAGCTTCCGAGCAGTCCGGATTGAAGCTCTTCCTTGGCTCCTACCCCATCACTCCGGCATCGGACATCCTGCACGAACTCAGCAAGCACAAGCGGTTCGGCGTGATGACCTTCCAGGCCGAGGACGAGATCGCCGGCATCGGTGCCGCCCTCGGTGCCTCCTACGCGGGGTCGCTCGGGGTCACCACTACTTCAGGTCCGGGGATCGCGCTGAAGTCCGAGACGATCGGCCTCGCGGTTTCGCTCGAACTCCCCCTCATCGTGGTGGACGTTCAGCGCGGCGGCCCCTCCACCGGCTTGCCCACCAAGACCGAGCAGTCCGACCTGCTGCAGGCGATGTTCGGTCGCAACGGCGAATCCCCCGTTCCGATCGTGGCACCGCAAAGCCCCGCCGACTGCTTCGATGCCGCAATCGAGGCGGCGCGCATCGCGGTCACGTACCGTACGCCGGTTTTCCTGCTCTCGGACGGTTACCTCGCGAACGGTTCCGAACCGTGGCGACTCCCGGACATCGAGTCCCTGCCCACCATCGATCCGAACTTCGCCACCTCTGCCAACCACACGAACGACGACGGCAGCGAGGAGTTCTGGCCCTACCAGCGCGACCCGGAAACCCTCGCGCGCCCGTGGGCGATCCCCGGAACGGCCGGACTCGAGCATCGGATCGGCGGTCTGGAGAAGGCCGACGGTTCAGGAAACATCTCCTACGACCCCGACAACCACGACCACATGGTTCGCCTTCGTCAGGCGAAGGTCGATGCCATCGCCCAGACCATTCCCGATCTGGAGGTCGACGATCCCAGCGGCGAAGCCAAAATCCTGGTGCTGGGATGGGGTTCCACCTACGGCCCGATCGGTGCGGCCTGCCAGATCTCGCGGCGAGCAGGCATCAAGGTCGCCCAGGCCCACTTGCGCCACCTGAATCCCTTCCCGAGCAACCTTGGCGAGGTTCTCAAGCGCTACGAGAAGGTGGTGATCCCGGAGATGAACCTCGGGCAGTTGAACATGTTGCTGCGAGCTAAGTTCCTGGTCGACACCTACGGCTACAACCAGGTCCGCGGGCTGCCGTTCAAGTCCTCCGAACTGGTCGACGTCATCACGGAGCTGAACGAACAGATGGAAGGTGCGCAATGACCACCGACGCATTCCCCGCTTTGTCCTTAGTTCCCAAGTCCGAGGTCGAACTGAAGGCCAAGGACTTCAAGACCGACCAGGAAGTCCGCTGGTGTCCCGGGTGCGGCGACTACGCGATCCTGGCCACCGTCCAAGGGTTCATGCCGGAGATGGGGCTGAAGAAGGAGAACATCGTCTTCGTATCCGGTATCGGGTGCTCATCGCGTTTTCCGTACTACATGGACACCTACGGGGTCCACAGCATCCACGGCCGCGCCCCCGCCATCGCAACCGGAATCGCCACCACCCGCCCGGATCTGTCGGTGTGGGTGGTAACGGGCGACGGTGATGCGCTGAGCATCGGCGGCAACCACCTGATCCATGCCCTTCGCCGCAACGTGAACCTCAAGATCCTGCTATTCAACAACCGCATCTACGGCTTGACCAAGGGTCAGTACTCCCCCACCTCCGAGCAGGGCAAGATCACCAAGTCCACCCCGCAGGGATCGTTGGACTACGCCTTCAATCCGGTGTCGGTGGCGCTCGGCGCCGAAGCAACCTTCGTGGCCCGCACCATCGACTCCGATCGCAAACACATGACCGAGGTGCTGCGCGCTGCCGCCGCACACGAAGGTTCGGCGCTGATCGAGATCTACCAGAACTGCAATATCTTCAACGATGGAGCTTGGGAGCCGCTGAAGGAGAACGACGTCCGCGAGGACAACCTGATCAAACTGACCCACGGTGAGCCGATCATCTTCGGGAACAACAAGGACAAGTGTGTGATCCGCGACAGCGACGGTCACCTGCAGGTCATGGACGTATCCGACGTCAGCGCAGGCGACATCATCGTCTTCGACGCGCACGCCAAGGACCCGGGCTTGGCCTTCGGACTCTCCCGCCTCTACAACCCCCGCACCTTGACAAACACCCCCATCGGCGTCTTCCGTGCGGTCACCCACCGCGAGGCCTATGACCGCATGGCCCAGCAGCAGGTCGCCGACGTCATCGCCGAACAGGGCCCGGGTGACTTACGTTCGTTGCTTCACGGCAACGACACATGGACCATCAACTGAACCAGGACGCGACCGACTACACAGCCCACCAGCACCGCACCGGGCTGACCTTCGGTGTACTCGCGTACGTCCTGTGGGGGGCCTTCCCCATCTTCTTCGCCCTGCTCGATGCGGTGTCGCCCTGGGAAGTCGTGGCCCACCGCATCATCTGGACGCTCGTCTTCCTGATCATCGTCATCACAGTCGCACGCACGTGGCGCAGTGTCCGACGAGCGATGAACAAACGCACCCTGCTGATCCTGTTCGCCGCGGCGATATTCATCTCCGTCAACTGGGTGGTCTACGTCTACGCGGTTGCCTCCAACCAGGTGGTACAGGCATCGCTCGGCTACTTCATCAACCCGCTGATATCCGTTGCCCTCGGCGTGATCTTGCTACGCGAACGCCTGCGCAAAACCCAGTGGGTAGCCGTGTCCATCGCCATCGTGGCGGTCGCGATCCTGACCTTGAGTTACGGCTCGGTCCCGTGGATCAGCCTGGTCCTCGGCTTCAGCTTCGGGATGTACGGGCTGCTCAAGAAACTCGCGAACGTCGGTTCCACCGAGAGCCTGGCGATCGAAACCGCGGCCCTGGCGCCCTTCGCCTTCGCACTGATGGCCGTCTGGGAATCGAACGGTCAAGCTGCGTTCGTGTTGGACGGCTGGCAGATCAGCGTGCTCCTCATCCTGCTGGGACCGGTGACGGCGATCCCACTGCTCGCGTTCGGCGGCGCGGCCACCCGAATACCACTGTCCACACTCGGCCTCTTGCAGTACATCACTCCGATCCTGCAATTCGTCATCGGAGTATTCCTGTTCAACGAGGCGATGCCCGAGAGCCGCTGGACCGGCTTCATCGTCGTCTGGCTCGCCCTCGTGGTCTTCTCAGTCGACGCATACCGGCACTCCGGGAAGCGCGGACGCGGTTCAACGATCATCGACGAACTCGAAGTCAGCGAGCCTACGTAGGAAGGCCCTTAGGCGGTTCTGTTCACCACGTAGCCGCATATCGCCAAGAGGCCATCCTTGGCCGCGGAATCAGGTATCAGGTCCAGCGACCGTTGAGCTTCAGCAGCCCAGCGAAGTGCTTCCTCGCGTGCTGACTGCACGGCATCGTGATTGCGCAAAAGCTCGAGCGCTTGCGCATGCTCCAGCGGATCGGGAATCGGCCTGGACAGCATCTCGATGAGTGTGGCATCTCTTGGATCAAGACTCGTTCGCGCGATGAGGGCGGCCAGCGTGGGAACACCCTCTTTGAGGTCGGTGCCCGGCGTCTTGCCCGATTGATCGGAGTCCGACGTGATGTCCACGATGTCGTCGGCGAGTTGGAAGGCGACGCCGATGGCTTCACCGAAGCGGCTCATAGTCTCGACGGTGTGTTGGTCTGCACCGGACATCATGGTGCCGAATCTCGCTGCGGTTGCGATCAGCGATCCTGTCTTGTCCGCGAGGACCTGCAGGTGGTGCTTGACCGGATCCACGCCATCGTCAGGGCCGACACTCTCGCGGATCTGTCCGGTGCACAGGCGCTCGAATGTCTGCGCCTGGATGCGGACCGCTTCGGGTCCTAGGTCGGCGAGGATGTCGCTGGCGCGAGCGAAGAGGAAATCACCAGTGAGGATCGCGACCGTATTGTCCCATCGGGAGTTCGCCGAAGGGGCGCCGCGTCGAAGTTGGGCTTCGTCCATGACGTCGTCGTGATAGAGCGTTGCGAGGTGAGTGAGTTCGACGACCACCGCCGACTTGATGACGTCGGCGTTGGCCGGGTCGGGTCCGAGGTAACTGGCGAGGATGGTCAGCAGCGGACGGAACCGCTTGCCCCCGGCATCTATGAGGTGACGGGAGGTCTCGGTGACGAAGGGGTAGTCGCTGACGATGGCCGCCCGCAGCCCCTTCTCGACCTCCTCGAGGGAGTCCGCGAGAGCCTGGTCGAAGGCAGCGTCGACCGAGAGCTCTCCCAGTGGGCTCTCGGTCATGCCTCGACGGTACTACCGGATGAACACATCGGCATTCGTGAGCAGTTCGAGGACCGGCTGGGGCACCACGCCCAGGATCACGGTGACCGCCACGCTGGCCGCTAGGGCCACCGTGGTGAAGGCCGAGGGGATGGCCACGACCGCGGTCTGCTCGGTGGGTTTGGCGAAGAACATGATCACGATCACACGTACGTAGAAGAAGGCGGCGATCAGGCTCGCCACCACGCCGATGATGACTAGCCAGGTGGCACCGGCCTCGACGGCGGCGATGAAGACCAGGAACTTGCTGACGAATCCGCTGGTGAGCGGGATGCCGGCCAGGCCGAGTAGGAAAATCGACAGCGCCCCGGCCACCAGCGGGGACTTGCGCCCCAAGCCCGCCCAGGAGGCGAGGTTCGTTGCCTCACCGTTGGAGTCGCGGACCATGGACACGACCGCGAACGTGCCGACCGTTGCGAAGCCATAGGAGATCACGTAGAACTTCGTACTCGTCAGGCCCGCGGGCGATGCGGCCGCCAACCCGACGAGGATGAAGCCGGCTTGCGCAATCCAGGAGTAGCCCAGAAGTCGCTTGATGTCGGTTTGCACCAACGCCAGGATCGAGCCCAGGATCATCGAAGCGCTGGCGACGATCCAGATGATCGGTTCCCAGTCCCAGCGAACACCTCCGAAGGCCACGTAGAGCAGGCGCAGTAGCGCACCGAAGGCGGCGATCTTCACGGTGGCTGCCATAAACCCGACAACAGGGGTGGGTGCTCCCTGATAGACATCGGGCACCCACTGATGGAAGGGGACTGCGCCGATCTTGAACAGCGGTCCGACCATCAGCATGCCGATGCCGATGAGCAGGATGATCGACTCGCTCGGCTTGCTGGCGATGACCTGGGAAATCTCGGTGAAGTTGATGGTGCCGCTGTAGCCGTAGACCAGGGCCGCGCCATACAGGAAGAAGGCCGAGGCGAAGACACCCAGCAGGAAGTACTTCAG